>NZ_CP125297.1:0-307872 GCF_030412785.1 Paraburkholderia sabiae
ATGAAACACCCCATTTTTGACGCTCGCCCCTCGACTTCAAAAACGGCCGCATCGATCTGACGCATGGCGCCGGCGGCCGCGCCAGCGCACAACTGGTAACCGACGTATTTGCTCCGGCGTGCAATAACGCCTGGCTCGCGCAGGGCAACGACCAGGCCATCATGCCACCTGTTGCCGGACGGTTAGCGATGAGTACCGACTGCCACGTCGTCGCTCCGTTGTTCTTTCCCGGCGGTGACATCGGAGCACTTGCCGTCAACGGCACAGTCAACGACCTCGCCGTCGGCGGCGCCCAGCCGCGTTACCTGAGCGCCGGATTCATTCTCGAAGAAGGTCTGCCACTCGTCGATCTCGTGCGCATCGTCCAGTCAATGGCGCGGGCCGCACGTGACGCTGGCGTGTAGATCGTCACAGGCGACACGAAAGTTGTCGAACGCGGCAAGGCTGATCGACTGTTCATTACGACAGCGGGCGTCGGCGTCGTACCGCGGGCGTCGAGTTGGATGGCGGTAACGCGCAGCCAGGCGACGCTATCTTGCTGTCCGGATGTCTTGACGAGCACGCTCTTGCCGTGCTGTCCCAACGCGAAAACCTAGGTTTTGACAGCAGCATCGTGTCGGATTGCACTGCGCTCAACGGTCTGCCCGAGCAACTACTCAAAACGTGCCCGTCGCTGCGACTGATGCGCGATCCGACGCGTGGTGGCCTTGGGAATGCGCTCAATGAAATCAGCCAGCAATCGGGTTTCAGTATGCGCATCTGGGAAGAGGCGCTACCGATAAAAACAACTGTGCGGGCGGCCTGCGAGTTCCTCGGCCTTGACCCACTGTACATTGCGAACGAGGGCAAGCTAATCGCCGTATGTGCGAGGCAGGACGCGCTTGCACTCGTCGATGCGATGCACGCTCATCCGCTAGGCCAAGATGCCGCGCTGATTGGCTAGGTAACGGATGATGCGCGCGGCCTCGTGAGAATGCAGACCTCGTTCGGCGGCGAACGGCTCGTTGACTGGTTGAACGGTGAGGTGTTACCCCGCATCTGTTGATGGAAAAAGGCTCTGGTGCAAATAGCGCTAGGCAAAGTTAATGTGTCAGGCTAAACGAATTGAGAGTCGACTATGAACAAGCTGAAGAGCCCGGGGCGAACTGTTCGGTCATGACGCCTTCGAGCCGCGCGCACAGACGAATCGCCTCCAGCGTGCCCTCATTCGGCAGGGCGTATTCGGGGCCTCCATAGCGCGTATCGAGCACGACATCCTGCGCGGTGATGTCGCGGCCCAGATCGACCTGTTCCGTAGTGTGCCTTGCGATACGCGTGATCTGCTCGCGCGACTGCTCCGGCTTCGCGGACGCATTGATGCCGATCACGCGATCCGCGCGCCCATCCGCCGCGAAGCCGACGATCATGCCCAATATCGCTACGACGATTGAAGCGGATACGAAGACGCTGGGAAGTTGTGAAGACACGAGTGAGTCCGTCCGTTCTACCATTCACGGGCTCGCGGTGCGTGTCGGAGTTGTAGCCACGCTCGCCGTAAATTACCTTGGGCTTGCGAAGTGAGGTTCTCTCGCGTTAACAAGACCTAATCTAGTGGGCGCTGATCCTTGCACGCTGCCTTTCTAGCATTCGATCTTCCCTCATGATCGAATGCTTACACACCAAATGGCGACTTTCGCACATGGGCGGCTCGCATGAAAACATGCATTGACGATACCGATCCGGCTGAAAGAATTGCGCTATGTCCGCAGCAAGCGATAGCACATTCACTGGGAATCGGCCCATCGTTCAACCTAGCTGCGCGGGCGGGGTTTATCTGTGGGCAGCATGAGGACAGGCTCGCCTTATCTTAAGGGGGAACACCGGGTTGATCCAGGTAGAAAGTCGCTGGGTGCGGCCGTGCACCAACATCTCAGTATTGAACCTAAGTCGGCATAACCTATGCTTGGGAAGCAGTTGGGCAAAATCGGATAACAAATTGCGGCATGGTAAAGGGTTGCTGACGACGGCTTGCAATTAGTACCCGCTCCAGCAGGTTAAAAAAGTATATGACACGCAAAACGTTACGTAGGATACCGCATTATGGTCAATGGTTTAGCAAAATCGGGCTGTGCAGCTATGTTCGGCGTGTGCTCACTCGCTCAGGCACAAAATAGCGTGACTCTGTACGGGGTTCTCGACGAAGGGATCATGTATCAAAGCAACCTTGCCGACGAAAAGAGGGTTTCGCTTGATTCGCTTGCTGGTGTCATGGGAAGTCGGTGGGGCGTGACCGGCGTCGAGGACCTCGGCGGCGCTTTGCATGCGATTTTCACCCTTGAGTCGGGTGTGAACTTAAATAACGGCCAGACTGCTCAGGGCGGCCTGCTGTTTGGTCGTCAGGCCTTCGTCGGTGTCAAACGCGACAATTGGGGTGGCCTGACATTTGGACGTCAATACGACATGATTTTCTACTTCCCCGAGCCACTCACTGCCGAAGCGCTCGTGGGAGGCGCGCCGGCCGGGCACCCAGGGGACGTGGACAATGCGTGCAACACAGTTCGACTGAATAACTCAGTACGGTACATGAGCCCTGACATCCGCGGCGTGAACTTCGGGGGGGAGTATAGCTTTGGTGGCGTTGCGGGTAATTTCACATCTACCAGCGGCTATTCCATAGGTGCCGGGTACACGAACGGGCCATTAAAACTGGCGGCAGCATTCGAGTATTTTAAGAACCCTACCGCAGCGCCAGTCACAGGCTTTTTTACTGCCTATGGGAATGGTGGTTCTCCTCTCCAGGGTGCCCTGAACAAGGGATATGTTTCCGCTAAAACTTACCAGTCTGCAGTCGTAGGAGCCAATTACGCGATCGGCCCGGTTATCTTGGCAGCTTCGTTCTCCAACGTCCAATACGCAAATCTCGGCCCGTCGCTCGCTGAGGGAACAGCAATATTCAACAATTACGACGTCGGAATAATGTATCGTTTCAACCCAGATTGGACTGTCGCTGCATCATATGACTATTTGCACTCGAATGGCGTTCAAAACGCTGCCGGCCACATAGTCGGGAACCAGCATTTCAATCAAGTAACGATTTCGACCAACTACTTTCTGTCCAAACGCATCGATGTTTATTTCGGAATTGGTTGGCAGCAAGCATCGGGAACATCGTCTCTCGGAAAGCCCGCTGTTGCCAGCATCGCCAACATGAACGATTCATCCAACAATCGCCAGATCCTTGCTCGCGCTGCCATCCGTCACAAGTTCTGATTTGTGGCTATGAGGTGTTAACAGAATGACTTTTTCAGGTGTCGCCAAACTTCATGGTATGTCTCCTGAATCGCGTCATGAGGCAGGACTAATCGTCGTTCTCGCGGCGCTTTCTTATACGCTGGTTGACGGATGCCGTCATTGCGGCTGCGATGATGACGGCAATGCGAAATTCGCTCAGGCTATCGCTTTGGCGCGCCAGGCCAGTTGGCGCTCGAGGACGGATTCGGCGGTCTCGCCGACCAACTCCTGATAGATCGCGGTCGCGGTCGCGGTCGCGCCTTCAGTATTGACGAGCAATACGCGGGATGAGCCATCGAGGCCCACTTGCTTGGCCACTTGCTGGTCCTGCAGCAATACGATGAGACCCGCTACACCCGACTCGCCAGCAATGATCGGTGCGTCTGTATCGCTGCAGGCATCCAGAATGCGCATGGAACTGGCCGCGGCGACATTTGGGGCACTCATTGCAGTGTCCGCCGAGGCGGCCCACGCCTACGCGTCGACCGATCTTTCAGATAGATGGCGTACCCGCTCCAATGACAGCAATGCGGCCGACAACTTCATGGCGGGGCACGCGGGGCGACTGCAGTGTCGGGGCCGCCCCTTCGATATCACAGACGTCGGCTCCGCAGATGCCGCATGCCTCGACCTCGATCAGCACCTGACCGGCTCCCGGCACGGGTGTCGGGCGTTCCACCGTTTCAAGCATTCCGGGTTTCGTCGCCTGCACTCCGCGCTAAGTCTTTTTCATTGTCGACTCCTTGTCGTGCTTCGGCCGCCGCAAAGCGCGTCCTGAGGTATCGCGGCGGCCTTCAATGCACGCACCCCGAGGCTTGCAGGCTCAATGGCGCCCGCAACATAGCCCTGAAAGCCGATAATTAGCTTCATTCCAATGGGGTAGATGCCGGCGAGGCAGATACCGACGCCGAAGCGGAAGAGCGCGCCACTCACGAGACCGGTCGACAGCCATGCAAAGCCGAGGTTGAACAGCGCGCCGACGACGACGCTGCAGACGAAGATCCTGCTCGCGCGAAAGCGATCGGCGGCGCCGCTCAGCGAGACGACGAGTGTGTCGAGGATGAAACCGATCTACACCGCGCCCGTCAGCCAGCCGATGTCAGCCGCGCTGATGTGCCATATTTTCACGAGGTCGCCGGCAGTACTGTTTGCACTGAACCACAACTCATGTACCGAAAAGTTGTGCAATCGAGATCGCGGCGACCGGGCCTATCCCTTGAGCGAGCAGTTTCCGCACGCTGGTCGCCCAGATCATTGATTTGCGAGGGGCGCCTGTGCGCTGAGCAACTGGTCGAGCCATCGCTAGCCTCGAGGAGACGGACGACGATGCAGCCGTTCGTTGAGGATCGCGTGCGCTTTTCAAGCTTCACCGCTTCGCATTAGCCAACCAGAAGCGTGTCCTCGACGACCTCGCGCTGCGCGCCGCTTCCGCCGGTTCGCACAACCTCTCGCGCGACCGGCTCGAGAATGTCCGCGGCGAGCGCGTACTTTTCTTCGACGAAGGCCAACGACGCACGGCAGATCGCCGGGACGACGTGGCCAGCCGGAAGCTTGCCTTCGTTGATGAGCTTATTGAGCACGGCAACGCGTTGTTCGACGGCTTTCCTGTCGCCCGTCGCCGCGGCTACCAGCGCCATGTGGAAGTCAGCGAACGGAAAGCCCCTTCCTTGAAGTAATCTGACGCGTACTTGCTGCGTCGTCCCACATTCCCGCCGGAACAGCGTGGCCGTAGGCCTGCATGCGCCAGAGAAACGACGACGTGTCGCTGACGATGTTGATCGGCGTGCCGAGGGACGCAGCCGGCGCGACATGCTCGTTGTAGGTGGCGAGCGCCCGTCCGGTGTCTGCCCGCTCAAGGGCGATGAGCGCTATGCCATGCAATGCGGCCGTGAAGCACGCCCGTCTTGTGTACTCCGGCAGCCAGCCGGTAATCATGTCCTGCGCCTCGTCGTTTGCGCCGGACTCGTACAGCACGTAGGCGACGGCGTGCGCCGCATTCACGTTGTGTCGCCGCAATTGCAGCGCGCGTTGCGTGAGCGCGCGTCCGAGCCGCACGTCGCCGTTTTCGCCGTGCGTCCAGCCTCGATAGGTTAGGAACCACCAGCCGTCGGCATCGAAGTGTTTCGCGTGGCGTTCGCACAGGTCGACGCGTGCCTGGTCATGGTCGGCCATGCCGGAAAACGCGAAGAGGCCGAACGCCCCAAGCGGCATCGACAGGATGACGATGTCCCGCGGCCAGCGGTCGATGTGCGCGAGGCGGCGGCGAGTGCTCTGGCCATCTGTCCGAGGATGGCCAGCGACAGCACGTAGACGTGGCTGCGCTCCCGCTCGGTCCCGTTGCGAGCGACGAGATCGAGAGCCTTCGCTATATGTGCGCGAGCCCGGGCCGGCGCACGCCAGCGCGAAATAGGGGTCAGCAGCGATGGCCACTTCCAGTGCTTCGCCGGCGCCCAGCCACAGCGACAGCGACAGCGACAGCAGCAGGTCGACACCCGTACTACTCCGGAAATTCGTTAGCAATCGGGCACGGTTGTCAGTTGCGACCGGCCCTGTCCCGCATCAGTACGCGGGACTGTCATTAAATCAGGTTTTCTGGTGACAGCACTTCGACTGGTAGTCAGAATGAACAGAAGACGGGCGCGTTCACGACTACTTCGATGAAAAACAGCGAAGCGCGCGTTGCCCGACATCCGCGCTGGATTCCATCGCCTGCCGATTGGAACCGAGCCACTTGCGTGAAAGCTCGAAAAGCGGCGTATTGACAGTCGCCCTCAGGCCCTTTCGTTGCCAAATGGTGCTTCTGCGAATCGAACGTTTCCATGACATGTGTTTTGATATCGATAGCCATCGATATCGGCGAACAATGCCGACGAACCTGACAAAACTGAGCAATAAATCGGACCTAACGCTCATCGCGCGCGCAAAACGATGCGATGCCAAAGTCCCCGTACGTCACATTCAGTGTGGCACAAACCTTGCGTTTATTTGCTTGACATATAGTAATCAACACCGTCGGTCTTCCTAGCCAATTACCGAGAAAAACTTATATGGTTGTTCAACGGACGCCTCTCTTAGCAGCACCGGCACCCGACATCCCGGCGCTCACGCCTCGAGCAGCAGAAAAGGTCGCAGAACTGATCGCGCTGCAAGGCGAAACGCAGATTTACATCCGTCTGTGCGCCGAAGTGCGCGGCTTTGACGATATAAAATATTTCATCACGCTAGATGATTCAGTCGGTGATTCCGACATGAAGGTAAACACGCAGGGCATTACCATATATATCGATAACGCCAGCTTGAAGTTCCTCGCGGGCGCCCGGATCGACTATGATGAGCGAGCACTCCAACCGTGCTTCGTGATCGATAGGCTAAACGAACAAACGTTTTGTGGTCACAGTAGCGCCTTCTCGACGTGTCCTCGGTGAAGTCGGAATGCGATGAAACGTGCGCGTGATTCGATTGGAGTCGTAGCGGAAACAACGGTGGTAGTTGCGTCTCTCTCGCTTGAGCGATCTCCATGAAGGCAAGTTCCGGCGGTTGGTACGTGTGCTGCTCATCGTTGACTTCGCGCTCAAACCGCTTTGCGCAACTTATAGGCCTTAACAAGATGACGTTTTCAGTCGTCTCCAGCGGATGATGCAGCATGCGATTTTCATGAAGGCTTCGTGGATGAATGCAAGACGTTCGAAGCGGATGCGCAGCCGTCGGAAGTTGTGAAGCCAGGAGATGGTGCGTTCGACGACCCAGCGGGTTTTGCCCAGTCCGCTGCCGTGAGGTTCGCCTCGTCGGGCGATTTCAGTGTCGATGCCGGCAGCGTGTAGTGGACGGCGGTATTTGTCGTGATCGTAACCTCGGTCGCCTTGAACGATCCGGGGTTTCGAAAGCGGGCGGCCAGGTTTGCCGGCGATGCGCGGGATGGCATCAACCAGCGCGTGAAGCTGGGTGACATCGTGGCGGTTGGCGCCAGTGAGGATTACCGCGAGCGGGATGCCTTGCGCTTCTGTGATGAGGCGGTGCTTTGAACCTGGTCGCGCACGGTCGGTGGGATTGGGTCCCGTTTTTGACCCGCACCAACGGCGCGGATCGAGGAGGAGTCGACGACCACGCGCGACCAGTCTATGCGGTCCGCTTCGCGTAGCTTTGCAAGAAGCAGTTCGTGCAGTCCGTCCCAGACACCGGCGGCCTGCCAGTCGCGCAGACGGCGCCAGCAGCTCATGCCGCTGCCGCAACCCATCTCGCGCGGCAGCAGGTCCCAGCGCAGGCCAGTCTGCAGGATGGACAAGATGCCGGTGAGCACTGCCCGGTCATCGAGTGGTTTGCGTCCGGGGTAGCGTGAACGGCGTGGTTTGGGTGGGGGCAGCAGGGGTTCAATGAGTGCCCACAGCTCATCATCGAGTATCGGCTTGGCCATGTCCTTTCCGTTACCGAAACAATCATGAAGTTAACATCAATCGCTGCGAGTAAACAGCCCCTTTGTTCATTAGAGGGTAGCCGCGTTCCCTAGCGGAAACGCGGCCCCCGAAGAACCGTACGTGCGAGTTTCCCCGCATACGGCTCAAGCACGGCAAGAAGCATCTCACTGATGCCGGTTGTACCTGCAGCAACACAACCTTCGCTGACTTCGCATCGTCGATTCATTCCGCTGACGCGAGACAAGGGCGCTGAACCGTAGTGCCACCGGTCTCTCTCAAGCTTCCCTTCGCGAACCTTTGATGCAGGCTGGCGACTGCCGCACCGCGCGCGCGTCAGCACCCTTTCAGGTTGGGGCAAATTTTGAACGCCTATGTCACCCATTACAGGCAACCATTCGCTTCTTGCGCATTCTCAATCCCGCTTCCTCAGCAGTGTTCCCTTGCGGTTCACCTGCCAGCATCCTATTGAATCGGGCGTTGGCGAAGAATCGGGTTTCCCGCGTTCCCATCCCTACCGACCCGAATACTCCCGGGCCTATCCGTTTAGCACCTGCCTATCCCCCGACGGCGCTTCGACGACGTGCATCCATAACAAAGAGATGCAACCGGCCGTTCACCATTTTGGTCAGAGCCTCTCAGCAGCTTTGGCTTAACGAGGTTTGCAGCAGTTCACTTATGTTGTGCATGCGGAACTTGCCTGGCCCCCGCACCGCACGGCTGCTGGCAGTGTCGACTCATCTCCGGTCGCCCGGTGAGTCGCCCATAAGGAGGGTACGTTGTTCCCCGAAGCTTCGAACCCGACCGTTACCGGTCGCGCACGTTCAGGTAGGCAACTGCTGGTCGTACAGCAGGTCACGCCTTCTCTCTCCGATGTTCAGGTGGTTGAATCTGACAAGGCAGAGAAGAGCTTGCCATCCACTACGTTGCCGATTTACGTCCGGCGGACGGCGACACGCGTCGCACTTGTTAAAGGTTCTAAAAGGTTTGTTGGGCACAGTCGAGCGCAAAAAGGGCTGGCAACTCGCAGAATGGATCGGCGAATCTACACCCGATGGGGTGCAGCACCTTCTCAAGCGGGCACAATGGGATCCTGACGCAGCCCGCAATATCCTTCGCAACTACATCGTTGAACAACTCGGCGAGCGTGATGCCGTGCTGATCGTGGATGAGACGGGTTTCCTCAAAAAGGGTGAACACTCTGCCGGTGTACAGCGTCAATACAGTGGTACGGCAGGTCGCATCGAGAATAGCCAGATCGGCGTGTTCCTGTGCTACGCAGGAAACGGGGGAGCGCATTTATTGACCGCGAACTGTATATGCCACAGTCATGGATCGATGATCGCCCTCGTTGCCGGGCAACGGGTATTCCCGACAGCGTGGGCTTTGCAACCAAGCCGCAACTCGCGCGCCTGATGCCCTGGAACTGGCGCTGGATGCGGGAGTACCCTGCGGCTGGGTCACCGGAGATGAGGTGTATGGCGGTGACCGTCCCTTGCGGTTGTGGCTCGAGTCGCGCGCACAACCATTCGTGCTGGCGGTTAAGAAGAGCGAACCACTGTGGTGGCAAGGCCCGACTACGTGCGCCCGACAAGATTGCGCAAGCCTTGCCGCCACAGGCCTGGCGCCGTCTTTCGGCCGGAATCGGCGCAAAAGGTAAGCGACTGTATTCCTGGGCTCTGACGCCGTTATGGCGCTTACAACTGAGCGCCGAGGAACGTCGCTTTGGCCACTACCTGCTGGTGCGGCGCAGTCTCGATGAGACCCGTGAACACGCGTTTTTTTTCGTCTATGCCCCCCGCACCAGGTTCACCCGTCAGACGTTGGTCAACGTCGCCGGCAGGCGATGGGAAATCGAGGTGAGATTTGAGGCTGCCAAAGGCGAATGCGGCCTCGATCAATATGAGGTGCGTCGTTGGCAGGGCCGGTGCCGCCACATCACACTTGCATTGCCGGCGCACGCGGTGCTTGCTGGCCTGAGGGCACAGGCCAAAAAAACACCTGAAGGTTCAATGCCATTCAGCGTTCAGGAAATCCGCCGGTTACTGCGCCGACTGATATGGCGGACGCTTCATTCCATTGAGCATGTAGTGTCGTGGTCAATTTGGCGACGCCGACATCGGTACCGCGCCCAACAATGCCATTACCCACGACGCGGCGACGTGCACCCGGCACATCTACGGCTGTAGTACTAAGAGGTGTTAACAGAATGACCTTTTCAGGTGTCGCCAGCATATGATGCAGCAGGCGATTCTGAGGAAAGCCTCGTGGATGAAAGCGAGCTGTTCGAAGCGGATGCGCAGTCGGCGGAAGTTATGAAGCCAGAAGATGGTCCGCTCCACAACCCACCATGTCTTGCCTATACGAGGGGGCCACCTCGGCCCTGGCGTTGCAGCCTGGCCAACGGGGTTTCATCGAGTTCATGGTGGCTGATCGTGTCAGTCATTAGTGTTCCTCTTTGATGGATATTGCATGCGCGGACCGGTGCGCTGGTTCACACATCCCGGCGGGATGTGCGGGGAACTTTGCAACATCCGTACCAATGCCAGGGGCCAACGCCAGGCAGGCTATACGGACAGGCTGCCCGGTGCTGCCCATGTCGTTTGCGACAAAAGGCGCGCGATTTGTCGGGAAGGTGACGTCGCGAACGTCGCAGGTGGCCACTCGGGGGAACCCGGCGGAAACCCGGCCCGGCCAGGGTTTCGACGATCTGCGCACTCATGGCACAAAAGCTGCATCGATGGGGCCGCGCGGACACATTCCGGCCGATGCGTGACTCGACAGAAGAAGACCATACGGACACCGCAGGCTGAGGACATGGTCGCTGCTTTGCAGATCTGACTCGCAACCCTGGTTTCACCTTCCATGTCAATGGAGTACGACAATGTCTCAACTTCGGCAAATCGCCTTCTACGGCAAAGGCGGCATCGGCAAGTCCACCACGTCGCAAAATACGCTTGCAGCGTTGAGCGACCTCGGGCAGAAGATCCTCATCGTAGGGTGTGATCCAAAGGCTGACTCGACGCGCCTGATACTGCACGCGAAGGCACAGGACACAATTCTCTCGCTTGCGGCGGAAGCGGGTTCGGTCGAGGACCTGGAACTCGATGACGTGATGAAGATCGGCTACAAGGACATCCGCTGCGTCGAGTCGGGTGGTCCTGAGCCGGGCGTCGGCTGCGCGGGCCGTGGCGTCATCACGTCGATCAATTTCCTCGAGGAGAACGGCGCGTATGACGGCGTGGACTACGTGTCGTACGACGTGCTCGGCGACGTGGTGTGCGGTGGTTTCGCCATGCCCATTCGCGAAAACAAGGCGCAGGAAATCTACATTGTCATGTCAGGCGAGATGATGGCGATGTACGCAGCGAACAACATCTCGAAGGGCATCCTGAAATATGCGAACAGTGGCGGCGTGCGCCTGGGCGGGCTCATCTGCAACGAGCGCAAGACCGACAAGGAACTGGAGCTTGCCGAATCGCTCGCGACGATGCTCGGCACGAAGCTGATCCACTTCGTGCCGCGCGACAACATCGTCCAGCACGCGGAACTGCGGCGAATGACCGTGATCGAGTACGCGCCGGACAGCTCACAGGCGGCCCAGTATCGCGCGCTTGCCGAGAAGGTTCATCACAACGGCGGCAATGGCGTGGTTCCGACGCCGATCACGATGGACCAGCTCGAAGACCTGCTGATGGAGAAAGGCATCATGGCGCAGGTCGACGAGTCGCAGGTCGGCAAAACGGCGGCCGAACTGACCGCCTGACGAATGCCGGGCGAAGGTCGCCGTGCGGCGGCCGGATCCGGCGATGACATTCTCCACTTATGGGATATGCAATGACCGCGACGGTTGAAGAACGCAAGGCCGCCAACAAGGCCCTGATCGACGAAGTGCTGCAGGCCTACCCCGAAAAGATGGCCAAGCGCCGCGCCAAGCATCTGGGTTCCTTTGAACAGGGCAAGCCCGACTGTGGGGTGAAGTCCAACATCAAGTCGCTGCCCGCTGTGATCGTCGGGCGGCGGCATACTAAATGAACTCGATACACGTTTGCATCCGTTGAAACAGTCCGATTCCGTTGCAATTGGCCGTTTGCTCAAGCGTATACGATCACCAACATCATTCTGGATTGGTTCGTGAGCAACATGGACGAACCGGCGCGCAAGCAGGTACGCATACGGCAGTGGTACCTGCACGTGAAAGTCGGCTTCATGCCGCGCGGCTAACGTCCGACCAGGCGTTGGTCAACTTCGCTTGAAGATGAAGAAGGACCATGCTGACGGGCAGGTGCGATGAAGTGCCATTGCAGCATTGCTCACGCTGCCGGCTCCGACCACCGTCACTAACTTACATAGTAGCGCGCTGTTGACCCGCAATCATCAATTTCCCTCATGCAAGCATAAAGATTTCCCGCTTATACCACGCATAGACCTGCAGTTAGTATCCTCCCTTCACTCACGCGGGAAATATGGATGAGGGGGGAATTGAACGCAAACCAAGCCAAATACGCGTTGTCGAGAGCGTCCGTGTTGTTCTCGCACGCGATCGCGCCGATGTTCGCCGTCGCGTCCATGTTCAGCATTCAACTCGGCGCCGCACTATCGCTGTCCACGACGATAAGATACAGTACCATTAGCATAACTTGGTTGCGGCTGTGCTTCGCAGCGGTAGCGCTCGCGGCCATCGCGCGACCGCCGCTGCACACGTATTCTCGCCAGCACTGGGGAGCCGCGGCCGCGCTTGGCAGTGCGGCCGCATGTATGACGCTATGCTTCTTCGAGGCAGTGCGGCGTGTGCCACTTGTGTTTGCAGTGGCAGTCAGCTTCCTTGGGCCGGTCGCGGTCGCCACATTCGGCGAGCGCAGACTCAGAAGGTTGATGTGGCCGGTGTTTGCAGTCGCGGGCGTGCTATTGCTAGCTCGGCAGGACGGCATGTGGGTGGTGAGCCCCATCGACCTGATCTTCCCGATTGGATCGGCACTCGGCTGGGTCGTACACATCGTGTTAAAGAAGCGCGTCGGCATGGTGTTTGACGAGCTGGAAGGGCTTTCTGCGTCCCTGATCGCCGCTGCTGTCGTTACCGGACCATTCGGCATTCTGCTGAGCGGTGGCCATTTGCCTATGGGACAACTCGTCAATGCCGCGTACATTGCAGTCTTGGTGCCGATCGTCCCCTACGTACTTAAACTAATCGCACTGCGTCGGATGAACGCATCCGCATTCGGTGTCGTGATGTGCACCGAGCCTGCGATCGCGGCGGCGATCGGCTGCCTCGTACTTGCACAGCCGATAGGTAGATCCCAGTTCATCGGAACGTTGTGCGTTGTTGGCGCATGTATCGGTGCAGTGGTAGGCGGTATCCGTGCACACTCGCCTCCACGGAGTCGCGTGTGACCGCGAATCTTCCGATGGACGACCTGCGTGGCGAGCCGTACGTGCTGTGGCATGTCATGGTCGAACACCGAACTGGACGTGTTGCTGGAAAAGCGGCGCGATAACGCTGCAGTCGCGCCTTTCTTGCAGCAGGTGTCTCGCGCTCCAGTTCGCCCCACAAATCATCACCGCAGCCACCTGCGGCCAACGCAGACGCCCCAACGTTTGCTCGCATCGGAGGATTGGGCGGGCGTGAGAGCTAGCTTGAGAATCAATATGAAATGCGTGTTTTCTATGATAGACAAGCTCATATGCAAAGCTATCGCAAGGCACATCGGTGATGTTTATCGATGGGTAATTTCGGTCCTGTTAATCAATATTGCGAACTAACCTAATGATACAGAAGAAAAGTTCTTTGATTTTTATACTTGCGCTCGGCGTATCAGTCATACGTTGACGGCAACGGTCGAAAGCTGCCCTTCTCCGGCCCGGATCAAGGTAAACCGCTGCGCGGCGACTAAATGCAACACCGCCGATACAAGCGGCAAAAATCCATGTCCCTGAGGCGCGAGGCATGCAGACGAACCCGAACGAACTGAGCTGCTGGACCCAAGCCCGCGAGATGGGCCTCGCGCGCGCCCTGCGGGTCACGTTGGGCGCGGACAAGGGTTACGAGCGCAGGAATTCATCGAGGTGCCACGAGCAGAAGGTCACACCGCACGTAGCACAAAACAACTCGGGGGCGGCGTTCGGCGGTGACCGATACGATTGCCTCGAGCGCGGGCTACGCCATTTCCCAGCAAAAGCGCAAGCTGATCGAACATGAAGGTGCTGGTCTACGACGGCCTGGGGATCTGGCTGGCCACGCGGCGCCTGAATCGCGGGCGGTTTATATGGAGCAACGGCGAGCAGGCCGTTGCACTGCCGCTGAACCAGGAACAGTTACGGGCACTGATCACGGGACTGCCGTGGCGCACGCTGGCCAGCGATCACGCCATTACCGTGGTGTGAAGGCGACGCGCACGTAAACAGTTTCGCTTCCCGATGCGTGGTGTGTCTGGCAGACTCGATGTCATGGACCTGCCCGTCGATCTCACCACGCTCAGCCCTGACCAGCTTCGCGCACTGGCCGCACAGCTGGCCGTCCAGCTTGCAGACAGGGAGCGCGAAGTCGGTGAGAAGGAACGGGAGCTGCAATATCGGCAAACCCGTATCGACCAGCTCACGCATGAACTCTCGGTCATCAAACGGCAACAGTTCGGCAAGCGCAGCGAGCAGCTCAATACGGAACAGATGAGCCTGCTCGACGAGGCGATCGATACGGATCTGGCCGCGATCGAGGCCGAGCTCGAGCAGCTTCAGCCAGATACGCCCGAACGCAAATCACGACAGCAACGTGCGCGACGCGCACCATTGCCGGCGCATCTGCCGCGCACCGACATTCATCACGACCCGGATACCACGACATGTCACTGCGGCTGCGAGCTCGAGCGCATTGGCGAAGACATCAGCGAGAAGCTTGACTACACGCCAGGCGTGTTCACAGTCGAGCGACATATCCGCGGCAAGTGGGTGTGCCGTCAATGCGAGACGCTGACACAGGAACCCGTGCCCGCGCACATCATCGACAAGGGCATCCCGACGGCCGCGCTGTTGGCCTGGGTGCTGGTATCGAAGTTCGCCGATCATCTGCCGCTGTACCGGCTAGAGCGCATCTGCGCCCGCGCAGGACTGGCGATTCCTCAGTCGACACTGGGCGACTGGGTGGGCGTGTGCGGCGTGCGACTGCAGCCGCTGGTCGATGCACTGCGCGAACAGATCCTGCGTCAGGGTGTACTGCATGCGGATGAAACGCCTGTGCAGATGCTCAGTCCGGGCAAAGGCAAGACACATCGTGCGTATCTGTGGGCGTATACCACGACGCAATACGCGTCGCTCAAGGCGGTCGTGTATGATTTCGCCGACAGCCGCGCTGGCGAGCATGCGCGCGCCTTCCTGGGTGACTGGCAGGGCAAGCTGGTGTGCGACGACTATAGCGGCTACAAGAACAGCTTTACCCGGGGCATCACGGAGATCGGCTGTGCTGCACATGCGCGACGCAAGTTCTTCGAGCTGCATGCAAACCATCAGAGCGAGATCGCCGGGCAGGCATTGAAATACTTCGGCACGCTATACGAAATCGAACGGGAAGCCGCGGTGCTTGATCCCGATGCACGGCGTGCGCTGCGCCAGAGCCGTTCGAGACCGGTGATGGATGCGTTGCATGCGTGGCTGAGCGCGCAGCGGTGCCTGGTTCCAGAGGCCTCAGGAATTGCGAAAGCACTGGACTACAACCTCAATCGCTGGGCGGCGCTAACGCGCTATCTCGACGATGGGCACGTGCCCATTGATAACAACCCGTGTCATGCCGCTAGCGGCATGACACGGGTTGTACTAAACCGCTGACGCGGTAGTGGGAGGTGGGCACAGGTCTATGACTGACGTTTCATGAAGTGGGTCGTCTGGCGCTGAACCCCAGCGAGGCGGTGACCGGTATCACCAGGAGCAGTATGTGAACGCCCGGTTGGGCATTCCAGCCACTGCTTCCAGGAGGCTCGCCATGACGCCACTGCGCCAACGCATGCTGCATGACATGCAGATCCGCAACCTTGCAGATAATACCCAGAAGTCCTATCTGATTCAGGTATCCAGTTTCGCCCGACACTTCCGCCGTTCGCCCGAACTGCTGGGTCCCGAAGAGATCCGGGCCTGGCTCATCTATCTCCGCGAAGAACGCGAGCTGGCACCCGCCAGTCTCAGCCCGGCGATCGGTGCACTGCGCTTTCTCTATCGCGTGACGCTCAAACGTGACTGGAGTGACGAGGATTTCCCATTGCCCAGGAAGCCGGTCCGCCTGCCGGTTATCCTCAGCCTGGAGGAGATCACCACCTTCTTCGACTCGATCCCCAGCCTGAAGCATCGGACCATCCTGATGGTTGCCTACGCAGCCGGCCTGCGCGTGTCGGAAGTCGCCCACCTGCAGGTCACGGACATCGACAGCAAGCGCATGGTCATCCGTGTGAACCAGGGCAAGAACCGCAAAGACCGCTACGTCATGCTCTCGCCGCGTCTGCTCGAGATCCTCAGAACGTACTGGCAGGACGCTCACCCCCGCGGCTGGCTGTTTCCCGGTGATATTCCTGGACACCCCATCACGCGGGGCGCCGTCTCGCGAATCTGCGCTCTCGCACGCCAACGATGTGGCATCCAGAAGCCGATAACACCGCATTCCCTAAGGCATGCGTTCGCCACGCATCTGCTGGAAGCCGGTACCGATGTGCGCAGGATCCAGCTGCTCATGGGCCATAGGTCCCTCGCGACTACTTCGCGCTACCTGAGAATCGCGACCAGCACCGTGTGTGCCACAGCGAGTCCCTTCGATCTGCTGCCGCACCCCGCACCGATTCCATCGCCGCCACCTTCGCCCGAGTACTTCTGAAGCCGGCGATGCGCCCGGCGCTCGAGGTGGCGGACATCCTTCGCCGCTGTGGTCCGCAGTATCGGCAAACCCATGCCGAGGGGCTCACTCGTGTCCAGCGGCGGGTGATGAGTGCGATCGAGCTTTGTCGTACCGCCGCGCTTGGCGGGCATGTCGAGCGGTGCGACGCGTGCGGCCATCAGCGCATCGCCTACGACTCGTGCCGCAATAGACATTGCCCGAAGTGCCAGTCGCTCGCCCGCGCGCAATGGCTTGAACGCCGGCAGGCCGAGCTGCTTCCCGAGACCGAGTACTTCCATGTCGTCTTCACGCTTCCCGAACCCATCGCGGCTCTCGCGTACCAGAACAAACGCGTGCTCTACGACATGCTGTTTCGCGCCAGCGCCGAGACGCTGCGCACGATCGCCGCCGACCCCAGACATCTCGGTGCCGAAATCGGCTTCATCACGATCCTGCACACGTGGGGGCACAATCTGCTGCATCATCCGCACGTGCATTGCGTTGTGCCGGGCGGCGGCATCGCCCCGGATGGCGAGCACTGGATCGCCTGCCGCCCCGGCTTCTTCCTGCCGGTGCGGGTCCTGTCACGGCTCTTCCGACGGCTCTTTACACAGCAGCTGCGCCGCGCATTCGACGCCGGCACGTTGCGCTTCCATGGCCAGCTCGAGCCGCTGCGTGATGCCCGGGCGTTCGCGGCCTGGCTTGCACCCGCGGCACGGGCGGAGTGGGTGGTCTACGCCAAGCCACCCTTGGGCGGTGCCGAACACGTGCTCGATTACCTGGGCCGCTAAACCCACCGCGTCGCCATCTCCAACAACCGGCTGCTCGCCTTCGACGGGCACACCGTGCAGTTCCGCTGGAAGGACTACCAGCACGAGTCCAGACAAAGAACCATGACGCTCACAGTCGACGAGTTCATCCGTCGCTTCCTGCTGCATGTGCTGCCTGACGGCTTCAAGCGCATTCGCAGCTACGGGTGGCTCGCCAACCGCCACCGTGCCGACAAGCTCGCCACCTGCAGGCAGCTGCTCGGTGTCGAGGCTCCCGCCGCTGCCGCAGCCGAGCCCGGGGAAGACTACCGTGACCGCTACGAGCGACTCACCGGCAAGTCACTGCGCGACTGCCCCGTATGTGGCAAGGGACACATGCTCCGCATCGAAGACATGCCCGGCACCCTTCCACGAGCCCCGCCAGGCCCCACCCATGCGCGCTAGTTGCCACCGCACCTGTTTCCGTACACGTTCGCCTTTCCTGACGAGGCCAACGCGGCTGCACTCGTGCCTTCGACCCACTGGCGCACCAGCGTACTCCAGAATGGCGGGTGATTTGCCGGTTCACGCGCACATTCCCGCTTTCTTTACAGGTGATGCTTCCCACTCTCGCCAGAAGTCCCGGTCTGATCGCCCCTGCAAGACATCACAAATTACCGCGGCGGTCATTCAATGCCCATAGCGGCCACCGCCTGTGGAGCGGTTCAGCACAAACATTTTTTTGATTACCGGTCGCGGATCAGGTCCGACGACATGGTGATGCGCTGGTTGCCGCGACCGCCAACCAAAAAAATCTCTGCCTTATGCCGACTCCCCGATTATGCCGCGTCGTGCATGCGCGTGGCGGTGGGTATGGCCTTTCATGATCGCTGCGTCGGCATAAACATATGATTTCTCAGGCTGGCTAACGCGCTGGCCAGGAGAGATCAGATGAATGCAACACGCACAGTCAGCGAATCCGGCGGGCTGCCGGCCCATTACATCGATCGATTTCTTGATCGTCTACGGACGGCACACTATTCCGAGGTATCGCTTCGCAAGAAACGAAG
The DNA here is from genome assembly GCF_030412785.1 of Paraburkholderia sabiae. Classification (NCBI taxonomy): domain Bacteria; kingdom Pseudomonadati; phylum Pseudomonadota; class Betaproteobacteria; order Burkholderiales; family Burkholderiaceae; genus Paraburkholderia; species Paraburkholderia sabiae. The sequence goes on from NZ_CP125297.1 coordinate 18,347, forward strand.
AGTCCTGTGCGCGTTCTCTGGGTGGATGGAGAACAGGAACATTGACCTGATCGATCTCGATGAGTCTGTCACGGCTCGTTTTATGAATAGCATGATCGACGCTTCACGAGACCGCGTCCAGCGTGCGCGTCCCACCTTACGACAGTTTCTTGCCTATCTGCGCGCGGAAGCCATTGTGTGTTCGCCGACGTTGGGCGGCCAGTCCGAGATTGCGCGCATTTATCGCCGATACCTGGACCATCTGAGGCAGGATCGTGGACTCGCGAAGAACTCTCTGCTCGTCTATGGCCCCTTCATTCGCGACTTTCTTGACAGCCACTCGGCCGGCGACGGAACTATATTGCCCGATGCATTTGACGCCGTAACGATCCGAGATCATTTCCTTGCCTACAGCAAAGGTCGATCGGCGGAGTACACGCGGCTGATGGCAGTTGCGCTTCGCTCGTTCTGCCATTTCCTGTTTCTGCGCGGCGATACGGTCCGAGACCTGTATGAATCAGTGCCCTCGGTTCGTAAGTGGCGACAGTCAACTGTACCGACGTTCCTCACGCCTGAGCAGCAAGAAGCTCTCATTGCATCTGCAGACCGGTCGACTTCGACTGGGCGCCGTGACTACGCAATCCTGCTGTTGTTGGCGCGGCTCGGTCTACGTGCCGGAGAAATAGTTGCTATGCAGCTCGACGACATTCACTGGCGTTCGGGGGAACTCGTCGTTCATGGCAAGGGGCAGATGGTGGAGCACGTCCCCCTGCCATCGGAGGTCGGAGAAGCAATCGCTACATATCTCCGCGATGGTCGCGGAGCAAGTGCATCGCGGTACGTATTCCTTCGCAGATTGGCACCTCGGGTTGGTCTGGCGGGACCGGCGGCGATTGGCAAGATTGTTTGTCAGGCCTTCGCACGTGCAGGTTTCCGCCCCGCGTGCCGTGGTGCCGCACATCTGTTTCGTCACGGTCTGGCGACGACGATGATTCGTCACGGTGCGTCGATGGCGGAAATAGCCGAGGTCTTGCGGCATCGCTCACAGGACAGTACCGCGATCTACGCAAAGATCGCGTTTGAGGACCTGCGCGGGGTCGCGCGTTCGTGGCCCACGGCGGGAGGTGCAATATGACTGCGATCCGCGAGTCTCTCGTCCGGTACGTGGCAGTCCGCCGTGCTCTCGGGGCGTCATTCTATGAGCCTGCATTGGCACTCGGTCATTTCGTTGATCTGCTGGAACGCGAAGGCGCCGAGTTCATTACAACCGATCAGGCTCTGCGCTGGGCGACGACGCCCGTACTCGTCGAACGCGCTACCTGGGGGCGGCGCCTCTCTCAAGTGAGAGGATTTGCCAGATGGATGAACGTGATTGACAATCGAAACCAGATTCCTCCAGCAGGACTCCTGAGTGCTCGAAGGCGGCGCAACGCCCCGCATATTTACACTGAGCAGGAAATTGATCTGCTTATGGCCCGCGCCGCTCAACTGCGATCCCGAACCGGCATGCGAGCACTGACCTATTCGACGCTCATAGGGCTTCTTGTAGCGACAGGCCTCAGGCCAGGCGAAGCGCTTCGGCTGGACCGGTCCGACGTTGACCTCGTCAGCGGGATACTCTCCATCCGAGAATCGAAGTTCGGCAAATCCCGCTTTGTTCCTGTAGCAGAGTCTTCCCGGGTGGCACTCGAACACTATGCCCGGAAACGCGATCACCTCTGTCCTGTACGATTGAGCGAGGCGTTCCTGGTTAGTGAGCGCGGCAAGCGCCTGAAGGCAGGCACTGCGCGAAGCATGTTCGTCAGAATGTCGCGCGCTGTTGGTCTGCGATCGGCGACAGAGGACGGGCGCGATGGTTACGGCCCGCGCCTCCAGGACTTCCGACATAGCTTCGCGACTGGAAGGCCGGTCGAATGGTATCGCGCCGGTCTGGACGTAAGTCGGGAATTGCCGAAACTTGCCGCCTACCTCGGGCATGTCAACATCGGCCTTACGTACTGGTACATCGAAGCGGTTCCTGAGTTGCTTGAACTCGCGGCAGCCTATCTCGACAAGGACTGTCCGGGAGAACGGCCGTGAGCGCCGCCAGCCTCCCAGCCCTCGTTCAGCGCTTCTTCACCCAGCGCCTGCTCGAGCAGCAAGGTCTGAGTTCGCATACGGTGGCAAGTTACCGTGACACGTTCCGGCTGCTGCTGGCGTTCGCCACGAAACATATCGGGCGCGCGCCGTCAAAGCTGCGAATCGAGGACTTCGACGTGCCGTTGATCGAGGAATTCCTGCAGCACCTCGAACACGGCAGAGGCAATTCGGTGCGCACACGCAACACGCGGCTTGCCGCCGTGCATGCCTTCTTCCGGTTCGTCGCAGTCAGCGAGCCTGCGTTGTTTCTGCAGTGTCAGCGCATTCTTGCAATCCCATCCAAACGCTGCGAGCACGGCCCGGTTGAGTTTCTGACCGAGAGCGAGGCCGCCGCTCTGGTAGGGGCGCCTGACGTACGAAACTGGATCGGCAACCGCGACCGAACGCTGCTTCTTGTAGCGGTTCAAACGGGTCTGCGCAATAGCGAATTGACCGCACTCCGGCGTCAGGATGTGACGCTCGGCACGGGCGCCCACGTTCGTTGCCTCGGCAAAGGCAGAAAGATGAGATGCACTCCGCTGCGACCGGATGTAGTTGCCGTCCTGAAACAGTGGCTGCTGTATCAACCAGGCGAACCAGGCGATCCGGTCTTTCCCAGTTCGCGCGGTGGTCATCTCAGTGCCGATGCTCTTCAGCAACTCGTGTCGCGCAACGCCGAAATCGCGTGCCTCTCGTGCCCCTCGCTGAAGAAAAAATCCATAACGCCTCACACGCTTCGGCACACGGCCGCGATGAGCCTGATGCATCACGGCGTCGACCTAACCGTGATTGCGCTCTGGCTCGGTCACGAGTCCTCCGAGACCACTCAGATCTACTTGCACGCTGACATGCAACTCAAAGAGCGCGCGCTTGCGCACGCCACGGCGAGCGGCGTCGCGCCGACACGCTACAAACCTCCAGATCCGTTGCTCGCCCTCCTGGAGGCTCTCTGATAATGCCGACAATCCGATCGGCCGGGAACAGAGATCCGCGCAACCGTTGTGTGCGTGGATTCATGACGCGGCATAATCGGGGAGTCGGCATAACTGGGTTGAGAACCAGATCCGTCCCTGGGCGACCGGGAGGAAAAACTGGTTGTTCGCGGGCTCGCTTCGCGCTGGCGAACGTGCCGCTGCCATCATGAGCCTGATCCGCTCGGCACAGTTGAACGGGCACGATCCGCTCACCTATCTGAAGGACGTGCTCACGCGCCTGCCAACACATCGCGCTTCTGACATCGAACAGTTGCTTCCTCACTGCTGGGCTCCCGCCTTGCCCGATCACAGCTAGCCAGCTCGCTCCCGTGCCTTCACCGGGCGCTTACCTTCGACCTGTGGTGGTGGCGGATACAGCCGCGCCTCGAGTTCGTCGTCGGACAGCGTCGCCGACACCGCCCAGGAAAGCCCTGCGCGCTCCATGCGCCGCACATACTGTCCGACAGTCGTCGGAGAGGCGCCGACTGCCCGGGCAATCTCACGCTGCCTGAACCCGCAGTCGAAATGCAGGCGCAGCACTTCACGAATTTTACGCATGGTCAACGTTGGATATGCCATGTGGCCTCTCGACGAAATCGTCGAGCGTGCCACGGTTGACCCGCGTCGCTACATCAGAGCGTTACTGTCCAGCTTCGTGTGAAATCGCTGTCCAGCTTGCCGTGAAATCCGTGTCCACCTGCGCGTGAAACGCCTGTCCAGCTTGCTGCGAAATCAGTGTCCGGCTTGGTGCGAAATACGCACCGGGCTACGCCGCCTTCAGGAAACTCTCAAGAATGTTGTGACGGGGTTTTGCCTCGTGAGTGTTATGCCTGCTGTGCAGCGCGACGCGGCAATGCCAGTGACATCGCCATCCGGCCGATATCCCAGATAAAGCCCGCGAGTTCCCGGGCAACAGCTACCACCGCAACATTGACGTTCTTGCCTCGCGTCGCAAGTTTGCGATACTTCTTGCATAGCCGTAGCTGTGCGTCCCACGCACGATCGACGATCGCCTTTGGAATGCCTTCGTGTCGAGGCTGCAGTGTTTTACCTACGCGGGCCGGATGTCGGTAGCTCCACGCTGCTTCGACCAGCAGCTTTCTTGCATAGCTGTTACCCGCCTTGGTGACGCCCCCTTGGCGTCGCGTTCCTCCGGACGAATGTTCTGAAGGTGTGATGCCCAGCCACGCCATCAACTGGCGTGGATGCTCGAAGCGTGAGAGATCGCCGAGCTCGGAGATCATGCCGACTGCCGTAATGAACTGGATGCCGCGCATCGCCTGTAACGCCAGCACTGCCGGATAGAAACCCCACTCGACGACGGCTTCGCGCAGCGCCACTTCCAGTCGCTCACACTGTGCTAGCCGATCCTCGATTGTGCGTCGATGTTCTTCAAATGCAAGTTGCCTCCATGCTGTCTCGAAGGAATATTTGCTTAGCCAGCGTCGATGTGCGGCGCCCCAGTCCGCGCGTCCGACATAGTGCACACCGTGGCTTAGCAGGAAGGACTTCAGTCGTTGTCGCGCGTGCCGTAAATCGTCCCTCGCCGATGCCCAGGCTCGCGCCAAATCCCTGAATGCCTCGTCCTCGACGCTTGGTACATATACCGCTGAGAGGTCGCCGGCACGCAGCGAACGTGCCAGCTTTATCGCGTCGCGTCGCGTCGGTCAGTCTTGACCCGTTCTCCAGGCTTCCGTGGAATCAACGATGGCGCACATACTATGCAGTCGAAGCCTTGCTTGACCAGACGCCGGTACAGCCCGTAACCGCAGGGCCCAGCCTCGTAGACGACTCGGATATGCCGCCCTTTGGATCGCAGTCGCTTGCACAAGCGATCAATTTCCGTCGGCGTTGTCCCGATCTTACCCAGTAGCTCGACTTCACCCGCATCAATCGCATAGGCAACTGTGATCGATTCCTTATGCACATCAAGCCCGACGTACACCGTGCTATCGTTGTCCATGCTGGCCTCCGTGGGGAAGTTGCCGGGGTGCGGCCTTTGCCCACCCATGCGGCTCTGGCAGCGATGCTAACCCGCGTTGATGCCCCACGCCAGGCCAGCCCCTCTACCCACGGAAAGTCATACTGACTTACGGCGATCTATACGAAATCGAGGCTGCTATCCGCGGCAAACCACCCGATGAGCGGCGACGCGGCAGGCAAGAAAAGAGCAACCCGTTGCTCGGGCTTCTCGAGATGTCGATGAGGGAGAAACTGGCGACGCTTTGGCCGAAGGCTCCATTGGTCGAAGCGATTAACTACGCCATGAATCGCTGGGATGGACTCACGCTGTTCTGTGACGACGGCCGCGTCGAGATCAGCAACGTGCTCGCCGAAAATGCCTTGCGCTATGTGGCCCTCGGCCGTCGCAATTTTATGTTCCCGGGATCCGGGCGCATAGCGCAGTTCGAGCGTCGCGGTCATCGGACGGCCCTTCGCATCGCGAAGCTCGACGCGATGGAGTCCCTTTACCTGAACCTGCCGCATGGCTTTGGAGATCGTGTGCTGACCATCTCCCGCGAGCCTGTCGACACAGGTACGCACGAGGAAGTAGGTGGAAAGATCATATGCGGTGCAAAACAGCTCGTAGATGTCGCTTTCCCGGTCACCGATGTGAATGCAACGCACAGGATCGTCGAGAAGTTCAGTCGACTGGCGCATATTTTCCAGCCAGCGCCAGCTTTCCTTTTCCTCAATCGGTACGCGCGTGGGATTGATATGACGCTTGAGTTCAGAAGCCCCCTTGAACTGCTTTCTTGTCCAGAATTTCACTGCAGCCAGACCAAGTGGCAATCCATCGGCAGTAACAGCAAGACTCGAATGCATCAGGATGCCGCATTGCGTGAGCGGTCGTCGCGGGCCCCTGCCGTTCTTCCCCGTGCGCAGGGTCGTCTTGCCCGTGTAGCCGATGAGTTCGGGACGCTCGCGCTGGTACGAGAATGCGGTCGTGTCCTGCAGGATAAGCACCGGCCCATCGGTGGCCTTCACACGCTCGGCGCTCGCCTGGAAATGTCCGCTCAGGATATCGTGTTCGCTGACGCGGTCATTGGACAGAAACCGGTACGCAGCCTTGGTCGAAGCCCAGTCCTGACAGGCGAACGGGATCGTCTACCCCATGCCGTCCCACAGCTTCTCGAGCAGGCTTGCGAAGCGGCGGCGCAGCCTGGTGTCCTGGAATTCGCTTCCCTGGACTTCCAGATCGAACCACGAACGATCATCCGCCTGTCGCTTACCGGCCATCCCGCGTGCGTATGGAACGTGACGTATGCCAGGTTACCAGGTTTCGCGCTGGAGATGTGGGTAATTGCAAGCTCACGAGGGCCGTTCTGGCATAGCGATTGAGGTTTTGGATAGTTTGGTATCCACCAAATTTATGGTGGGAACCAAAGTGGACAAGACGTGGGATGAGCGCTCCGCAGGCAGCGCATATAAACGGCCGAACTTTCCGACCGAATTCAAGCGACAACTGGTTGAGCAATCGTTCGAGCCAGGTGCGTCGGTAGCGTTGATCGCCCGCAGCAACGATATCAACGCGAACCTGCTGTTCAAATGGCGGCGGCTCTATCTGGCAGGAGAGTATGGTTTGCCAACGCTCCCGGAGGGCGCGGCGCCGAAACCGACACAGCAGGCACCTTCGCTGTTGTCTGTGGATGTCGTCGCTGAAGCAGCCAGCCATACGCCACCGACGGCAGTCACGACAGTACGGTCTCTAGAGGATCTTTGTGAGATCGAGTTCGACCGTGCGCGCCTGAGAGTTCGCGGCAACGTGTCACCGGATATGCTGCGCCTGCTGATTCGGGAGCTCACCCGATGATCGGCATGCCGGCTGGCACTCGCATCTGGATCGCTGCCGGCGTCACCGACATGCGCGCCGGTTTTCAGGGGCTGGCGGCGAAGGTGCAGACCGCGCTCGAGGAGAATCCGCTGGGCGGCAACGTCTTCATTTTTCGCGGGCGGCGCGGCGACCTGATCAAGATCTTGTGGGCCACAGAGGACGGGCTTTGGCTCCTTGCGAAGCGGCTCGAACGAGGGCGTTTTATCTGGCCGCAGGCTGACGGTGGCAAGGTCCATCTGACCCATGCACAACTGTCGATGTTGCTCGAAGGCATCGACTGGCGTCAGCCGCGTCGAACGGCGGCGCTATCGGTGTTGTAAACGGCCTGGCGCACGCGTAAACTCCGGCGCATGACCGATGATGTCCCACTGCCGGATGACGTCGATGCGCTCAAGGCCTTGCTGATCGAGGCCCGCGCCCAGCTTGCCGAACGTGATATCGAGATCGAGCAGCTTAAGGCGCAGATCGACAAGCTCAGGCGGATGCAGTTCGGCCGCAAATCCGAGCAGTTGGACCGGCAGATCGAGCGGCTCGAAACCGAACTGGAGGATCTGACGGGTGGGCGTGGTGCCGCCGATGTTCGCCGTGCCCGCGCGTCGGGTACGAGCGCGCCAGTCGGTACGACGGCCCCGAAGGAGGCGTTGCCGCCGCATCTGCTGCGCGAAGAGCACGTGCTTGACACTGGTTCGAGCTGCCCGAACTGCGGCAACGCCATGCAACCACTTGGCGAAGACGTGTCTGAGCAACTCGCCCGTGTCGCCGCCGCGTTCAAGGTGATTCGCACAATCCGGCGCAAGGCAGTCTGCCCCTGCTGTCATCACTTCTCCCAGCCGCCACAATGCCGGTGCTACCGATCGAGCGCAGCATTGCGTATCCGAGCCTGCTGGCAGATATCCTCGTTTCGAAGTTTGCAGATCATCAACCGCTGTACCGGCTATCGGAGATTGCTGCGCGTGACGGCGTCACGCTCGATCGCGCCAGCATGGGGCGCTGGGTCGGTCAGTGTGAGGAGCTCTGTCGTCCGCTGACCGAGGCGCTGCGTCGCTACGTGATGGCGAGTTTCAAGCTGCATGCGGACGACACGCCAATTCCTGTGCTTGCGCCCGGCAACAGGAAGACCCGCACGGGCCGACTGTGGGTCTATGTTCGCGATGACAGTCGCTCGGGATCAACGGAGCCGGCGGCGGTCTGGTTTGCATACTCGCCCGACCGCAAAGGCATTCACCCGCAGAGCCATCTCGCCGGATTTGAGGGCATCCTGCAGGCCGACGCATACGGGGGCTTCAACGAGCTGTATGAAGGCGGCAGGATCTGTGAAGCGGCATGCTGGGATCACGCCAGGCGATATCTGTACGATGTTCATGTGCGTACACCCACCGAAGCGACAAGGCATGTGCTCGCTGATTGGCGAACTTTACGGAATCGAGGCTCATATTCGCGGCGCACCGCCGGGCGAGAGGCGGCAGGTACGACAGCACAAGAGCATACCGGTGTTAGCGGCCATCAATGCATGGATGACACACAAGCGCGCGACCCTGTCAGCAAAGTCGGAGCTGACCAAAGCGATCAACTATTCACTCAATCAATGGGACGCGCTCGTTCTGTACTGTGACGACGGTCGCGTCGAAATAAGCAACGCGCTGGCCGAAAACGCCTTGCGCTGCGTAAGCCTGGGGAGGAAGAACTTCCTCTTCGCAGGCTCCGACAGTGGAGGGGAAAGGGCTGCGGCAATGTACGGCCTGATCGGGTCATGCAAGCTCAATGGGATCAACCCGCTCAGCTACCTTGAATATCTCCTGACCCACATCGCTGATCACAAGATCAATCGCATCGGTGAACTGCTGCCATGGAATGTGGCAGACAGATTGCCCGTCATGTCACCTCCACCGACCTCCCTCTGATCATTACCCTTCGGTCCAGTATCACTATCATCCCTCGCGCGCGCGAGTTCCATCGAACGGCCCTCGCGAGCCGCTTACCTCGTTCTGCCATTTCCTCTTTCTGCGCGGCGATACGACCCGAGATCTGTATGAGTCAGTGCCCTCGGTTCGTAAGTGGCGACAGTTGTCACGGATCGGCGTAATCGAGCCGGGGATGATCGGCGTAATGAGGCCACCTGGAATGGCCCCGAAACGCGATTTCGAAGGGACTCAAGAATGCGTTTTTTTGCCTGATTTTGCAACCACGTTTTCGCCGTTTTCGGGCATCGGTTTCGGCTTGCGGAAGCTCTCACCCTCAATGACGACACGGTAGGCGCCGTGCCGTAGCCGATCGAGCGTGGCAGCACCGAGGATGCGGTTGTCGGGGAATGCGTCGCCCCATTCGCTGAAGTCGAGATTCGACGTCAGGATAGTTGCCGCGCGCTCATACCTGGCGGCGATCAGGTCGTGGAAGTCTTCGTCGTGGGGCGCACGCAGGGGTTTGAGTGCAAAGTCATCGACGATCAGCACCGGAACGCGCACGAACTGCTGCAACTTGCGTTCATAGAGCTCAGTCGCCCGTGCTGCATGCAGCTTCTTGAGCAATTCGGTTTGCGTGATGAACAGGACATCGCGGCCCTGGCGTGCGGCGCAGTGGCCCAGGGCCTGCGCGAGATGCGACTTGCCGACGCCGGTTTGGCCGACCATCAGCACGCAGACCTTCTCGTCGATATAGCGGCCGGCGGCGAGATCATAGATGTGAGCGCGGTTGAGTTTGGGCACGCGGTCGAAGTCGAAGTTCTCGAGCGTCTTGCCTAGGGAGAAGCCAGCGCGGGCGAGCCGCACGCCGAGCTTCTTCTGCTCTCGCCGCGCGACCTCGTCGTGCAGAAGCGTGGCGAGGAACTCCGTGTAGGCAAGTTGCCCGTCGATGGCTTGACGGTTGCGTTGCTCGAGCGAGTCGAGGATGCCCGAGAGGCGCAACTGCTTGAGGATCGTGTTCAGTTCTGGACTGGGATGCATAGGCGTTCAATGGATCAGAAGGGAATGGAGGTCACGGCCGAAGCGGCCGCCGTTCAGATAGGTGTCGGCAGGCGCCGGCGTCGGCGCTGGTGCTGCGGTGGGCTGGCTGTCCAGCCCCTTGTCGAGGATCGCCTTGACAGTGCGGTACTTGGGGCTGGCGAACACGAGCGCACGCTCGCACGCAGCCTCCAGCCGTTGATCGCCGACCTTCTCGCGAAGCCTCAAGACGCCCTGCGCGCCGCGCAGGTTGACGAGCACCTTGTCGTTGAACATCGCGAGAACGAGCGCGTGGCAGGCTGGCCCGATATCCTTTGCCCGCGCCAGGCACCACTGTGGATCGTGCTCGAGCCACGCTTGCGCTTCAGGCGGCTGGTGGTCACGCACCGTGTGGCGATCGCCGGGCTTGCGCAGGCGCGGATGGGTCGCGACGAGCTCATGGCGGTGGAACACCTGCACGACCGTGTCGGTCGCCTTCAGCCACAGCTGCTTGCCAACGAGCGTGAACGGCACCGAATACAGTGCCTTCTTGTAGACGACGTGCCCGTCGGTATGGACCTTGACCTCGCACCATACGGCCAGCACTGGCGGCACATCGGGCAGTCTGGCGAGCAGTGGCTTCTCGATGGCGAAACGTGCAAGCGGCTGCTCGCGCGTCGTGCCGTGCTCGCGCGTGCCGGCCTGCTGCATCACCCAGTCGCGCAATTGACGGTTGGCGTCGGCGAGATCGCGGAATTCGCGCAGCGGCACGAAGGATCGTTTGATGTATTTGACTCCGGCCTCAACGACGCCCTTCTTCGCAGGATCGTGTGGAGGGCATGCATCGATCCGGAAGCCGTACCCCTCGGCCAGCGCGGCGTACGAGCGCTGTACCTCGGGGTCGTACATGCACGCCTTTGTGATCGCGCACTTGGCGTTGTCGATGATCACGCGTTCGACGCGGCCACCGAACCATTCGAAGGCGCGCCGGTGACAGGCCAGCCACGTCTCGACCGTCTGATCCAGCACGACCTCGGCGTATTGATGACGCGACCAGCACAGCGTCATCACGAAGAACCATGTCTTGAGCAGAACCCCGGACTCATGCGTGAGCACCGGACCGGCGCCGAAGTCGACCTGTGCGGCCTCGGCCGGTGCGAACTCCAGGATCGTCGTCGCTCTCGCGCCGCGCTCGGCCTTCAGGTGCAGCAGGAAGCGCCGCACTGCCGAATAGCTGCCCGTATAGCCGTGGTTGCGCTGAAGCGCGTTGAAGATCGTCGTGCCCTGCACGTCGGCGTCATACCAGCCGCGCACCAGATCGCGAAACGGTTCAATCGTGGAGACGCAGCTACGCGGCAGCTTCGGATTGCGTCCGAAGATCGCTGCCAGTTCGGCGTCGTCCGGCAAGGGCCGACCGGGATCGAGCCAGCCCCGAGCGAGCGCGACCTGCCTGACGGTCTTCAGCTTCCCACGCCCCATCAGGCGTGCGCTGGCAATGTCACGGTCGGAATCGCCCTGACGCATGCGCGCCAGAACCTGTCGATACTCAAACACTTCGAACCTCCTTCGACTCATCGGCCCTCCGGGCAAAAAGCCTGAAGGTACCGGGTTGTGGAAATTCGAAATGCGTTTCGGGCTGCCGCCCGACAGAACACTGAGCCCGCTACGTGGCTCGATTACGCCGATCCTGCGGTGGCTCTAATACGCCGATCATCGAGTGGCCCGATTGCGCCGATCATGCACTGGCTCGATTGCGGCGATCATCCGGTGGCTCGATTACGCCGATCCCGGAATGGCTCGAATATGCCGGTCAGTGACAACAGTCGACTGTGCCGACGTTCCTCACGCCTGAGCAGCAAGAAGTCATTGCGTCTGCAGACCGGTCGACTCCGACTGGGCGCCGTGACTATGCAATCCTGCTGTTGTTGGCGCGGCTCGGCTTACGTGCCGGAGAAATCGTCGCAATCGAGCTCGACGACATTCACTGGCGGATAACGACCGACAATCACCCCGGTCGACCCGGCCAAAATGATTGTCGGTAAACCGGCCGTGCTGCTTGACGCTATGCACCTGCTGCATCATCTGTTGGCGAAAACTGGAGAACTCATTTTGTTAACGCCTGTAAGGCCGTTGAGATCGCTCGACCCAAAACTTCGCGGTTCTCCCGGACATTCATCATAGTCACGTGGTCGCCTGGAATTGGCACGGCATGAATGGCCTCCGCACTTAAAATCCGGTCCCAACCCCGCAAAGGCGAAATTGCTTCTGGAGCTAGTGGAGTTATTCGAGAACGAGTCCGACTGCTAAAAGGCCGGGCCGCATAGAATTGGTGTATCTCAACTGGAAGGGACGGAACTTGATAGCAGCCCAGCGCCCGTCGGAACTGAGTGGCCTTTTCATATGTCACAATGTCATTGCGGAGATCACGATCCAGCGGGATCGCCCCAATTTTCTGAGCCTTTTCAAGCAGTCGGGAAATTGAACTTTGTCCAGCGAAGCGGTTGAGGATTTCGAACTTCTCGTCATTCAATTCGAGAGACTCCAACACTACTTCTTTTATCATTTGGGTGGGTGATGTCCTTGATAGATCTGCAAATAACACAACGTCAATGAGGCCGATGAAGGAAACAGTTTCGTTGAGGTTTAGTAGCTGCTGCGCAATTGCATAAGCCAAGTTTCCTCCTGACGAATATCCAGACAACCGATATGGACCTCGCGGTTGGATCTCGCGAATCGCCAAGCTCGCTTGCGAGGCGATCTCCTGAAGACTTGGAAATTGAAATGCACTGAATTGCGGCCATGGCAAAGCGTAGACAGAGCAGTCGGCACCCATTTCGTGCACCAAACTGGGGACATAAGAGCAATCGCCCAAACCTGTAGGAACAAAGAACACCGTTGGCCGCGATCCGATTTCTCGGACACAAATCGCTCTCACACAGCTGGGCTGTGGTGCCAAACGAACTTTCGATGCAACTTCCTTCAGAAGGGGGGCTTGGAAGAGGTCGGCGGCGCTGAACTTGAGCCCGAGATCGACTGCGCGACTGAGCAGTTGTACCGCGAGGAGCGAGTGGCCGCCGAGCTCGAAGAAGTTGTCGTGGCGTCCGACCCGCTCCAGCCCTAGAAGCTCGGCCCAGATCTCTGCCAGCGCCGTTTCGACTGCGCCCTGCGGCGCCTCATAGGCCGACCGCGCATAGGCATCGTCAGCCGGCGCCGGCAGTGCCTTGCGGTCGAGCTTGCCGTTCACCGTCAGCGGCAACTCCGATAGCCGCATGAACGCCGACGGCACCATGTAGTCCGGCAGCCGCGTACTCAGGTGCGCGCGCAACGTGTTGGCAAGCTCAGGGCCATCCAGCTCATCCGATCGAGCTTCGGGCGCACACACCACATAGGCGATAAGATGCCTGTCGCCGGCGCGGTTCTGTCGCGCCACCACCACCGCCTCGCGCACAAAGGCGTGCTCGCCAAGCCGCGCCGCGATCTCGCCCGGCTCGATGCGGTAGCCCCGGATCTTGACCTGGTCGTCATTGCGGCCCAGGAACTCCAGATTGCCGTCCGGCAGGTACCGCCCCAGGTCCCCCGTGCGGTACAGCCGATCGCCCTCCACAAAGGGACTGGCGATGAACCGCTCGGCAGTCAGCTCGGGGCGGTTCAGATAGCCCCGCGCGACCCCCGCCCCGCCAATATAAAGCTCGCCCACCGCACCAAACGGCACCGGCGCGCCATGACGGTCCAGCAGATAAACCCGCGTGTTCGAAATCGGACGGCCGATCGGGACCACTGATCCATTAAAATCAGCCGGACAATTCCAGACTGTCGCGCAGACTGTTGTTTCGGTCGGGCCATAAGCGTTGACAATTGATGCCGGGACCAGACTTTGGATGAGTTCAGCTTTCGGAAGCTCTCCAGCAAGAATGAGAACTTGCGAAGCCAAATATTCCAGATTCTTGCTTGTCTGCAGCAATGCTGGGGGTAACGTCGCATGCGTGATGTGTTCGCTTCGAAGATAATCCGATAGCTTGTTATTCGCTTGACGTATCTCGTCCGCAGGCAAGTGCAATGCGGCTCCAGAGCCAAACGCCATAAGAAGCTCCCAAGCGCTTGCATCAAACCCAATGGATGCAAACTGCGCCACTCGGCTGGTGGAAGAAGCGCCAAAAAGACCGACCTGTGCCAACACCAGATTGACCAGCCCCCGATGCTGGACCATGACGCCTTTCGGGTTTCCGGTTGAGCCTGAGGTGTAGATCACATAGGCCAGATGGCGCGAGGTCAGGCCGAGCGCGCGCGGGTCCGGATCGGAGAACGGCAGGTTCGCCCACTCCGGCGTGGCCGTCTCCAGATCGACCGCTATCACATCAGTCACCACCTCGGGGCCAAGTGCGGCGCGGCCGGCCACATCGCAAAGCAGCAGCTGCGGAGCGGCATCGCCCAGCACCTGGCGCAGCCGCTGAGACGGATAGGCCGGATCCAGCGGTAGATAGGCGCCGCCCGCTTTCAGGATTGCCAAGAGCCCCACCACCATCGCCGGGCTGCGCTTCACGCAGATCGCCACCGGCTGATCCGGCCTGACTCCGAGTGCGACCAGATGATGGGCCAGCCGGTTGGCCCGCGCGTTGAGCTCCCCATAGCTCAGTCTCTCGTTCTCATGCACCACCGCCGTCGCCTCCGGCGCCTTTTGCACCTGCGCCTCGAACAGCTCATGGATGCACCGCTCCGACGGATACGCCGCTGCCGTCCGGTTCAGCTCCTCCAACAGATAGTTGCGCTCCGCCGCCGGCAGGATATCGAGCTCTCGCACCGGCGTCGTGGGGGCATGCTCCAGCGCCTCCGCGAGTTGCTCGAGCGCCCGCTGCATATAGCCGCAGACCCGATCCGCAGAGACAGGCTTCGCCAACTGCGCCGTTAGGCCGAGCGCTTCGCCATAATCCTCGACCGACAGGCTCACGGGATAGTTGGTGCGCTCCTCGCCGCCGAGCCATGCCACGCCCGACAGGACATCATCCATTCCGGAGCCGGGCGTGGCCGCCGGCCTGTTATGGCGATAGTTCAACAGCGCACTGAACAGCGGCGCCGGCGCCGCAACGCCGCTGTAGCGTTGCGCCAGCGCCAGGGAGGCATGCTCGTGCGCCAGCAGCTCGGAAAGCTGCGCGTGCGTGCTGCGCACGCTCGCCGCAACCCCGGTCTCGTCCAAGGCAAGCCGCACGGGAAGGGTGTTGATGAACAGGCCCATTGACCTGTCTGCGCCCGCACCCGCGTACGACCGGCCCGACAGCACCGTGCCGAATACCACTTGCTCTCGGCCGCTGCTGCGCGCCACCACCTGCCCCCAAGCCAGGTGGCACAGGCTGGCCAAGCTCACCCCGAGCCGCCGCGCTTGTTCGCGCAGCCGCTCGTTGAGGGCCTGCGGCAGCATCCAATGCGCCTCTCCGGCGCCGCTGCCGTCGCCGTAGACCTCGCTTAGCCCGAACGGCATGGTCGGCTCGTCGATGTCGGCCAGCAGTCCTCGGAAGAACTCTTCATGCGCCCTGGTATCAGCTGCAAGACGCGCCTGGGCCACCAGATTACGAAATGGCACCGGGGCGGCCAGTTCATAGGCCCGCCCTGCTAGTATGGCCCGCACCTCGGCATGCATCACTTCCAGCGTCGTGTGGTCCCCGATCAAATGATGCTGCAGCTCCAGCAGCAGCCAGCTACCGCTGCCGGGATCGCGCGCGGTCACAAACCGTAACAAGGGTGCCCGGTCAAGATTTATGCGCTGCCGGCGTGGATCAAATCGGCGCCAGAGCTCATCGGCGCCGGAACCATCACAGCCATCCAGCTCCACCTCGCTCACCTCCAGCGAGGCACGACGCCACACCACCTGGGCCGGGCTCGACAGTCCCTCCCAGACAAAGGCTGTGCGCAGGATGTCGTGCCGGTCCACCACTTGCTGAACTGCACTAAGATAGCGCTCCAATAAGCTACGGTGGGCAAATGCCATCTGCGACACCAGCAGATAGGGATCGCCCCGGCTAGCCAGCAGATGATGGAAAAGGATGCCCTCCTGCAGCGGCGACAGCGCATAAATGTCCTGGATGTTGCGGACGCCACCAGGCACCGTGGCGACGATCCGGTCGATCTCCGGTTGGGCCAGCTCGGTCAGCGGCAGCATCTGCGGCGTGATCGCCGTGTTCTGCTCGGTGAGCAGGCTGGCAGGCACCGCCACCTCATGCGGACGGCCAAGGCTTGCCGCAAGATCGCCCAGCACCGGCCTGGCGAACAGCGTCGACAGCGGCAGTTCGACCCCAGCAGCCTGCGACAGCCGGCTCGACACCTGTACCGCGAGGAGCGAGTGGCCGCCGAGCTCGAAGAAGTTGTCGTGGCGTCCGACCCGCTCCAGCCCTAGAAGCTCGGCCCAGATCTCTGCCAGCGCCGTTTCGACTGCGCCCTGCGGCGCCTCATAGGCCGACCGCGCATAGGCATCGTCAGCCGGCGCCGGCAGTGCCTTGCGGTCGAGCTTGCCGTTCACCGTCAGCGGCAACTCCGATAGCCGCATGAACGCCGACGGCACCATGTAGTCCGGCAGCCGCGTACTCAGGTGCGCGCGCAACGTGTTGGCAAGCTCAGGGCCATCCAGCTCATCCGATCGAGCTTCGGGCGCACACACCACATAGGCGATAAGATGCCTGTCGCCGGCGCGGTTCTGTCGCGCCACCACCACCGCCTCGCGCACAAAGGCGTGCTCGCCAAGCCGCGCCGCGATCTCGCCCGGCTCGATGCGGTAGCCCCGGATCTTGACCTGGTCGTCATTGCGGCCCAGGAACTCCAGATTGCCGTCCGGCAGGTACCGCCCCAGGTCCCCCGTGCGGTACAGCCGATCGCCCTCCACAAAGGGACTGGCGATGAACCGCTCGGCAGTCAGCTCGGGGCGGTTCAGATAGCCCCGCGCGACCCCCGCCCCGCCAATATAAAGCTCGCCCACCGCACCAAACGGCACCGGCGCGCCATGACGGTCCAGCAGATAAACCCGCGTGTTCGAAATCGGACGGCCGATCGGGACCACTGATCCATTAAAATCAGCCGGACAATTCCAGGCCGTTACGTCAATAGCAGCTTCCGTGGGACCATATAGATTGTGCAGACCGGTCCAAGGTAATACGCACCGAACCTTCTGCGTGAGGGAAGCAGAAAGCGCCTCACCACTACACACGAGACGCTGCAGGGAGGTGCAGCGATCAACGCCCTTCGTGTCCATGAAGCTGGCCAGCATGGATGGTACAAAGTGTGCGGTGGTGATGCGTTGGCCGATTATCAGGTTTACAAGCGCATCCGGGTCTTTGTGTACACCAGGAACCGCCAGCACCAAGGTTGCCCCTTCAAGCAAGGTCCAGAACAATTCCCAGGCGGAGACATCGAAGCTAAACGGGGTCTTCTGCAAGACGACATCAGCCGTATTGAGTGCATAGGCCTTTTGCATCCAGATCAGGCGATTAACGATAGCCCGATGCTCACTCTGTGCTCCCTTGGGCGTGCCGGTTGAGCCTGAGGTATAGATCACATAGGCCAGATGGCGCGAGGTCAGGCCGAGCGCACGCGGGTCCGGATCGGAGAACGGCAGGTTCGCCCACTCCGGCGTGGCCGTCTCCAGATCGACCGCTATCACATCAGTCACCACCTCGGGGCCAAGTGCGGCGCGGCCGGCCACATCGCAAAGCAGCAGCTGCGGAGCGGCATCGCCCAGCACCTGGCGCAGCCGCTGAGACGGATAGGCCGGATCCAGCGGTAGATAGGCGCCGCCCGCTTTCAGGATTGCCAAGAGCCCCACCACCATCGCCGGGCTGCGCTTCACGCAGATCGCCACCGGCTGATCCGGCCTGACTCCGAGTGCGACCAGATGATGGGCCAGCCGGTTGGCCCGCGCGTTGAGCTCCCCATAGCTCAGTCTCTCGTTCTCATGCACCACCGCCGTCGCCTCCGGCGCCTTTTGCACCTGCGCCTCGAACAGCTCATGGATGCACCGCTCCGACGGATACGCCGCTGCCGTCCGGTTCAGTTCCTCCAGCAGATAGTTGCGCTCCGCCGCCGGCAGGATGTCGATGCGCTCCACCGGCTGCCCCACGTCCGCAACCATCGCCCGCAGCAGCGCCAGCAGATAACCACGCTGCCGCTCGATCGTCGCCTGATCAAAAAGTGCCGTGGCATAGTTCAGTGTTCCAGCGATCTCCTCGCCATGCTCGCTAAGGCTCAGCTCCAGATCGAACTTGACCTGATCGAGCCCGTCGGCAGCCTCCACACTCAGCCCGGGAAAGTCGAACGACGGACCTGCGTGGTTCTCCCAAGCCAACATCACCTGGAACAATGGCGTGTGGTCAAGCGCCCGGGGCGGCCGCACGATCTCCACCACCTGCTCGAACGGCAGGTCCTGATGCTCCTGCGCAGCCAGCGTCGTGCGCCGCGTCCGCTCCAGAAGCGTCGCCACGTCCGGCCCGCCCGACAGGTCCACCCGGAGCGCCAAGGTGTTGACGAAGAAGCCGATCAACTCTTCGATCTCCCGGCGACCCCGATTGGCACTCGGCACCCCGATCACAAGGTCGTCCTGCCCCGACAGCCGGGACAGCACCGCAGCCCATGCCGCCAGCACCGTCATGAACAACGTCGTGCCATGCTGCCGGCTCCGCCGCTTCAAGTCCCGCGTCAGATCCACATCGATGACAACAGGAACACTGGCTCCGGCAAACGACTGCTGGGCTGGCCGCGCACGGTCCGTCGGCAACGCGAGCATGGACGGCGCGCCTGAAAGGGCCTTGCGCCAGTACTGCGCCTGCTTCTGCAGCCGTTCCCCCGACAGCCATTGGCGTTGCCAGGCGGCATAATCCGGATACTGGACCGCCAGCGGCGGCAAAGGATCGTCCTGTCCACCCTCGAACGCCCGATAAAGCTGACTGAGTTCACGCACCAACACGCCCATCGACCAGCCGTCCGAGATGATGTGATGCTGGGTCAGCAGGAAGACGTGTTCCTCATCCGACATCCGCACCAGACGCCCGCGGATCAGCGGCCCGCGCGCAAGATCAAACGGCGTGCGTTCCTCTTCATGGCACAGATCCGAAAGTGCCGCTTCCGTATCCGCCCTCTGCCGTAGATCGTGCTCAGACACCGGCAGTCCCGCATCCGGCGGCAGGATCTCAACCCGTGGCTTGGCCTGCGGCGCGACAAAGACACTGCGCAGCGCCTCGTGACGCGCAAACAAACGGTCAAGGCTGCGCTGCCAGGCGCTGCGGTCGAGCACCCCGCGCAGCCGCAAGGCTAGCGGAACGTGATAGTGCGTGCTGCCTTCGTCCAGCTGTGCCAGAAACCACAATCGCTGCTGCGCAAACGACAACTCAAGCGGCTCGTGACGCGATACGGCCACAATCGCCGGCAGGTGTTGGGGGGCGGAGCGGCTCAATACCTCGACGATCCTTGCCGCAAGATCGCCCAGCACCGGCCTGGCGAACAGCGTCGACAGCGGCAGTTCGACCCCAACAGCCTGCGACAGCCGGCTCGACACCTGTACCGCGAGGAGCGAGTGGCCGCCGAGTTCGAAGAAGTTGTCGTGGCGTCCGACCCGCTCCAGCCCTAGAAGCTCGGCCCAGATCTCTGCCAGCGCCGTTTCGACTGCGCCCTGCGGCGCCTCATAGGCCGACCGCGCATAGGCATCGTCAGCCGGCGCCGGCAGTGCCTTGCGGTCGAGCTTGCCGTTCACCGTCAGCGGCAACTCCGATAGCCGCATGAACGCCGACGGCACCATGTAGTCCGGCAGCCGCGTACTCAGGTGCGCGCGCAACGTGTTGGCAAGCTCAGGGCCATCCAGCTCATCCGATCGAGCTTCGGGCGCACACACCACATAGGCGATAAGATGCCTGTCGCCGGCGCGGTTCTGTCGCGCCACCACCACCGCCTCGCGCACAAAGGCGTGCTCGCCAAGCCGCGCCGCGATCTCGCCCGGCTCGATGCGGTAGCCCCGGATCTTGACCTGGTCGTCATTGCGGCCCAGGAACTCCAGATTGCCGTCCGGCAGGTACCGCCCCAGGTCCCCCGTGCGGTACAGCCGATCGCCCTCCACAAAGGGACTGGCGATGAACCGCTCGGCAGTCAGCTCGGGGCGGTTCAGATAGCCCCGCGCGACCCCCGCCCCGCCAATATAAAGCTCGCCCACCGCACCAAACGGCACCGGCGCGCCATGACGGTCCAGCAGATAAACCCGCGTGTTCGAAATCGGACGGCCGATCGGGACCACTGATCCATTAAAATCAGCCGGACAATTCCAGACTGTCGCGAAGGTCGTCGTCTCGGTCGGCCCGTAACAGTGAACGAGACGTACGGGGCCTTCTTCTTTCAGCAATCTCAGAAATGAGCGGAGATCATTGGGCTCCCCTCCACAGAGGAGGTACTTAAGTTGGGCTAACGTGGGAGCAATCGATGATGTAAATTGATTGAATAATGCTGTTGTTAGAAAAAGTGACGTCACCCGGTGCTGTTTAAGCGCCCGGGCAAAGCTGGAAGGATCTGCGACAGCTTGCATTGCAACAATGCAACCACCGTTAAGTAGCGGCGCCCACACTTCGAATGTGCTTGCGTCGAAGGCGGGATTGCTGGCCCATGCCACACGATCGCCCGCCTCGATCTTCGCATATGCATTGTTGATCACGAGCCGGTTGACAGCGCGATGAGGGACAAGAACTCCTTTGGGACGGCCGGTTGAGCCGGAGGTGTACTTTACGTATGCGGCAGCGTCAGCGGTCAACGCCAGGCCGGGATCGGAACTACATCCCGTTCCAACTATGAGCGGCTCAATAGCCAGAACTGGTATCGTCGCCTCAACCAGATTGTCACCGTCAATCTGGCCAAGCACCAGGCGGGCAGCACAGTCAGCCATCAGCCATTCCTGTCGCGCAGAGGGAAGGCCGCGGTCGATTGGTACGTACACTCCGCCCGTCTTCAGGATCGCCAGCTGCGCCACCACAAGAGCGACGGAGCGGTCAAGCACTGTCGCAATGCTATCTCCCGGCCTGACTCCGAGTGCGACCAGATGATGGGCCAGCCGGTTGGCCCGCGCGTTGAGCTCCCCATAGCTCAGTCTCTCGTTCTCATGCACCACCGCCGTCGCCTCCGGCGCCTTTTGCACCTGCGCCTCGAACAGCTCATGGATGCACCGCTCCGACGGATACGCCGCTGCCGTCCGGTTCAGTTCCTCCAGCAGATAGTTGCGCTCCGCCGCCGGCAGGATGTCGATGCGCTCCACCGGCTGCCCCACGTCCGCAACCATCGCCCGCAGCAGCGCCAGCAGATAACCACGCTGCCGCTCGATCGTCGCCTGATCAAAAAGTGCCGTGGCATAGTTCAGTGTTCCAGCGATCTCCTCGCCATGCTCGCTAAGGCTCAGCTCCAGATCGAACTTGACCTGATCGAGCCCGTCGGCAGCCTCCACACTCAGCCCGGGAAAGTCGAACGACGGACCTGCGTGGTTCTCCCAAGCCAACATCACCTGGAACAATGGCGTGTGGTCAAGCGCCCGGGGCGGCCGCACGATCTCCACCACCTGCTCGAACGGCAGGTCCTGATGCTCCTGCGCAGCCAGCGTCGTGCGCCGCGTCCGCTCCAGAAGCGTCGCCACGTCCGGCCCGCCCGACAGGTCCACCCGGAGCGCCAAGGTGTTGACGAAGAAGCCGATCAACTCTTCGATCTCCCGGCGACCCCGATTGGCACTCGGCACCCCGATCACAAGGTCGTCCTGCCCCGACAGCCGGGACAGCACCGCAGCCCATGCCGCCAGCACCGTCATGAACAACGTCGTGCCATGCTGCCGGCTCCGCCGCTTCAAGTCCCGCGTCAGATCCACATCGATGACAACAGGAACACTGGCTCCGGCAAACGACTGCTGGGCTGGCCGCGCACGGTCCGTCGGCAACGCGAGCATGGACGGCGCGCCTGAAAGGGCCTTGCGCCAGTACTGCGCCTGCTTCTGCAGCCGTTCCCCCGACAGCCATTGGCGTTGCCAGGCGGCATAATCCGGATACTGGACCGCCAGCGGCGGCAAAGGATCGTCCTGTCCACCCTCGAACGCCCGATAAAGCTGACTGAGTTCACGCACCAACACGCCCATCGACCAGCCGTCCGAGATGATGTGATGCTGGGTCAGCAGGAAGACGTGTTCCTCATCCGACATCCGCACCAGACGCCCGCGGATCAGCGGCCCGCGCGCAAGATCAAACGGCGTGCGTTCCTCTTCATGGCACAGATCCGAAAGTGCCGCTTCCGTATCCGCCCTCTGCCGTAGATCGTGCTCAGACACCGGCAGTCCCGCATCCGGCGGCAGGATCTCAACCCGTGGCTTGGCCTGCGGCGCGACAAAGACACTGCGCAGCGCCTCGTGACGCGCAAACAAACGGTCAAGGCTGCGCTGCCAGGCGCTGCGGTCGAGCACCCCGCGCAGCCGCAAGGCTAGCGGAACGTGATAGTGCGTGCTGCCTTCGTCCAGCTGTGCCAGAAACCACAATCGCTGCTGCGCAAACGACAACTCAAGCGGCTCGTGACGCGATACGGCCACAATCGCCGGCAGGTGTTGGGGGGCGGAGCGGCTCAATACCTCGACGATCCTTGCCGCAAGATCGCCCAGCACCGGCCTGGCGAACAGCGTCGACAGCGGCAGTTCGACCCCAACAGCCTGCGACAGCCGGCTCGACACCTGTACCGCGAGGAGCGAGTGGCCGCCGAGTTCGAAGAAGTTGTCGTGGCGTCCGACCCGCTCCAGCCCTAGAAGCTCGGCCCAGATCTCTGCCAGCGCCGTTTCGACTGCGCCCTGCGGCGCCTCATAGGCCGACCGCGCATAGGCATCGTCAGCCGGCGCCGGCAGTGCCTTGCGGTCGAGCTTGCCGTTCACCGTCAGCGGCAACTCCGATAGCCGCATGAACGCCGACGGCACCATGTAGTCCGGCAGCCGCGTACTCAGGTGCGCGCGCAACGTGTTGGCAAGCTCAGGGCCATCCAGCTCATCCGATCGAGCTTCGGGCGCACACACCACATAGGCGATAAGATGCCTGTCGCCGGCGCGGTTCTGTCGCGCCACCACCACCGCCTCGCGCACAAAGGCGTGCTCGCCAAGCCGCGCCGCGATCTCGCCCGGCTCGATGCGGTAGCCCCGGATCTTGACCTGGTCGTCATTGCGGCCCAGGAACTCCAGATTGCCGTCCGGCAGGTACCGCCCCAGGTCCCCCGTGCGGTACAGCCGATCGCCCTCCACAAAGGGACTGGCGATGAACCGCTCGGCAGTCAGCTCGGGGCGGTTCAGATAGCCCCGCGCGACCCCCGCCCCGCCAATATAAAGCTCGCCCACCGCACCAAACGGCACCGGCGCGCCATGACGGTCCAGCAGATAAACCCGCGTGTTCCAAATCGGACGGCCGACGGGGGGCAACTGGGGCCAACATGAGGGGTCGGCTGCAAGGTGGTGCTCGGCAACGACACTGATTTCTGTGGACCCGTATTGATTGATCAATCTCGCCTTTGGATGCGCTTCGAAGAAGGTCCTAAGCAGTGGAGTGGACTGAAGTTGCTCACCCGCTGTATAAATCTCCCTTAAAGAGGGCAGTTTTACTTGCTGCGCGCCCGAGACCTCCGCAAAATGGTTCAATGCTACGAATGGGAGGAAAAGTCGCTCGATCGCCTCCCTTTCCATGAATTCGAGCAAGTCGGAGAAGTGCCTGCGGGTCGCTTCCCGCACAAGTACGAGCAGTCCACCGTCCTTCCAACAAATGAACATTTCCTGACAGGACACATCGAAGTTCAGAGTAGCGAATTGAAGTGTGCATCGTTTTGACGTGCCAACCCCCGCGAGCGAATTCACAAGCGCGCCGTGGGACATTTCTACACCCTTTGGCGCTCCGGTTGAACCGGAGGTGTAGATGACATAGGCGAGATGGCGCGATGTGAGGCCAAGCGTGCGCGGCTCTGGGTCCGAAGGCGGCCGCTCGCCCCAGACCGGGGTGGCACTATCTAGATCGACAACGCTGACATCGGCCACAGTCTCGGCGCCCAATGCGGTTCGACCGGCGGCATCGCAAAGCAGCAGTTGCGGCGCGGCATCGTCGACTATCTTCCGCAGGCGCACCGACGGATAAGCCGCATCGAGCGGCAAATAGGCCGCCCCCGCCTTCAGGATCGCCAAAACACCAACCACCATTGCCAGGCCGCGTTCCAAGCAGATCGCCACCAGCTGGTCCGGCTTGACGCCGAGGAAGATCAGATGATGCGCTAGCCGGTTGGCCCGCGAGTTGAGTTCACCATAGCTCAGTCTCTCGTTCTCATGGACCACCGCCACCGCCTCCGGCGCCTTCTGCGCCTGCGCCTCGAACAGCTCATGGATGCACCACTCCGACGGATACGCCGCTTCCGTCCGGTTCAGATCCTCCAGTAGATACGTGCGTTCGTCGTCCGGGAGAATGTTTATGCGGCCGACCGGCTTCCCCGCATCGGCCATCACACCATTTAACAAAGTCTGCAAATGCTGTGTCATTCGGCCGATCTGCCTCGGCGCTAATCGACTGGCATCAAAATGCCAGCGGAAGCGCCCATCGAGAGCGCAAACTTCAAAGGTCAGCAAATCGCCGCATAGGGCCCGGCCAGTTCCGTGACTCGCCATCAGATCGCCAGCCACCGAAGAGCTCTCTGTCGTGAGAGTGATGCCAATCGGCCAGGGGCGGTGCGAGCGCAGCGCCTCCACACCTCGCAAGACCGGACAACGCGCGATAATATCCCGGGCAAAGCTACCGTGCGCCCTCAACTGAGCGAATTCGGCAGCTACGGTTTTGAGCACCTCTTCAAAATCACTAGCAAGCTCAATGGTCACTTCCATCGGAACGACAGAGGAGATCAACACCTCCATCGCTTTGGACCCAGTTTGCGGTTCATACAATGCAGGCGTCCAGCCCAGTTGAAGCTCTGTTTCTCCCGTGATGCGGGCGAGATAGATCAGCCAAGCCGTTGCCAGATATTCCGAGCGATCGAGTGGGGACAGTTTAGCCAAAGCACTTGGACTGAACCACGAACTCGACTGCCATCCGGGCGGCGCCGCAGCCACGGACGATGACAGGAAAGGAGGATCCAATGTTCTAAACTGTTCGAGCCGCTGCCGCCAAAAATCCTCCAGCGGCGCCAGCAATTCATGGATGACAGTTATGCTCCGCGCCTGTTCGTCGCTCAAGATCGGAAGGCGACTTCCTTCATCCACCTTGAAGTGTCTGGCGAGGGCTCGCGCGTCCAGCATCTGCCCATCGAGTTCGCCAAAGCAAACATCGACATCCTCGGTGCCCGTCGCTACACGCCAATGGCTCGAGTGGACTTCGAGCAGGGATCCCGCTGGACTACTCGAGCTTCGGGCCAACACGTCCACGTTGCTGACTTTGACAGCCTGATCGCCTAGGAGAGCTTTGGGCAGACACATTGGATTTAGTTGATGTGGCGCAAAGCTTAGGGCTCGTGTCATCGCCGATATCTCTTGCGCGGATTGATCCCATCGCAGACAGCCTGCGGAATCGGGGCGTCGATGTCTCGGAAAGTAGCTTCTGTCCAGCACTGCCTGCGGATAGGCCAAAAGGTTCCCGTTCTTGACGCCAGTTAAGAGCTCGCGGAAGCCCTCGATCGCGGCTTCATTGCATTTAAGATTCAGGGTCAGTGCCGTATCGGTGGGCGCAATCAAAACCTGGCGCTGAACCACGACGTCACCGCTATCAACACCGTCATCGATCCAATGCCACGTGATGGCATATTCGGTCTCTTGCGCCAGCAGCGCCCAGGACGTGACGTGCACTCCCGCATATCGTGGCAATGGACCTTCGTGGTAATTAAAAGCACCTCGACGAACCCCCTCCAATAGATCCGCTGGCAATATGAATGGATTGGCGACTGAGAAGATCAAATCTACCGGCGCATCCTTCAAAAAAGATGCGAGCTCTTCAACGCTTGCGATGGACGGGATGTTCGAGCGAACAGCCCAATCGCGGAATACGCCGTCAGCACACAATGCTGCAGCAATGACGTGGCCCATCTGGATTGCGAGCTGCACGCAGCTGATAGCGAGCGTACCACTGCCGACAACGACGGTGGAGGAGATCGACCGCGCTTCAGGTAGCCCGTCCTGATCGCCCGGTTGGCAGACGCTTCCGCGCGCCGGAGTTACCAGATATGACATCTTCACCGCTCCTGCAGTCCATCCATCAAGCTGGGACCATGGGCATCGCTCCACGAAGCGACTCAAATCAGCCGCACTGGTTCGAATTTACGCGAGATAACCGTGCCGCGGTCGCCTGCGCAATACGCGGGTATTCGCGGTGGGTCTGAGTTTCCAGTGAGCGAGATCATCGAACACCTTCTCATCAGTTAATACGCCTTTATGGAGAAGACCATGCATGTCTCGTGCCAAAGGAGGAATCGTTGTTTGTCAGTGTGCTAGTGTTCCGAGTTCCAAGTTCGTTGAATTATTCGTTGCGTACTTTTGATGGACGGCACGTACTCCTAGCAGGCTGCTGAAGTACACTCGAGTTAAAGAGGCCCCGCTCTTATTACGCGACTCGCGTCGCAAGATTTTTCGCATCGTGCAGATTCAATGCGAATTCAACGTCCCTTTAAGCGTTTTGAGGCCAATTCCCGACCTCATTTCCGCGTTTTCCGTCACTACGGACGGACTTGTGCCAAGGATCGCAGGCGCACGAGGTTGTATGCTGCCATGTTCAACACGAACATCTGATCCACCTTCTTCAACCCGCGCACCATCGCCTGGCGCATACGTCCCACGGTCTTCGCCCATCCAAAGCCTTGTTCGATCAGCTTGCGCTTTTGCTGGGAAATAGCGTAGCCCGCGCTCGAGGCAATCGTATCGGCCACCGCCGAACGCCGCCCCGAGGTGTTTTGCGCTACGTGCAGTGTGACCTTCATCTCGTAGCAGGCCTCGATGAATTCCTGTGCGTCGTAACCCTTGTCCGCGCCCAACGTGATCTCTGCGCCCGCATCCTGTAGTGCTTGCCGCGCGTCGTTGATCATGATCTTGGCCGCTTCACGCTCAGCATGCCCGTCAGCGCGCGTCACGCGCGCGTTGACCACCAGACCGTGCCGGTTATCGGTCAGCGTATGGCCCATGTATCGCAATTCGCTGCCCGTCTTGCCTTTCCGGTAGAGCCGCGCATCAGGATCGGTACCGGACTGATGCGTCTCGTTGCTGCGCTTGCTACCTTTAAAGTCGCCCGCGCTGCTGCCTTCGTCATCCTGATCGTCATCGTCCTTGCGGACGAAGCTCTTGTGTCCCGCCCACGCCTGGATCAGCGTGCCGTCTACGCTGAAGTGCTCGCCCGAGAGCAGATCCTTCTTCTGAGCGATGGCCACCACTTCGTTGAAGAATTCGATCACGGCATCGTGATTGATCAACCGCTCGCGGTTCTTCGTGAAGACCGTGGGCACCCACACCAAGTCATCCATTGCCAGGCCGATGAACCAACGAAACAGGAGGTTGTATTGCACCTGCTCCATGAATTGCCGCTCCGAGCGGATGCTGTAAAGCACCTGGATCAGCATCGCCCGCAACAGCTTCTCCGGCGCGATG
The DNA here is from genome assembly GCF_030412785.1 of Paraburkholderia sabiae. Taxonomy (NCBI): domain Bacteria; kingdom Pseudomonadati; phylum Pseudomonadota; class Betaproteobacteria; order Burkholderiales; family Burkholderiaceae; genus Paraburkholderia; species Paraburkholderia sabiae. Next base: position 45,779 of record NZ_CP125297.1, read on the forward strand.
CTCGGCCGTCCGCCTTTTATGTCGGCGAACAGCCATCCATCTTCGCGAGTGCTTCGTTCGCCATGACGCGAATCGCACGCAGCGGATGTGACGGCGGAATGAAGTCGTCCAGCTTGCGCATGGAAAACAGACTCTCGGTGAATGTGTCGGCGCCGCGCATAATCTCCATCGGGTAGTTGGTCTCCTTCTATCAACGCTTCACGAACCCTGCGCGATGACGCGTTTCAGCGGTACTTCCGCAGCCTGCTAGATGTGGCGAGGAGTGGAAGACCCAAGACGGCACTCGTGTTGAGTGAATCGGAGCGCGAACAGCTCAAAGCATCGACGATGCGGCGTAAGACTATGCAGGCGTTGGCATTGCGAGCCCGGATTTGCGTTGGCGTGTGCCGATGGCGGCGACAATATGACCGCTTCTGCAGAACTGCCAGTCACTCAACAAACCGTTTCGAAGAGGCGTACGCACGCTTCGTGGCTCATCGTCTGGATGGCTTGCTCGATGCGCCTCGTCCTAGTGCGCCGAGGACGATCGAGGGTTCGCATGTCGACGCGGTCATTGCGAAGATGCTGGAGTCCATGCCTGCCGGTGTGGGGCATTAGAGTACGCGCACGATCGCGCGCGAGATGAGCCTATTGCAGACCGCACTACCGCGAATCTGCCATGCATTCGGCCTCTAACCACATCGCCAGAAGAAGTTCAAGCTCTCACGCGATCCCTTGTTTGCAGACAAGGTGCGGCAATCGCACGCAGCCCATGCTGCCGCTCGCGCTGGGCATTGCCGAGCGACGTACCCACGACTGCATGCGCCACAGCACGACTGCCTTGTTCGCGGCACTGGACAGCGCGACGGGCGAGATAATCGGCGAGTTGCATAGGCATCAGTCTCTCGGCGCCCGGACGCCTCATAGGATCTGGATCAGCATAGCCCGCAACAACCTCTCCGGCGCGATGCTCGGCCGCCCGCCCTTTATGTCGGCTTCGTACATGTCGGCGAACAGCCGATCCATCTTCGGGAGTGCTTCGTTCGCCATGACGCGAATCGCACGCAGCGGATGTGACGGCGGAATGAAGTCGTCCAGCTAGCGCATGGAAAACAGACTCTCGGTGAATATGTCGGCGCCGCGCATAATCTCCATCGGGTAGTTGGGCTCCTTCTATCAACGCTTCACGAGCCCTGTGCGATGACGCGTTTCAGCGGTACTTCCGCAGCCTGCTAGAGGACGTCCTCGTTGACCGTGAGTCGCATCCAGCGCCTGCGGAGTAGTTGGCGCGCTGGCGCATTCCGGTGGCTCGAAGACTTTGACGATTCGCCAAAAGAACCACGACAAGTTTTCACCCGAGGTTCGAGTCCGTATGGTTCGGATAGTTCTGAATCACGCCAACGAGCATCCGTCGCGGTGTGCGGGGAACCTCAATTGCGGCCAATGGTTCGATTGACCAACAACCGACGCCTCCTCGAGTCCATCGCAAACATTCCCGCGGCCGAGGCCGGAGACGCGATGCCGGACAACCAAGCATAGCCGCATAACTCAACCAGATGGCCGCCTAGACAAGCCCGGGGGCGGTTCACGTTGCTTAATATGCCGAGCCTTTCGGGTCGTTGAGGTTGTGGCACTCGGTTCCGTCGAGAGGCGGGTTGAAGATACTAACGAGGATCATGTCCTTGTCCCGTCCCCCGCGCAGAAGATGCTTGTCATATTTGTCAAGCACATACATGTCGCCCTTGCGAAGGACGAAGACATTACCCTCCATGTCCTCTACCTCGCCCTCTCCGGCGATGCAGTAGCAAGCTTCGAGATGGTTACGGTATTGGAGAAGCGAGACCGTTTTAGCGCGCACTACGGTGTGGCAAAGGCTAAAGCCCATGCCGTCCTTAGCCGTAAGGAGGCGGTGGCTAGTACCATTTCCCCATTCGACGAAGTGATCGGTCGCTTCAACATCGTTCAGGCTACGCACAATCATATTGTTTGATCCCAGGAATAGAGGGCAAGTCATTATTGTGGAAGCGCGGAGAGCATTGTTCTGACCCAGAAGCGCGGCTTCCGCGCGCTCCCGAGCGCAAAGCCAAGGTGTGGCTTTGCACGGGGCAGGCAGGCAAGAAGCTGCCAAGCCATGTTTCCACTGCCATCGCTCCATTTCTTGACACGGCACCGTCCTGACCTAGCCGGGGAGCGGTAGCCCAATCTTGACAACCCAATCATGAGGTGAGAGACCTCGCCACGATACGCGCGCGGCGGCCATGGCAGCATCAGGATTGATCGAGCAAGTTTCATCTGAGCTCATGTCATCTGAACTGTTAGGAGTGGGTTGTTAGATTGTTATGGTCAACGGCCCCCCTTTCAAGCAACCGATGTGCCAACGACTTTCTGAAAACACTCCTTAGAAAACGATGCGCCTCCCGCCGCGCTAGTTGGCATCGTGTCGTCACGTTTGCGACATCAATGTCTTAAACGAGACAGAGCGCAAGACAGGACCTCGGTGAGTAAATGGCGACGATCGCCGGAAAACAGAGGTGGTCTGTAAGCGCCCGGTGAAGGCACGGGAGCGAGCTGGCTAGCTGTGATCGGGCAAGGCGGGAGCCCAGCAGTGAGGAAGCAACTGTTCGATGTCAGAAGCGCGATGTGTTGGCAGGCGCGTGAGCACGTCCTTCAGATAGGTGAGCGGATCGTGCCCGTTCAACTGTGCCGAGCGGATCAGGCTCATGATGGCAGCGGCACGTTCGCCGGCGCGAAGCGAGCCCGCGAACAACCAGTTCCGGCGTTTAGAAAAGCATTTCCATAAGGAGGAACTCATGGCTCGGTTGCTGGCGCGAAAGCAAGCGCAATGGTCTACACTCTGATGCTCACATGTCGGGCCTGCAACGTCGAGCCATACGCCTACCTCGTGCATGTGTTGACCGAATTGCCACAGCGCGGGCCGGACGCCGATGTCGCTGACCTGCTGCCATTCAACTTCGCGAAACGCTCCGCCGAAATTGGCGCCCCTGTCTGACGTAACCTGCGACAACGCCCCGTTGCTTGCGCCTGCGGCGCCTTCGCGCAGTCGGCGCTCAGAAGTCGCTCGTGCTGAAGGCCGCGCAATTCGGCATTGCTGGATGATCCGCCGCGAGGACGTCCACGTCAGATTTGCCAGGTGTATGCTCGTGCAGGCACAAGCGCGACGCTTGCTGCGGCGATCTCGAACCGGGAGGCCACCGTGATGCTTCTGACTGAGGAAGAATCAGCGCTAGCGCTCGCGGATCGCCATATCCTGGAAGCGCTGCAGCGAATCAGCCTGCAAGAAGAGCGCGTTCAGGAAGCGCAGAGAAGCGGGATGGATTCGTCACAGGCCGGGGAGCTACTGCGCATCATGAGGGAGATCCTTTTCACCTTCAGACGGCATCGGCGCCAGCTTCATGAAGAGCTTGAAAGACAACGGCGCCTCACAAAATCATTCGGTCACTGAACAGTCCCGACGAGCGGTGTGCTCAAAGGAGCGCTTACGGCCGACTTACCGATCACCCGCAATGGCAGGAAGTCAAAGTCAGTTTGTAGGTCAGTCATAAGCTGCGGACGCAATCTTGTTCCTTCTCACACATCGGTTCCAGATGAGTCGGAACTACCGCTTGCGAACGACGTGTCACTGAACCCTTGCTTCCTGCACAGTTCATTGACCGGCATTCCAGCCTCGGCTCCTTCAGAAACCCGATGATTCGCTGTTCCGTAAAGCGCTTCTTCATGTTCGTCTTCTTCTCCGAAACCGAACTTTACTAGACTCCGGCTGGCCCTGTTTACGGGGGCGGGTCAATTCACGATAACGAATGTCTGCCGACAGGAGCGCTCAGAGGACATCCTCGTCGCTCGGGCGATTCACCTCTTCGCGGCCCCGGTCGACGGTGACCAAACGCACGTTCCCATCCGGTTGTAGTTCCAGCACCAGGGTGTGATACGCGAGCAGCGACGGTCGATGCCCGACACTCACGCAGGTCATGCCGCGCAGGGCGAGCAGCCTGTACTGAGGTTGACCCGCAAAAACGGACACCTATGCTTTTGATCAGGAGGTGTCGAGATGGGCAGGCATCGTACCCCATACCCTGTGGAATTCCGGGCCCACATGGTCGAACTGGTGAAAGCCGGAAGAACGCCCGAGGAGCTGGCGCGCGAGTTTGAGCCGACCGAACAGACGATCAACAACTGGGTCGCACAGGCCGATCGCGATGCGGGGGTGCGTCACGACGGGTTGACCACGGCCGAGCGGCAGGAACTCACACGGTTGCGTCGTGAGAACCGGCAACTGAAGATGGAGCGGGACATTCTCTCGCAGGCCGCGGCCTGGTTCGCGAGGGAGACGGGAGCCGTTCCGCCGAAGGGCGGTACGGATTCATGAGAGCGAACCGGGCCAGGTGGCCCATTGCGACAATGGCACGGCTGCTCAGGGTCTCCACGAGCGGCTACTACGCATGGCTGGTGCGAGAGCCATCGAAACGCTCATGCAGCGATGCGCAACTGCTCGAGCGTATCCGCACGCTGCACCGACAAACGTGCTGTGGGTAGCGGACGCCACCTACATCCCGACTGGTGAGGGGTTTCTGTATCTGGCCGTAGTCCTCGACGTGTTCAGTCGCCGAATCGTGGGCTGGGCGATGTCACGCCATCTGTACACCGAACTGATGTTGCGTGCACTCGATATGGCGTTGCTGCAGCGACGCCACGAGGGCGTAATTCTACATTCGGATCAGGGATGTCAATACACGTCCATTGCATTCGAACGGCGCTGCCGCGAAACCGGCGTGCAGCCGTCGATGGGCACGGCCGGCGACGCGTACGACAACGCGATGTGCGAATCGTTCTTCGGCACGCTTGAGGCGGAGCTACTCTCCAGAGAACACTTTGCGACCCACGAACAGGCCAGGCAGCGCATCTTCTGGTTCCTGGAGGGCTGGTACAACGTACGCCGCCTGCACAGCAGCATCGGCTACCGTTCGCCGCTTGAATTCGAAAACATCAACGTTAAACGGCAAACCGTATCGCCTTGCGGGTTGCCCACCGGCGGGCAGCGTCATGGTCGAGACAGGCGACCCGCCGCCCGCCCGTGGACAACCCGCGACTCAACACTCAACGGAGGTTAGATCGCATCAAATCGCTGGCCGCAAATCCGTCCGTCGAACCGGGTCAACCTCATACAGCCGCGCTTCCGTTGCCACGTCGACCGCACTCGTTGCTTCGTCCAGGCAAACGTAACGCGCCTGGGCAGCCAGTGCACGCGTAAAGCCTATCCGTTGCTGCTCACCGAGTGACAGCACGCGCGACCAATCGATAACACTGTCAAAGCCACCATGCCGGGCGGCGAGATCGGGCAGTGATGCCTCGACCAAGAATGCCTGGAGTTCACTGTCGGTGAACACCCGGGCTATCGCCGGATACAGGATCTGCTCGCGCAAGCTACCCAGTAGCATGTACGGCCGTTGTGGCAAGAACAGCACTTCATCGGTGTCCGGCATCGTAATCGTGCCGTTACCCGCGCGCCACAGGCCCGCCATCGCCCGCAACAATGAGCTTTTGCCGACTCCGGTCTGCCCCATAATCAGCAGGTGCTCGCCAGCGGAAAGCGTCAGGCACAGGTTCCGCAACAGCGTGCGTTCTCGTCCTGGCGTCTCGACGGTAAGTTGATTGAACCGGATGACTTGGCCACGATGAAACGTGATCATGTCGTCCCGACCAGCGCCTTCCTGCTCGACTTCCTGTACTTTTTCGACGATTTGCGCGAGTCGCACCACGTGAGGCGCCGCCGTCGCAAATGTGTGCACGAATCCTGTCATTCGCTGGATCGCGCCCAGCAGCAGCCCTGCGGAAGCGGCGCCTTGGGTAACCGTTCCAAGTGTAATTTTTCCGCTGAAATACAGTGGCACGAAAACCAGCACCGGCAATAGGGTCCAAATCAAGCCAAGACCGGCCTCTGCGGTATTCGTGACGAGTTGATATCGCAAGGTCGCCAGTGCGACACCAACCGCCCGTTGCAAGCGTTTCTCGATGCTCGTGCCCTCTGCCTGTTCGCCGCGATACGGAGCAATGGTTTCGGCGCAGTTCCGTACATGCAGGATGCCAAAGCGCAGATCGGCTTGCGCCACGGTCGATTCAAACTGCAAGCGAATAAACGGACGGTACAGCCACCACGTAATGACCGTGGTCATGGCACCATAGGCGAACACACCGTAAAACAACGCTGGCGCAATCGACTTCAGGATCCGGTTCGGCTGGCCGACGCCGACCGGCACGCTCTGGCCTTCCTTGCCGCATACGCCGACGCCCATGTCGAGCGACATGTCGTTGCCGATCATGCTCACGTACTTCAGCGATTCCGGGCCGCTGCCGATCAGCGTCGCCTCTTCACCGAGCAGGTGATCTCGAACTTGCCGCTCGTGGTGTCGACCTGGCGGCCGCCGAAGTTCACCGCATGCAGGCCGTTCTTCACCGACTGGCGGATCCTTGTCGCCATTGAACATGTAGGTGTTTGGTCATGCGCGGCATGGGCAGCGCCGGGTACGACTCGCGCCGCGCGCGCTCCGCCACAACGCCCCCGCGGATTCCCGACCATGAGCGCATGCAAGCTCGGCAATCAAATCGACCCCTCAGCGCTATCGAGATACGTCGGAATGGCCCGTGGGGAGACGTACATCAGGTCAGTTTTACTACTTTCTTTCCGGAACCGCCCGGTGTTCAGCGAAGTAGTTGTCGTACCGCGGCGTGACTTGCATGGCCGCGTACTGAAGCGAGCTACGCCCCAGAAGGCGATCGGCATAGACGTCGCGGCGGCCGGAAGGCTACCGTCTTGTCCTGCTGCGCCAGAACCGCAAGCACGGCGTCCATCGTGCTGTTCTACTGCCAGCGCTTGAAGTTGCACCGGGCGGTAATGTGGGGCGGGTAGCCAAGGTTCTGCGGCAGATGCACCCACAGGCACTTCGTGGTGAACACGTGTAGGACGGGGTTCAGCCCGCAGACCGGCGGCGCGCGGACGGCCAAGGCCGGGCGTCTGGGGCCGACGAGCGGCTCGACCACCACCCATTCGTCGTCAGTGAGCGGCTGGTAGGTCACAGTTTGCGTACTTTGTCTTCGTTCGATCATTGAACGGTCTGGCCGTCCAGCACTTCTATCCGGAACGGGCCACGGACGCCCACTGAAAATTCGGCCGCCGCGGCCAGGGCGCGTTCGAGTTTGATTTCTGGCCGCATCGGCATGCCGGCGGTGGTATGCAGCGAGCCCAGCGCCGCCTGTTCGCCGCTACCACAGGCATTGAAGTTCACGGCGTTTTCACCAACCTGATAATCGCCGTCAATCCGGAAGATGCGCCCCTCGTGTCCAACCAGAAAAGTGCCAGCCGATTCCCGTTCGCCGTCCTTCCGCGCGTATCCGCCGCGGGTAAAGCACTCACGTACCGCCTCAACGAACGTCGTGCACATGAAGACGAACACATCGGTACCTTCCGGGCGCGGCGCGACGGTCAGACTATGGCCCAGAAGCTGCCCCATCCTGAAGGACGAAGTGAAGCCGATCAGGAACGGCCCCACCCGATAAATCTTGGGGTCGGCGCGCACCGTCATGTACGAACCACCCGCTGCGGCCGAATCTGCACCCATGTAGACCTTCTTGCCATCCGTCAGCGCCACAATGCAGGTCATGCTGCCTCCGTAGGTGTTGCCCAACAGAACGCGACGTGCATGCCATCGCACGGCTCAGCCGTAGTCCGGCCGAATCCATGCAGTTCGCCCATTGCCGTCGAGAACTGCCTCGCGCCCGCCTCGCGGTTCCAAGACCTCTTGCCGGCGGTCGTCATGACCACCCTGATACGCGCCTTCTCGCCAGGCAACTTCATCAGCAGGAGCGCGGCAATCTTGTGCCACTGATTTTCAGTGGCCCGCATTACCCGTTGATTGGCGCTGAGAACGCTCATTCTCGCCCCCAAATAAGCCACGCTCGACGAAAGTGGCGGCATTCCTCGCGCGTGTACGCAGTTCCGCCCGTGATTCCGTCCAGACAACGGTCGCGGGTTCGGCGCAGGCGCAGGCTCGGCAACCGTGTTGGGCGCGGACGCAAAAACGCTAGCTGTGACTGCAGCGCCGTGAGATTTGATTTTGTGTTGAGTCGTCATTCAATCCACTCGTAATGGTCCGCGGAAAGCAAACGCAATAGTTGGGCCAACGCGACAACATGTGCATCGATGGGTAGGAGCTTCAAGCGCGGCGCAGTCGAACTCAATGCCCTGCGATGGTTTGAGCTTTGCGATGGCGGGCAGTAAGCGCTCAACCAGATCGCAGCAGGTCCGCGCGGTGGCCATCCGGTGAGCGTGTGCACGAGGTAGGCGTACGACTGAAGGTCGCTGGCGTTGCATGCGAGTACGACTCTGCCAACGGAGCCTGGCCGTCTCGGTGTTGTGTGACGCATTTCTTCCAATCGTGCCGACGGATGTGGGAGATGTGGGGTTCCGGACAAACGGTGTGAGGGCCCAGAAAAGCTGACGGCGCAGGATTGAGTCTTTGCCCCACGTTCAAGAAATGAGGGCAACTCTCAGCGACGTCGGCTCTTGCGGTGACCTCGTTGTCAAGCACGCATTTCAAATCTGAGCCTTTCGGCGATTCGTCGAAGTAAATCTGATCCACCCGGGCCCTGTGTCACGCGGCTGCTTTCGCGCCTGCCCGCGTTCCTGTTTGTCCTGCTTTGCGCTTGTCTTTCAGCCGGTAGCGCTCACCACTGATTTGCACGATATGGGCGTGATGAAGAAGCCGGTCGAGCATGGCAGCGGTTAGCGTCTGGTCGTCGGCGAACGCTGTGGCCCACTGTGTGAACGGAAGATTGCTCGTCAACACAATAGAGCCGCGCTCGTAGCGTTTGGCGACGACATTGAAGAACAGGTTCGCTTCCTCGCGCCCGAACGGCAGATAGCCGATTTCGTCGATGACGAGGAGCCTCGGCCCGACGACCGCCCGATTGAAGAACTCCCGCAATCGATTCTGCTGGTTCGCCGTCGCCAGTTGCATCATCAGGTCCGCCGCCGTGATGAAACGCGTCTTGATGCCGGCCTGTGTTGCCCGATAGGCCAGTGCACTCGCGAGGTGTGTCTTGCCAACTCCCGGCGAACCCACTACACACTGCCCATCGTCATTGCGATGATGTGATCATCCGCTATCCGTTTCACCCTCGCTGCGGTGAACGGATAACCGTCATCGGGATGAACAATTACCGGGGCGAGTCGTATCTGACTATCCGGCAGCCCGATGGCACCCTGACGCGTCTTCCGCCGTGGATGACAGACGAGGATGCCGCCCGCATGTCTGTCGTCGTCCAGCCGGAATTGCCTCATGCGGTGCTGATTGAACTTCTGCGCCTGGTCGACACGGCGTTATCGTGCTTTGCGGCGGTAACACCTGAGGGAGGCAAAGATGCACAACCAGATGACGAGGCAGAAGGATCTGTTCGAGGAAACCGTGCCGGAGGCGTTAGTATCAGAGGAGATTCAAGCCGAGCTGGTGACGCAACTGGCGCTGCTGATGTTCGCGTTGATCGACGTCATCGAAGCGGAGGCGCGTGATGAGCAAGATCGGCGCTGAACACCTTCCCCGTCGTGCATACGTGTACGTCCGTCAGTCAACGCTGGATCAGGTCCACCACAATCGCGAGAGCCAGTTACGCCAATACGGGCTTGCCGATCGCGCACGCGGACTTGGCTGGCCAGATGCGACGGTTATCGATGACGACCTGGGTAATGAAAGTAAGCGCCCGGTGAAGGCACGGGAGCGAGCTGGCTAGCTGTGATCGGGCAAGGCGGGAGCCCAGCAGTGAGGAAGCAACTGTTCGATGTCAGAAGCGCGATGTGTTGGCAGGCGCGTGAGCACGTCCTTCAGATAGGTGAGCGGATCGTGCCCGTTCAACTGTGCCGAGCGGATCAGGCTCATGATGGCAGCGGCACGTTCGCCGGCGCGAAGCGAGCCCGCGAACAACCAGTTTTTCCTCCCGGTCGCCCAAGGACGGATCTGGTTCTCAACCCAGTTGTTATCAATGGGCACGTGCCCATCGTCGAGATAGCGCGTTAGCGCCGCCCAGCGATTGAGGTTGTAGTCCAGTGCTTTCGCAATTCCTGAGGCCTCTGGAACCAGGCACCGCTGCGCGCTCAGCCACGCATGCAACGCATCCATCACCGGTCTCGAACGGCTCTGGCGCAGCGCACGCCGTGCATCGGGATCAAGCACCGCGGCTTCCCGTTCGATTTCGTATAGCGTGCCGAAGTATTTCAATGCCTGCCCGGCGATCTCGCTCTGATGGTTTGCATGCAGCTCGAAGAACTTGCGTCGCGCATGTGCAGCACAGCCGATCTCCGTGATGCCCCGGGTAAAGCTGTTCTTGTAGCCGCTATAGTCGTCGCACACCAGCTTGCCCTGCCAGTCACCCAGGAAGGCGCGCGCATGCTCGCCAGCGCGGCTGTCGGCGAAGTCATACACGACCGCCTTGAGCGACGCGTATTGCGTCGTGGTATACGCCCACAGATACGCACGATGTGTCTTGCCTTTGCCCGGACTGAGCATCTGCACAGGCGTTTCATCCGCATGCAGTACACCCTGACGCAGGATCTGTTCGCGCAGTGCATCGACCAGCGGCTGCAGTCGCACGCCGCACACGCCCACCCAGTCGCCCAGTGTCGACTGAGGAATCGCCAGTCCTGCGCGGGCGCAGATGCGCTCTAGCCGGTACAGCGGCAGATGATCGGCGAACTTCGATACCAGCACCCAGGCCAACAGCGCGGCCGTCGGGATGCCCTTGTCGATGATGTGCGCGGGCACGGGTTCCTGTGTCAGCGTCTCGCATTGACGGCACACCCACTTGCCGCGGATATGTCGCTCGACTGTGAACACGCCTGGCGTGTAGTCAAGCTTCTCGCTGATGTCTTCGCCAATGCGCTCGAGCTCGCAGCCGCAGTGACATGTCGTGGTATCCGGGTCGTGATGAATGTCGGTGCGCGGCAGATGCGCCGGCAATGGTGCGCGTCGCGCACGTTGCTGTCGTGATTTGCGTTCGGGCGTATCTGGCTGAAGCTGCTCGAGCTCGGCCTCGATCGCGGCCAGATCCGTATCGACCGCTTCGTCGAGCAGGCTCATCTGTTCCGTATTGAGCTGCTCGCTGCGCTTGCCGAACTGTTGCCGTTTGATGACCGAGAGTTCATGCGTGAGCTGGTCGATACGGGTTTGCCGATATTGCAGCTCCCGTTCCTTCTCACCGACTTCGCGCTCCCTGTCTGCAAGCTGGACGGCCAGCTGTGCGGCCAGTGCGCGAAGCTGGTCAGGGCTGAGCGTGGTGAGATCGACGGGCAGGTCCATGACATCGAGTCTGCCAGACACACCACGCATCAGGAAGCGAAACTGTTTACGTGCGCGTCGCCTTCACACCACGGTAATGGCGTGATCGCTGGCCAGCGTGCGCCACGGCAGTCCCGTGACCAGTGCCCGTAACTGTTCCTGGTTCAGCGGCAGTGCAACGGCCTGCTCGCCGTTGCTCCATATAAACCGCCCGCGATTCAGGCGCCGCGTGGCCAGCCAGATCCCCAGGCCGTCGTAGACCAGTACCTTCATTCGCGTCGAATGCCGCTTGGCAAACAGGTAAGCATGGTGCGGGCGCGCCGCGCCGAATACCTTGACCACGCGTGCGAGCAGCGTATCGGCGCCCGCACGCATGTCCACGGGCTCAGTTGCCAGCCAGATCGCGTCGATGCGGATCATCGCAACCACCCCTGTAGCCAGGCCGCGCAATCATCGGCCGCCGACACCGGCCAGTAAAGCGTAATCGTGGCAGCTCCGCGGCGGACCTCGATGCGGATCTCGCCACGATCAGTTGCAGCCACTGGCGCTTGCAGTTGTAGTGGCACGAATGCCGTCGTCGGTGGCGGCTGCGCTTCGTCCGGCGCCGGATGGGCACCCACATGCTGTCGCGCTGCCACCACCCATCGGCGCAGCAGGTTTGCGTTCAGGCGGTAATGCAGTGCCACCGCCGCAATCGACACGTGCGGTTGCATCGCCGCGCGCACCACCATCTCCTTGAATTCCCGGCTGTGTTTGCGACGCTCTATTACCGGCACCACTCCATCATCAATCCGATCGTCGTCCGCCATCGTGTACACGTCTCCATCACTTTATGATGGACACGATGCTCCTATGCGCAGGCCGCGAACCTCAACCTGACTTCACCGGACCCTTACTAATGAAACAGATACTCGCCGGTCTGAACGGAATATGCCCGAGCAGTTGCCGGGTTGCTCAATAGCAACCGAACGATATAGATGGGGCATACTCCTGGTGAACCTTCCAGCGTAACGCGCATAGGATGCGGCCGGCTGTCCGCCGGCGGATAGAAGGCGGTGAGACGTGAAGGTCTCACGTGCGCAACGCGCTTCAGACACTTGCGAGATAGTTTCGTCCCCCAACGCGCCTGCATGACGAGGACCTAAGATGGTAGAAAATGTACTGATCCCTTGAAGAGACCAGGAACCAAAAAAGCCTTGGAAGGTCTGAATAACCCACTTTTTCCGTTGCACTTCTATCCGAGCATCTGGGGTGAATATCGCGCCGTCATTCGCACGGCGCTGAGTCGCTACCACTCGCATCTTTGCTGACCGGCGTCATGCTCAGACGGCGCATTTTCGCGCTTCGTTCCACCGCTTCACAGCATCTTGCGCGCCATCCACAGATTGGCCAGGGCGAACTGCGTTTCGATGTGCGCTGTATTCTTGGCCAGCCCCCGATATCTCGCCTTCAGATATCCAAACTGGCATTCCAGTACGCGAAACGGGTGCTCCACCTTCGCTCTCACGCCCGCCTTGAGCCGCTCGATCTTGTTGTAGATACTGTCCAGCCGCTTTCTCTTGTCCAGCTTGTTTCGCTTGCTCGGTCTCATCGCGACGTACCATTGGACCGCCCCCGTTTCGCCTCGCTTCTCAATGCCCACATAGCCCGCATCGGCAAACGCAACCTTCTCTTTGCCATGCAACAGTTCATGTGCCACCGTGATGTCATGAACGTTCGCCGGCGTGCACTTCACGGTATGCACCAGCCCCGACTCCACATCGACTCCGATATGCGCCTTCATGCCGAAGTACCAGCTGCCACCTTTTTGCGTCTGACGCATCTCCGGGTCTCGCGTGCCGGGCTTCTTCGTCGAATTGGGTGCCGAAATCAATGTTGCATCGACTGCTGAGCCCGCCTTGAGCATCAGGCCTTTCGCCTGCAGGATCTCGTTGACCGTCGCCAGTATTCTGGTTGACAGTTCATGGGCCTCAAGCAAATGGCGGAATCGCAGGATCGTGCTTTCGTCTGGCAGACGTGTCATGCCCGTGCCCAGCAGCGCGAACTCCCGATACAGCGGGATGTCGTGTAACGCCTCCTCCATCGCCGGGTCCGAGAGACTGAACCACTGTTGCAGGAAGTGAATGCGCAGCATCGTCTGGATCGGAAACGGCGGGCGCCCAGTCTTGCCTTTGGGATAGTGTGGCTCGATGAGCGCGATCAGTTTCTGCCACGGCACCACGCGCGTCATCTCATCGAGAAACTCGCGCTTGCGCGTGCGCTACGTTGACAGATCCAGACCAAGGCCAAGCTGTGTCATCACGCCACTCCTTTAACTATCCTGCTTCCAGGATAGTCAACCCTCACGGCAATGCCAGGACCTTTTGCAGAGATTCCCCTTGACTATTTTCTCCTCATAGAAGGCAACTGCTGGTCGTACAGCAGGTCACGTCTTCACTCTCCGATGTTCAGGTGGTTGAATGTGACAAGGCAGAGAAGAGCTTTGCCACCCACTACGTTGCCGATTTACGTCCGGCGGACGGCGACACGCGTCGCACTTGTTAGAGGTTCTAAGTATCACGTTCGTGCGCCGGGGAAATGTTGCATATCCGACAATGTCGGATATGCAACACTGCACTTGCTGTGACAAGGCGAGTTAAGGAGACGGATTTAGCTTATGCTGCAAGCTGCCTAGCTCCGCCCAACGCATATGAACTCGATGCTCATTGAGCACTTGGCGGGCAGCGTGGGGCCGCGCTCGGCGAAACGATTAACGGCCTTTACGGCCGAAGTCACTCATTTCGTGAAACAGCGAAAACTATCATGTTTACCATCTCGAAGCTCGTGTAACAGTAAGGCGCTGCGGTAAGATTCACACCCGCATTTGACGATGAAACAGCAGCGAAACCGAAGAAGATACTGCCCCCGAGCGTCGCTACTGTGTTCAAACGCTGTCATTACCCAGCGGATGCGGCCCTGCTGTGCGTGGGGCGCTGCGCGTCCTACTCGCCAAGCCTGCGCAATCTTGTGTTCCACGTTCGCTTCGCCTCGATTCATAGATTTTTCGCCGCAGCCGCCAAGAAAGAAACACCGCGCATTGGCATTGACCTTGCGTTCAAGGGTGGCCCGGCGCAGTGCATATCGTGCCGGGCGACACATTGTACATTCCAGCAGGGAGACATCACGATGGCGTTACTGGAACGAGCGGCATGGTATGACATTGCACGTGCCACCAACTGGACTTCAAGCTACGTGGCGGAGTCGGAGCTTTTTCCCGATCTCATGTCTGGGGCACAAGGCATTCCCATGGTGAGCTGGGAAACCTACGACGAGCCATACAAGACTTCATATCCCGAGTATGTGCGCGTGCAGCGCGAGAAAGACGCCGGCGCCTACTCCGTGAAGGGCGCGCTTGAGCGCAGCCGCATGTTCGAGGACGCCGATCCGGGCTGGCTGTCCATTCTGAAGGCGCACTACGGTGCAATTGCGCTCGGGGAATATGCGGCGATGAGCGCGGAGGCCAGAATGGCACGTTTCGGCCGTGCGCCCGGCATGCGCAACATGGCCACCTTCGGCATGCTCGACGAGAACCGTCATGGCCAGTTGCAGCTCTACTTTCCTCACGACTACTGTCCCAAGGATCGCCAGTTCGATTGGGCTCACAAGGCGTGCCACACTAACGAGTGGGGTGCGATTGCCGCGCGCAGCGCGTTCGATGATCTGTTCATGTCGCGCAGTGCAATCGAAATCGCGGTCATGCTCACCTTCGCGTTCGAAACGGGTTTTACCAACATACAGTTTCTCGGCCTCGCGGCCGATGCTGCCGAAGCGGGCGACTTCACCTTTGCAAGCCTGATCTCCAGCATTCAGACTGACGAGTCGCGCCATGCGCAAATCGGCGGCCCCGCATTGCAGATTCTGATCGCCAACGGCCGCAAAGAGCAGGCCCAAAAGCTCGTTGACATTGCCATCGCGCGCGCTTGGCGTCTGTTCTGCCTGCTCACGGGCTCGTCGATGGATTACGCCACGCCGCCCGTGCACCGCAAGCAGTCGTTCAAGGAATTCATGCGGGAGTGGATCGTAGGCCAGTTTGAACGCACGCTAATCGACCTCGGACTCGACCTGCCGTGGTACTGGGCGCAGATGATCAACGAGGTCGACTACCAGCACCACGCCTATCAATTGAGTATCTGGTTCTGGCGGTCCACTGTCTGGTGGAATCCTGCTGCCGGCATGACGCCCGAGTGCCGCGACTGGCTCGAAGAAAAATATCCCGGCTGGAACGACACGTTCGGCAAGGCGTGGGACGTCATCATCGATAACCTGCTCGACGGCAAGCCCGAACTCACTGTTCCGGAGGCGCTGCCGATCATCTGCAACATGAGCCAGCTGCCCATTTGCGCGATCCCTGGCAATGGCTGGAATGTGAAGGACTATCCACTCGTCTACAACGGCCGCACATATCACTTCAACTCGGAAATCGATCGCTGGGTGTTCCAGCAGGACCCCGTTCGCTACCGCGATCACCTCACGCTCGTCGATCGCTTCTTGGCCGGGCAGATCCAGCCGCCTGACCTGACGGGCGCGTTGAAGTACATGGGGCTCGCACCGGGCGAAATCGGCGACGACGCGCACCACTACGCGTGGGTCGAAACGTACCGCGACAAGCGTTACGAAAAAACGCCGTGAAGCGGCGAATCAATGGAGGACGACATGGCTCTTTTTCCTGTGATTTCCAATTTTCAGTACGACTTCGTATTGCAGCTCGTGGCCGTGGATACGGACAATTCGATGGACGAGGTCGCTGCCGCAGCGGCTCACCATTCGGTGGGCCGGCGAGTAGCGCCTCGACCGGACAAGGTGATCCGCGTGCGCCGCCAAGACGGTGAGCAATTCTATCCGCGCGACGCGAAACTCGCCGAGACCGATATCAAGCCGATGGAAACGCTCGAATTCATCTTTTGCGACGACTGAGGCCAGCATGTCGTTCCAGAAAGCTTGCACCCTCGACGACCTGTGGGAAGGCGAGATGACCGAAGTGGAAGTGGATGGCCACGTGATCGTGCTGGTACGTCCCGAAGGCGGCGAGCCGCGCGCCTTTCAGGGCATTTGCCCGCACCAGGACATTCCGCTCGTCGAAGGAAAATTCGAGGGCCGCGTACTGATGTGCCGCGCGCATCAGTGGACCTTTGACGCAAGCACCGGCAAAGGCATCAATCCGGGTGACTGCCGTCTCGCCGAATACGCCGTGAGACTCGAAGGCGACGATGTTCTGATTGCCGTCGAACCATTCTTTGCCCATTCCTGAGTCCGCAGGGGAACATAACGTGACCATCGACAACACCGCCGAAGCGTACCGCAACAACCGCGTGGGTCCCGTGCTTCGCGCGAGCAGCATTACAGCCGGCGTCATCGAAGCCGCACATGTGGACAACCCCGGCAGGACAATTCGCGTGGACGACAAGCTCGCCTATGTGCGCATCGACTCGGACGGCGAACTGATCCTGCGCCGCGCGACGCTCCAGGAAACGCTGGGCCGGCCGTTCAGGATGTCCGAGCTCGAAGTCAATCTCAGCGCGTTTGCGGGCCGCATCGAGACGACCGACGACTATGTGCGCTTTTACTACGAAAAGACACTTTAGCTGGAGACGAACATGACGCAACCCGTAGTCCTCAAGCCACTGAAAACTTGGAGCCATCTGGCGGCCCGACGGCGTAAGCCAAGCGAGTACGAGATCGTCTCGACCAATCTGCACTACACGACCGACAATCCCGATGCGCCGTTCGAGCTGGACCCGAACTTCGAAATGGCGCAATGGTTCAAGCGAAACCGAAATGCATCGCCGCTGACTCATCCGGACTGGAATGCGTTCCGCGATCCGGACGAACTCGTCTACCGCACCTACAACCTGCTCCAGGACGGGCAGGAAACGTATGTCTTCGGGCTGCTGGACCACTTCTCCGCACGCGGGCACGATACCATGCTCGCACGGACCTGGGCGGGTACGCTCGCGCGCCACTACACGCCCGCGCGCTTCCTGTTCCATGCACTGCAAATGAGCTCGGCTTACCTGACCCAGATGGCGCCCGCCTCCACGATCTCGAACTGCGCCGCTTACCAGACAGCGGACTCGCTGCGCTGGCTCACGCACACGGCGTATCGCACCAGGGAGCTGTCGCAGGCGTTCGACGACCTCGGCTTCGGCACCGCCGAGCGGCACTACTGGGAAAATGATCCGGCATGGCAGGGCTGGCGCAAACTAGTCGAGCACGCGCTTACCGCATGGGACTGGGCGGAGAGCTTCGTCGCGCTGAACCTCGTCGCGCGTCCGGCCGTGGAAGAGACGGTCTTGCGAAGCCTCGGCGTGGCGGCGCGACACAACGGCGATACGCTGCTCGGCCTCATCACCGATGCGCAGCTGATCGACGCCCAGCGGCATCGGCATTGGGCCGCCGAGCTCGTTCGCATGGCGCTCGAGCAGGAAAGCAACCGCACCGTGCTGACGGCCTGGGTGAGCAAGTGGGAATCGCTCGCCGACGATGCTATCGCGGCCTGGTGTGCCGCCCTCCCCGACGCACCGGATGCCAGCACGCGCGCGAAAGCGGCCGCGCGTGAGTTCAGGCGCGCCATCGGTATATGAGTGTTGGCACAAGCCGGCCCATGAAACAGACCCTATCGAGCCTTCTTCCTCAATCTTTGAGCATAACAGACCGCCTTACTGCAACAGAAACCCACCACCGCCCCTGATCGTCATTTGCTGTTTCGCTATGTGCTTTCGATCACCGACCGGCGTATTCAGGCCATTTCGGGATCGCCGTAATCGAACAGTGCATTCGTCGATCGTCCCAATGGCGCTTGGGTGCTGTTCAAGGAAGTGTTTGGCTGGCGACGTTTCGCCAACCGACGCGAGGTGGCCGGGAGGCTCTGCCTCACAGCCACGCCGTACCGCAGCGGGGACAGGGATATCGAACAGGGCATCAGCGAGGCCGGCAACCCCGCGAGCGCGTACGATGCTCGTCGAACTGGCGTGGCCTTGGCTGCGCCTGCAGCCCGACAGCCTTCTGACCCAGTGGTGCAACCGTATAACCGGCGCTTTGCCGGCAACGGCAAGCGCATGCGACGGGTGGGCGTCGTCGCGTTGGCGCGGCGTCTCGCCATCGCGCTACGGGCTCTATCTAAAGCACGGCTAGATTCCAGCTCGGGCCTCGCCTAGGCCTGCGGCTCGGTGAAGTTCCAGGGCAGTACGGTTCGCCTGGCCCGCAAGGAGCACGTGATGATCAAAGGTCGACGCGCCCGCAATGTCCGCAGGCCACCATACCATGGTGAGCGGCGCAAAAAATGGGGCGCCGGTAACGTTTAGGCGGACACGATAGTCCCGAGTGCTTTACCGGACTTCAAGATGAGTTGCCCGGCCGCTTACCATCAGCCCACGAGCAGGCGCGAACGCCAGATGCAGGGCTTTCGCGAGCGCGACGCATCTCGCTCTACTCGCGGCCGGCTTGAGTGGCCAAGGTTGCGGCAGCCGATCTTGCTGTCCATCGCGGCGCTATCCTCACTGGCCGTCGTCATGCGCGCGCTGGTTTCCTGAGCCATCGGAATATGACGTCGAATCGCGCCCCGAGCCTTCCAGACTCCATTTCGAGATGGTATTAGACCGGTCCGCCATCACCCGTCTGCCCACCTCGAGCCTTGGCCAGCTACGCCACTTTCGAATGGAGTTCCGCGCAAATCGGCGTCAACCAGGGATGCAGAGAAATCGAGACAGCCCAACGCGAGTGCGCCGCGGAACATCAACGCTTCTCTCTTTACGGGTTTCCAACATGCCACTGAAAATAACGATATAGGAAATGGTATCCTCCTTGCGATTCCCTCCAGAAAGGCAGAGCCGCCATAGCAGAATTTCGAACAACGTCCGCCATGACTCAATTTCTTCTGCCCCGCCGCCGGGTTATCAGGTTGTCGTGACCATGCCTCTCAATTCTCAGCCGGAAGCAGCTCTTCTCGCCGCTCTAGGTGGGCGCTGCATTGTGCTCATCGGCATGATGGGCTCGGGCAAGACGTCGGTCGGCCGACCGCTTGCCAGGCGGCTCGGGCTCGATTTTGTCGACGCCGATGCCGAAATCGAAGCGGCGTACTGCATGACAATCCCGGAAATCTTTGCCCAGCATGGCGAGCCCTATTTTCGTCACATTGAGCAGCGGGTGCTCGCACGGCTCTTTGCCGAGGGGCCGCGAGTGGTGGCGACGGGCGGTGGCGCTTTCATGAGTGCCGAAACCCGCGCGCGGATTGCGGAGAAGGGATTGTCGATCTGGCTGAAAGCCGACTTCGACGTATTGGTCCGCCGCGTGCGTTCGCGAGCCAACCGGCCGCTGCTGCAAACGCCCGATCCGGATGACGCTCTGCGTAGATTGATCGACGACCGCTACCCACTTTATGCTCTGGCCGACGTGACCGTGGTTTCCACCGACGGCTCGCACGAAGTGGCGGCAGCGGAAACGATGCAGGCGTTGATGTCCCATTTGAACGTTCACCCCGTACCGTAGGCCCGTCGGCAGCGGACGGAGAGAGGTATTGCATGGCCAAGAGGTGTTGGAACTTGCTTATCCGCTCGATTGCTTGTTTGCCTACGCTGCAACTAGGCACGTAAGCCTAGTGAAGGGCTTGGTACAGGAATTAAACGTCGCAGCGCGGTGGTCTGGTAGACGTTCGTGCCCGGTGGTCCGATCGACGCGGCGTTTCGTGCGCTGAAGGCGTCTGCTCGGACAACAGGACTAGGCGGACGTGAAAAACGGCTCACAGGCACATTAACAGCGAATCCGTACTTTCTCTACATAGATCGAATTGTCTGTCTCAAGTTGACAAAGCCTTCTCTTGCGGCTGCGGCGAGAAATCTTCAGATTGCCGTGGAGCGCACGGGCACATCCACCGCGTAATGCAAGCGTTCGAGCACCGTAACGACGCCCTGCAGTGCCTTCTTAGTTTTCGGCATTGTGTGACTTCACAAATGCGGGGTGAATCACCGCAGCCCCGTTACTGCGGCGCACCTTCAAGAGTGGAAGGTTCAGGTGGTTGAATGTGACAAGGCAGAGAAGAGATTTGCCACCCAGGAGAAAATAGTCAAGGCTTTTTTGGTTCCTGGTCTCTTCAAGGGATCAGTACATTTTCTACCATCTTAGGTCCTCGTCATGCAGGCGCGTTGGGGGACGAAACTATCTCGCAAGTGTCTGAAGCGCGTTGCGCACGTGAGACCTTCACGTCTCACCGCCTTCTATCCGCCGGCGGACAGCCGGCCGCATCCTATGCGCGTTACGCTGGAAGGTTCACCAGGAGTATGCCCCATCTATATCGTTCGGTTGCTATTGAGCAACCCGGCAACTGCTCGGGCATATTCCATTCAGACCGGCGAGTATCTGTTTCATTTGATCCGTTGCTGCGCTACCTGATCTGATAGGTATCCTTATCGCATTTTGAGTTCAGCGCCTTCGGGAATCACACCGTCCTTGAGGTAGCGCCATAGCGCGATGACCAGGCGTCGCGCCACCGCGACGATAGCAATACGTCGAGCGCGTCGGTTGGGGCCAGTGCCCTTCGTGCGCTCGTTGAACCAGCGGGTGAGCAGGCTGCCGGGCTGATACCGTATCCATGTCATGCCGTTTCAATCAGTAAGGCGCGCACGCGCCGGTTGCCCTGTTTGCTGATCCCCTGATCTATCTGGGTCTCGCCGCTGTCATAGGGTTGCGGGACCGGGCCCGTACCCACCTGGCGGCGTGTGAGATGATCAATACGCTCGCGCGCACGTTCGGGAAGGTGGAGGTGGTAGGCCTTTTCCAGGGCGGCCGCCTGCTTCTCGACCAGCGCCAGCCGCTCGCACTCGCGCAGCAGGCGTTCGTGGAGTTCGTCGGGCAGCGGGGCACCATCGTGACAACACACTTCACGGCATGCGAGGCGGGTGGCGAATTTACGGCTGATGACATTCTCCCAGCAGCCGACTGTGGCCAGCAGCTTGCGCATGCGGTCACGGCGTTGCAGCACTTCCTTCTGCAGTTGGCCGCGATCACGCATCAGGTGGCGCGAAGCTTCGTCTTGCGCAGAGGGGACGTGCACCGCGCGTATTTGGTCGCGTTCGCCGCCGAGCCAGGCCCGCAAGTTGATGACCAGCTTCGTCACGTCAAGCCGGTCGGTCTTTGCGCGGCGCTTTTGGCGTTGGACTGGAATGCTCGCGGGATCGACGACGTAACATTCGATGCCGCGAGCCTGCAGAGCCCTGAAGATCCAGAATGCATCCTGGCCGGCTTCGTAGCTCACGACGATGCGCGTGTTGTCGGGCAGTGCCCATGCCTGTTTCTGGGTGGCAATCAGCGTAAGCACGGCCTGCAGACGGGCGGCAGGGTCGGCTTGTGCCACCGTGTGAATCGACGGGCTTTCTCGATGCCCGTCATGCAGCGCGACTTTCCACTTTGCCGCCGCCAGTTCAAGCGATACGGCCAGCCAGCACTACTTCTGTTACGTTGCCTTGCGTTTCCTGTGTATGCATGACGCCCTCCTGTGAGGAACTCCACGACACGCTAGATTTTACCGATATGGCCCCCCGGTCGCCGCCGCCTTACCGTACATAGGATCTACCTGAACATGCGCGACCGGTAACGGTCGGGTTCGAAGCTTCGGGGACAACGTACCCTCCTTATGGGCGACTCACCGGGCGACCGGAGATGAGTCGACACTGCCAGCAGCCGTGCGGCGTGGGGGCCAGGCAAGTTCCGCATGCGCAACATAGGTGAACTGTTGTAACCCTCGTTATGACGATTGGGCCAAAGCTGCTGAAAGGCTCTGACCAAAATGGTGAACGGCCGGTTGCATCTCTTTGTTATGGATGCACGTCGTCGAAGCGCCGTCGGGGATAGGCAGGTGCTAAACGGATAGGCCCGGGAGTATTCGGGTCGGTAGAGACGGGAACGCGGGAACCCCGATTCTTCGCCAACGCCCGATTTAATGTGATTCAATGGGATGCTGGCAGGTGAACCGCAAGGGACACTGCTGAGGAAGCGGGATTGAGAATGCGCAAGAAGCGAATGGTTGCCTGGGCGGCGACAAATGGAATGAACGCTCCCACCTACCAGGTGGGTGACGCCGAAGAGGCGGACCCTCACGGGCCGACGGCATCAAAGTGCCCAAATGGAAGATCATTGAGGTCTTCACAGGCTAACCGGAGGGTCCGAAATGAAGTATACGACGGTCGGGGTGGACATCGCGAAGAACGTCTTCCAGCTTCACTGGGTGGATGCCGGCACAGGCGAGATTGTGAACAAGCAACTGAAGCGCGCCGCATTCCTCGAGCATTTTGCGAATCGCGAGCCTTGCCTCATCGGAATGGAGGCCTGCGGCGGTGCCCAGCATTGGGCACGGCGATTGATGGAGATGGGCCATCAGGTCAAGCTGATGCCGGCGAAGTTCGTCAAGGCTTTCAATATCGGCAACAAGAACGATCCTGCAGATGCTCGTGCGATCTGGATGGCCACGCAGATGCCGAGCAAGCCCGTCGCTGTGAAGACCGAAGCCCAGCAGGCTGTATTGGCGCTGCATCGGTTGCGGCAACAAAAGATCAAGTTCCGCACGATGCAGATGAACAGTCTGCGAGGCTTGGTGGCAGAGTACGGTGAGGTGATGGCCAAGAGTCGCGCCGCGCTGGATAAAGCGATTCCCGGGGTGCTGGCGAGGCTGGCCGAGCGTCTACCGGCGATGCTGATCGACTCGTTACGCGAACTTTGGAATGACCTTGATCGACTCGACAAACAGATCGCTGACATTGAGCGAAGTTTGCACACATGGATGAAAGAGGACAAGGCATGCAAGGCGATTGCCGCGATCCCCGGCGTTGGCCTGCTGACGGCGACGGCCACTGTCGCCACGATGGGTGACGCCAAGGCGTTCAGGTCCGGACGGGAGTTTGCCGCGTGGCTCGGTCTCGTACCAAAGCAGATCGGCACTGGCGGGAAGATCCAGCTATTGGGTATCAGCCGGCGCGGCGACACGTATGTGCGGACGTTACTGATCCACGGAGCACGCAGCGTGCTCTTCCACGGCAAGCACGCCGGGTCGTGGGCTGAGCAGTTGCAGAAACGGCGACCATCCAACGTGGTGACTGTAGCACTTGCCAACAAGATGGCCCGAACAATCTGGGCGGTTCTCGCACATGGCACGCCATACAACCAGGGGCACGTCAGTGCACAACCGGCTTGATCAGTTGAACCATATGGAAGATTGAAGCTTGCAGGATGACGTCGAAAGGTTGCGTTGGCAATCGAGCGTGATGACAAGACAGGTCGGACCTGAACTCGCTAAGCCTGAAAGATAATTTGAGCGCGTAGCTCGTGCGACAAATGAGGAGCGAGTCAGCGGATTTCATCGAGGCCCGCAGCGTATGAGGCTGCAATGAGGCCGCATATAAAGCTGCAACCTATCCTGTCGATGCAAAGCGCAAGAAAACCTGGCGCATCGGGGGCGTTCATATAAACTACCTTGGCCGGTCGTTGACGATTGTTTTGGCCGGTGGTGAGGAGTCGCAGGCGGCGTAGCCGCCGGAGACGACGAACCACCGGCAGCGCTGTGTCGGCGGGGCTTTAGGATGGGCTGATCGAAGCTTAAATAAGAAGCGGTCAGCTCATGTCTGGAACCCGCATCACCGACCAACAGGTTCGTCTCTCAAGAAACATACCCCAAGGTCTTGATTTTGTGAGTGGTTTTATGCAGCCTCCGAAACAGGGGTGAGCTTGAACCCCAGTTTTTCTGCTCGACGGGCAAGATGATGCATGACACGTTGACGGTAACGTTCTTCGTAGTAGTCTTGTCCTTGATCGATATACTCGCCGCCCTTGGTCAACATCGCATAAATGAGACGCGCCAGCTTGTGCGCGGTTGCCGTGATTGCTTTGGGCCGGTCGAGTCTGGCACACATACGCCGGTAGTAGGCGCCCAGTGCGGACTGGCTCGTGCGTAGTGCTGCCGCAGCGAGACGTAAGGCCTGTGCAGCACGGTTGGTAGTCCGCTTGCTCGCGCTGGATAGTATCTTGCCTCCCGAGATCTTCGTTCCAGGACACAAACCAAGCCATGCTACGAATTGCTTGGCGCTCCTGAAGCGGGAGAGGTCCGGGCCGGTTTCGGAAATGACCTTCAGTGCGGTTGCCGTGTCGATGCCGTTGATACGTGTCAGATCAACACCGCACAGGCCGATCAGGTATGTACGCAAATCGAAGCGTGGAGCGTTCTTCCCGCGAGAAGGACGCTGGGGCTTATCCTGAGCTCCAGCGTGCTTTTGCAGCACGGCGAGCATGGCCTCAAGCTGTTGGTCACACGCCATTAATTCCACGCCGTATGCGTCATACAGCGACATGGCCTGCTTTAGTGTGAAGAGATGCTCGCTGCGCCAATTGCCCTGCAACGACTTGACGATTTCCTCTTCACTGGCGCGGATTCGAGCGTGCTTCAGCTTGGCCAAGGTTGTGGCATTGCGTTCGCCGGCGATGATGGCGCGCACGATCTTCTGTCCCGTCTCGCCCATGATGTCAGAGATCACATTGGCGAGTTGAACGTTCATTTGCGATAAGGCTTTCTGTATATGCTGGACGTGCCGTGCCTGGTAGCGCAGCAGCATATCGCGTTGTCGGGACACCGCCCGCAAGGCGCAAATTTCGTCTGTTGGGCGAAACGCGCCGGACAGCAAGCCGTAACTCATCAGTTGCTGCAACCATTGGCAGTCGAGCACATCGCTCTTCCGGCCCGAAACGTTCTTCACATGCCGGGCATTGACCAGATGGACCGTGAAACCCCGCGATTCCAGCAACTCGTATACGGGTATCCAGTAGACGCCCGTCGACTCCATCGCGACAATATCGACGTTGCAGGCCGTGAGCCAAGTGACCAGGTTATCCAACTCACACGTGAAACTCTTGAACTCGCGCACAGGTTCATCGTCACGATCAGCTGGCACCGCCACATAATGACTTGCCGAGCCGATATCGATGCCCGCAGCGTTCGGGTAGGCTATATCTAGCGTTCTTCTTGTGCGCGTTGCCATGATGATCGTCCTTTCGGTTCGAGGTGTGCCGCACAGGTTCGGGTACGTCGTTGTACTCACTCTCTCAAACGGGATGGCCGTTCATCACGGTCTCACCAATGTCGCCGACGTGACCCAGGACCACGCTCTACAGCGGGCAGAAACGCACCATTGGCGAATCGGTCTTCTCCCGCGCGGGATTCCACCTTACCGCAATAGCGTTCACCGTATGTTTCTTGCAAACGCCTTGCGGCCACCGCGCCGATTACCTCGCTCTACATGAACAAGCGCAAACATCATTCGCAGGAAGTGGCGGCCGCCAAGACCGGCATCAGTGTGCGTACGGCACGCCGCATCGAACGTGATGCAACCTTGCCATCCCAGAAGCCACGACATTCGTGGCGGACCCGTCCCGATCCGTTCACCGAGGTCTGGGATAGCGAAGTCGTGCCGTTGCTGCGCAACGCGCCCCACCTGATGGGCATCACAATCCTGCGCAAGCTGCAGGATGATCACCCGGATCGTTATCCCGATAGCATGCGACGTACGCTAGAACGGCGTATTCGCCAGTGGCGGGCTCTTGAGGGCCCTACCCAAGAAGTGTTCTTCCCTCAGGAGCATCAGCCCGGCGTGCGCGGACTATCGGACTTCACCGATATGAGCAAGCTGTGCGTGACGATCGGCGGCGCCCCGTTTGGTCACCGGCTGTATCACTTCGTGCTGGCGTTCTCACGTTGGGAGTACGCAAACGTAGTCGAGGGCGGTGAGAGTTTCGAAGCCCTCGCGACCGGATTGCAGAACGCGCTATGGCAGGCGGGAGGCTGCCCGCGTGAACATCGCACTGACAGCCTGTCGGCCGCCTTCAGGAATCTGACCAAGCAGGAGGACTTCACGACGCGTTACGCAGCTCTGCTCGATCATTACGGCATGGAGGGCACGCGTAACAATCGCGGTCTGGGTCACGAGAACGGGAGTGTGGAATCCTCGCATCGGTATCTGAAGGAAGCCGTCGACCAAGCCTTGATGCTTCGAGGCCATCGCGACTTCGCTGACCGGCCCGCCTACGATGAATTCGTACGTGAGGTGGTAATGCGTCGAAACCGGCGCAACGCCGCTGCGTTTCGCATTGAGCGCGAACAACTGCGGGATCTGCCTGAACGTCGCACCACTGACTTCGTCGAAGACGAAGCACTTGTGACCCGCTGCAGCACATTTACCGTGCGCGGCATCCTCTACAGTGCGCCGTCGCGCCTGATCGGCCACCGGCTGAAGGTGCGGATCTATGGTGACCGGCTCGACTGCTACCTGTCTGGCGCACTGGTGCACAGCACGCCGCGAGGCTCCCGTTCTGCCGACAACCGTCACGCACTTGATTACCGCCACTTCATCGACTCGCTCAGGCGCAAACCTCAGGCGTTCAAGGGACTCGCGTTTCGTGACGCGCTGTTTCCTCGCGAGGCTTACCGTCGAACCTGGGAGCGGCTGGAGGCACAACTGACGCAACGCCAGGCCTGCAAGATCATGGTTGGCCTGCTTGAACTCGCGGGCCTCCACGGCGTCGAGGCCGTACTCGCCGAGCGGCTCGACACGTTGTTCGACGCAGACGAACTGCCCGACCTCAAGCAGTTGCGCGACGAATTCGCGCCACGTCAGACCTTGTGTCCCGAGGTGGTGGTTCACATGCCACCCGTCGCAGTCTATGACGCGTTGCTCGACAAGGTGGCGGCATGAACGCACCCGCCAATGACAACGGCCGCATGGCCCTGATGCTCAACGATTGCGTTTGCCAACAATCGGCAGGTTGTGGCCCGAGTTCGTCGAACGTTCAGACAGGGAAGGCTGGCAGGCAGCGCGCCTGCTCGGCGCGCTGCTCGAGCACGAACTGGCCGAACGTGCCAAACGACGCATTGAGCGGCACAGGGCTGAGTCGCATCTGGATCCGACCAAAACGCTCGCCACCTTCGACTTCGGTATGGTGCCGATGGTCTCGAAAGCACATGTTACGGCGCTGGCAACTGGGGATTCCTGGCTGGAGAAAGGCGCCACAATTCTCCTGTTCGGGCCGCCCGTGCACGAGACATAATGCTCACCTCCCTATGTCATTGAAGATCAATGGATAACTGATTTGAGTTATCTGATTGCGGATGGTCCGCAGCCCGTCGCACCAGATAATTGTCGACGTCCACCTGCTGGGTGATCCATGGCGCGCCCAGACAAGCCTGTGACGCCGGCAACCTCCCGACTCGAATCAGGCGGATGACGGTTGGCGCACTGATACCCAGCAGGGTCGCTACTTCTGTAACCGTCAGTTCGCGGCGCTCCTGCCGTTCGCCCTCGCGATATGCAGGGATGCGACGGTCTTTCCGCAGCGTGCAGATTCGCGCAGCGGTCCAGGTGTGGCCCTTCGCCGTCCGTTTGCCCAGTCGATTGATGACCGCCGCTACGCCTTGATCTGCCAACGTTCTCGCCAACGCGCGAACAATGTCTATCGTTGCGACATCGGTGGCCCAGCGATGCTCACCTGTGTGGCTCTTCTCGAACACGATCTCGGTGTGATCGCCTCCTTGCCAATGCACGAGTGCACGAATCGTGTCGTCCTGCTTTGTGGCAACGATCTCCTTGACGACCGTCCTAAGAATGCGTTTCTTGATCTCGACCGAACTGGCCGGGTGATGCCATAGCCGGGGCAGGTCTTCACCGAGTCGCAGAAGTTCATCACGCGCGCCTACACTCAGCGCCCTCGATGACTGTTCGCGCAGGAGGTCCAGCTCGGTCTGTATTTGCGCCTGCGTCTTCAGCGTTTCATTCCACCGTCGCTCAAGTTCCGCCGCAACCAGCCGGTTCTCAGGATCAATCGCATCGTATTGCCGACGTGCTCGCGCAGCTTCATATCGCGCCTGTTCAAGCGCCAGCTCCTTGTGCCGCACGCGTTCGTCCTGCTCTGTTCGCGCACGCTCGATGGCCTCGAGTGATGCACGAATACCTAACGGTTGAAGCTGGCGCAAAACTTCTTCAGTAACGCGTTGATCAACACGAACCGCACCAAACGAAATGCAGCGAGGGCCACCATGATTGATCATGCTGCCCTGACAGTTGTACCGCGCGACGGTGCCTTTGGTGCCGGAATACGCAACGTGCAGCTTGCGCCCGCAGTGACCGCAACGAAGCAGTCCCGCCAGAAGCGAGCTCCCGCGCTTGACAGCGCCGCGGACCATGTTGCCCTTCATGTTCGCGTTATTGGTAATCAATTTGCGATTCGCCTCATACTCGTCCCAGCTAATGTAGCCCGCGTGGTGCTCGATGATCAAGGCCTGCCATTTCTCGCGCTGGAGGGGGTTGCCCGCAAACACTCGCTTGCGTCCGTTCACAATGCGAGCAATAGTCCGGGTCTTGCCAAACGCGTATGCGCCGCCATACGTCGGATTCGTCAGGATGTGCAGAAGGGTGTTATAGACGGGAAGCTTCCATACAATGTGGCGCCCGTCCGGGCCGTAGTTCACCGCGGGTAGCTCAATGCATTCCTGTCGAATCCATAGAAGCACCTGCCTGACGCTACCAAACTCGCGAAACTTCCGGAACGCCAGATCGAGCGCTTCCCGAACGCGGGCGTCAGGATCCTTCTCGATACGGTTTCCTTGTGCACGCACATAACCGATTGGCACCGAAGTGAACAGTTCACCGCGTTTGGCTTTCTGATCAAGAGCCGCCTGTGAGCGTTGGCGAAACGTCGAAAGCTCCATCTCGGAAAGCGTGCCCTTCATGCCTAACAGGAGGCGATCGTTAGGCTGTCTCGGATCGTAAATTCCATCTTCGTCAATCAGCAGGCATCCTACAAGACGGCAGAATTCCAGAAGCGTGTGCCAGTCACGACCATTGCGCACGAGACGCGACGCTTCGATGCAGAATACGGCACCCACTTCGCCGCTGCAGAGCGCCACCAACAGGCGCTCGAACCCAGGACGATGATTGCCAGAGCCGGAGCGACCCAGGTCGTCATCGATAACCGTCGCATCTGGCCAGCCAAGTCCGCGTGCGCGATCGGCAAGCCCGTATTGGCGCAACTGGCTCTCGCGATTGTGGTGGACCTGATCCAGCGTTGACTGACGGACGTACACGTATGCACGACGGGAAAGGTGTTCAGCGCCGATCTTGCTCATCACGCGCCTCCGCTTCGATGACGTCGATCAACGCGAACATCAGCAGCGCCAGTTGCGTCACCAGCTCGGCTTGAATCTCCTCTGATACTAACGCCTCCGGCACGGTTTCCTCGAACAGATCCTTCTGCCTCGTCATCTGGTTGCGCATCTTTGCCTCCCTCAGGTGTTACCGCCGCAAAGCACGATAACGCCGTGTCGACCAGGCGCAGAAGTTCAATCAGCACCGCATGAGGCAATTCCGGCTGGACGACGACAGACATGCGGGCAGCATCCTCGCCTGTCATCCACGGCGGAAGATGCGTCAGGGTGCCATCGGGCTGCCTGATAGTCAGATACGACTCGCCCCGGTAATTGTTCATCCCGATGACGGTTATCCGTTCACCGCAGCGAGGGTGAAACGGATAGCGGATGATCACATCATCGCAATGACGATGGGCAGTGTGTAGCGGGTTCGTCTGGCGCCGGCAAGAGTCATCTGGGATCGGCCATCGGCCATGCGTTGATTGACGCCGGTTACCGGGTTCTGTTCACGCGCACGAGCGAACTCGTCCAGAAGTTGCAGGCTGCGCGTCAAAGCCTGCAATTGCCGTCCGCACTTGCGAAGCTCGATCGCTTCGATCTCATCATCCTTGATCTATGTGCAGTGCTCCGTTATGTGGAGTTCGGCCGGACGAGGCATAGTGACGGCCGGTCGCGATGACGCGGACTCCACATAAGTATCAGAGCCGCTTCAACCAGTCGATAATCGGCAAGCGTCCGAATGTTCCCCGGTCGGACGATACTTTGGTCAATATGTCCGTAAACACTTGAAGGAGTGCCTGGCGCTTCATGTCGATGTCTGATTTCGCATAGCGCATCGTTGTATCGAGACTCGCGTGGCCAAGCCACTGGCTAATCGTTGGGAAGTCTACACCTGACTTTAGCAAGGAGAGCGCTGTCGTATGCCTCAGAGAATGAGGGTGGATGCGTTTCTCCCGGAGGGTAGGTACGTTCGCTTCGGCGGTTGCAAGATGCCTGCGAAGCAGGTAGTACACCCCGAAACGAGTGAGCTTGTCGCCGCGATTATTGACAAACAATGCTGTGGTTGCATCAAGCGCGTACGGCCGTTCTTCGACGAGGCGCTGCAACAACCTGGCAGTCTGTGGCCAGATCGGACAGACGCGGACTTTGTTTCCCTTGCCTTGGAGCCTTACCTGGCACGGCCGTTGTAACCGTAGGTCGCATAAACGAAGGTCAGGTACCTCCTGCACCCTCGCGCCGGTATTGAACATCAGTGAGAACAACGCGTAGTCACGCCGACCGGGAACTGTTGTCCGATCGACCGCATTCAGCAGCGCCTCGACCTCGTCCTGCTCAAGATATTCGATCGGCGCTGACCGTCGCCGCGTTTGAATGGAATGCCAAGGATTGCCTGCGCCGCCGCCAGATGTTCAGGACCTTCAGTTGCCAGGAACCGCGCGAACGTATGAATCGCGGCAAGCCGGGCATTACGCGTGGCAATGCCGTTGTGGCGGTCTTGCTCAAGAGATGTCAGGAACTGTCCGACCGATTCAGCGTTGATCGCCGCAAGATCCAGACGTTCAATCCCGCGGTGTCGCTTCGCTAAGAAATCGCAGCAGAAGCACCAGCGTGTCGCGATAGCTATGGATCGTGTGCCGGCTCATCCCTCGCAACGTAGGCAGATAATCTTGGAAGAATCGGACGAGACTCCGTCCGAGCTCATCGGAGTAAGGATGCCGTTTCATAATTGCTCTCCCTGAACAAGATAGCCAAACCGTTTCGCGAACCGCTTGCTCGCAAGCTCCTGGAGTTCCGGAATCCAGCGCAAATAGTAGGCCGTCGATACGATTGATACGTGACCCATGTAGAGTGCGAGCTTTGGGAGGTTGGACTGGACGTCCGCGCCCTGTCGATACCATCGCATCAGGGCCTCAATTGCAAAGGAATGCCTAAAGTCGTGAATACGAGGAACCCGTCCATCGGCATCCCGGAGGCCTGCGTCTTGCAGTAATCCCGCGATACCTTCATGCAATCCTGTTCCAGTGTAGCCTCGCAGACCATGGTGCATATTGCACAGTAACGGTGGCAACGGCGTAGTGTCGAGCGGGGGAGCGAGGCGGCGCATGAGGTAGCGGCGCAGCTCCAGCCGGGCACCCCCCGAAAGCGGAACCCACCTCGATTTGTGAAACTTGGATTCGCGTACGTGCAGGACTCCAGCGTGCGCGTCTACATCGGCCAACGTTAATCGTAGCAATTCCCTTCGCCTCAGCCCGGCGGTGTACAACAGGACAACCGCCAAGCGGAGGACATACGGTCTTAGTGGCGATGTCGCCGTGGCCTGACGCGTGCCGGCAAGCTCGAGTACCCGCCCAACCTGCGCTGGAGTCAGGATAATCGGTGTAGCATGTGGTTGTCGGCGGGCAAAGCGGATGATGTCCGGCACGAAACACCGGGGCTCGGTACGTTGCCGGTAGAGGCAGAAATTGCGCACGGCAACCTGACGGGCGCGGCGCACGTTCGAGATGAGGGAGTCGAAGGTCTTGCACCACGATTCGAACAGCGTGTTGTTCAGGTCCGATTCACCAGTTCGGACGAGGAAGTCCCTCATCGAAATCAGGGTACGCTCCTGGTTGCTGTATTGACGCCCTAGCGTCCGGCGGTGCGCAAGATATCGACTGATGACGGGATCAAGTGCGGTTGTGTCGAGTTGGTGTTTCATGATGCCCCCTTCATTGAGACGCGACCACATCTAGGTACCGGTAGCGCAACCTGGCGCAGCGCCTCCACATGCAGGCGAAGATAGACACACGTGCTCTCGAGGGAATGGTGACCGAGCAGATCGCCGATCATCTATACTCCGACACCTCGCTCGAGCAAGCGCATGGCGAAGCTATGTCTTAGGCAGCAGGGACTAGTTTGAAGAACGGGCAGGCCACTGAGTCGTGCACGCTTGGTATAGATGTGTTCGATCGTTGCCGCCTTGATCGGACCGGCCGGGCAGCGCATTCTCAGGAATAACCGGCGCGTGCTCGTCAGGGATGGTCGGCGGCGTAGATAGCGCTCGAGTACATGTCGCGTTCGGCCGTTAAGCGGCATAACTAATACCGACCGGGTCTTGCGCGGGTCCACATGCAGGATATCGTTCTCCCAGTCTATCGAGTCGAGCGTCAAGCTGGTGACTTCTGAAGGGCGCAGCCCATAGTAGGCCATCAGGTACAGAATCGCGTGGTCACGGCAACCCTCAACGCTAGAACGGTCGATCGAATGCAGAAGCTTGCTTACCGTGCTCCAATCCAACGCCCGCGGTGGCAGTTCTCCGCGATATGTACGCGGCGTGTCGATAACATCGAGCCGATTCCTTGTGTAGCATTGATTGGCGCAGAACCGCAGAAAGGCACGCAAGTGCGCAATCGTATGCTGAAGTGTCTGGCGGCAAAGACGCTTGCTGGTCTGCTCAACAAAGCGCTCAACATCGTTCGGTGTGACGCTGGCAAGGCGGCGCTTCGAACAGGCGCTCGACAGGAAGCCAGTAACCGTCCTCAGGTGTTGTTCGACTGTTGCAGGAGCAAGTCCGCGCAGATCAATGAGGTGGGATCGGTATTGCGAAATAAGCGGGTCAAACCGGCTCGGTTTAGCTGCCGGAATGAAGAGACCTCGATCACATAAAAACCGCACTGTCGCTCGCTGCGTGGCACGGTATGACGTCTCGTGCGACCACGGTGCGAACCAGTGTGACAGCGCAGTCGAAGTAATCGTCAGGCAGGTGCCGGCCGCTACATGGTTATAGGCAAGAACCTCACGGAACCGGTGTACATGGCGCTGTGCGCAAATGCGGGTATAACCGCGCTCGACGATCCAAGCCGCAAAATTGCTGACCAACGGCCCTTGCGGGCTTGCAGCATAGTGCGGCCAATCGCGGGAAAAGAGAAATTCGAGCATGTGAATCTCCCATTCAAGTGAACGGAAGAATCACAATAGCTCGTTCCAGTTATGTGTAGTTCTCCGGCCTCAAAGTCCCGCTCGTCAAGGGTCACGGAACTTGAGTCCACATAACGAGGTGCTGCACATAGGGCAGAGATTTTTTTGGTTGGCGGTCGCGGCAACCAGCGCATCACCATGTCGTCGGACCTGATCCGCGACCGGTAATCAAAAAAATGTTTGTGCTGAACCGCTCCACAGGCGGTGGCCGCTATGGGCATTGAATGACCGCCGCGGTAATTTGTGATGTCTTGCAGGGGCGATCAGACCGGGACTTCTGGCGAGAGTGGGAAGCATCACCTGTAAAGAAAGCGGGAATGTGCGCGTGAACCGGCAAATCACCCGCCATTCTGGAGTACGCTGGTGCGCCAGTGGGTCGAAGGCACGAGTGCAGCCGCGTTGGCCTCGTCAGGAAAGGCGAACGTGTACGGAAACAGGTGCGGTGGCAACTAGCGCGCATGGGGCGGAAGTGTCGGGCGAAACTGGATACCTGAATCAGATAGGACTTCTGGGTATTATCTGCAAGGTTGCGGATCTGCATGTCATGCAGCATGCGTTGGCGCAGTGGCGTCATGGCGAGCCTCCTGGAAGCAGTGGGTGGAATGCCCAACCGGGCGTTCACATACTGCTCCTGGTGATACCGGTCACCGCCTCGCTGGGGTTCAGCGCCAGACGACCCACTTCATGAAACGTCAGTCATAGACCTGTGCCCACCTCCCACTACCGCGTCAGCGGTTTAGTACAAGTCCAGTAACGTTTTGCACAACGTTACTTGATGATCTGTCGTACGCGCGCAAGGACCAGGCCGAAACCAGCGTGCTGTTCGAACTGATCGCCGAGCGGTATGAGCGCAAAAGCCTTCTGATCACAGCCAACCAGCCATTCTCGGGCTGGAACGATGTCTTCCCCGACCCCGGCATGACCATCGCCGCAATCGACCGGCTCGTGCATCACTCGACGATCTTCGAGCTCAACGTTGAGAGCTATCGCCGCCGTAAGGCCAGCGACAAACAGAACGTGCGCCGACGACAATTACCCAGCGACAACTACGACGAAGGAGCGACAACTATGGCCTCTTAACCAGCGACAACTACACCCGTCGACCGGCCAAGGTAGTTTATATGAACGCCCCCGATGCGCCAGGTTTTCTTGCGCTTTGCATCGACAGGATAGGTTGCAGCTTTATATGCGGCCTCATTGCAGCCTCATACGCTGCGGGCCTCGATGAAATCCGCTGACTCGCTCCTCATTTGTCGCACGAGCTACGCGCTCAAATTATCTTTCAGGCTTAGCGAGTTCAGGTCCGACCTGTCTTGTCATCACGCTCGATTGCCAACGCAACCTTTCGACGTCATCCTGCAAGCTTCAATCTTCCATATGGTTCAACTGATCAAGCCGGTTGTGCACTGACGTGCCCCTGGTTGTATGGCGTGCCATGTGCGAGAACCGCCCAGATTGTTCGGGCCATCTTGTTGGCAAGTGCTACAGTCACCACGTTGGATGGTCGCCGTTTCTGCAACTGCTCAGCCCACGACCCGGCGTGCTTGCCGTGGAAGAGCACGCTGCGTGCTCCGTGGATCAGTAACGTCCGCACATACGTGTCGCCGCGCCGGCTGATACCCAATAGCTGGATCTTCCCGCCAGTGCCGATCTGCTTTGGTACGAGACCGAGCCACGCGGCAAACTCCCGTCCGGACCTGAACGCCTTGGCGTCACCCATCGTGGCGACAGTGGCCGTCGCCGTCAGCAGGCCAACGCCGGGGATCGCGGCAATCGCCTTGCATGCCTTGTCCTCTTTCATCCATGTGTGCAAACTTCGCTCAATGTCAGCGATCTGTTTGTCGAGTCGATCAAGGTCATTCCAAAGTTCGCGTAACGAGTCGATCAGCATCGCCGGTAGACGCTCGGCCAGCCTCGCCAGCACCCCGGGAATCGCTTTATCCAGCGCGGCGCGACTCTTGGCCATCACCTCACCGTACTCTGTCAGCAAGCCTCGCAGACTGTTCATCTGCATCGTGCGGAACTTGATCTTCTGCTGCCGCAACCGATGCAGCGCCAATACAGCCTGCTGGGCTTCGGTCTTCACAGCGACGGGCTTGCTCGGCATCTGCGTGGCCATCCAGATCGCACGAGCATCTGCAGGATCGTTCTTGTTGCCGATATTGAAAGCCTTGACGAACTTCGCCGGCATCAGCTTGACCTGATGGCCCATCTCCATCAATCGCCGTGCCCAATGCTGGGCACCGCCGCAGGCCTCCATTCCGATGACGCAAGGCTCGCGATTCGCAAAATGCTCGAGGAATGCGGCGCGCTTCAGTTGCTTGTTCACAATCTCGCCTGTGCCGGCATCCACCCAGTGAAGCTGGAAGACGTTCTTCGCGATGTCCACCCCGACCGTCGTATACTTCATTTCGGACCCTCCGGTTAGCCTGTGAAGACCTCAATGATCTTCCATTTGGGCACTTTGATGCCGTCGGCCCGTGAGGGTCCGCCTCTTCGGCGTCACCCACCTGGTAGGTGGGGGCGTTCATTCCATTTGTCGCTGACCGGCCGTGCTGCTTGACGCCGTCTAGTCAGGCCACCAGCGAAATATTCGCGCGCGTGGCGACACACTGACAGCGCATCTGCCCGAACGGCGCGGCCACAAAACAGTCGACCACCGGTTCCGGTTGCGTGGACGCGCGAGTGCCTCGAGCATCGTCCACTTTCCCCCTGCTCTTCGAGCGCGTCTGACACGGGAACATCAACGCCACGCAGCCGTCCGGCATTGGCGCGGGTCAATGGTCGTCCTGTCCGGGCGCTCGGTGGTCAAGACCGGCGCGTAATCCGTTGCAGAACTCACCGTGACAGAAAACCGTAATTGGTATCCAGCGGATGGGGATAGCCACGGGCTGATTTCCTTCACAGGCCTGCCGGTACCTTTTCAGACCTGGACGCCTGCACCACTAGCTTCCGTACACGAGACTTTACCTGCATGGCCGCTCTGGACCGGGTGGATAAATGCACCATCTGCCGTCCCGGTGCCGAAAAAAGAACATCGCCTTCGATCCGCTCCCATTGTCTGCGACGACGCAAACATAACGTCCCGCCCCGGATCGCCCGTAATGGCTGACCCGAAATCCTCTCTCCGGGTCGGGTGCCAACCAGTCGTCGACCATGCTTCTCAACGACATGCCTGAAATCGCCATAAAACGTCCTCCTCCTTTGTGAAGGTTCGCGCCCGAGAATATCTCGACGCGCGACAGCGGCTTCGGCTCGACGGGGCCGAACTTCCAGTCGACCATCGGCCATGGCAGCAGATCGAGTGCGCAACTCGTCGACGCGGCAGCGGCTTCCCGGCACCGCGCACTGGCTTGTCATCGCACCTTTCGCGAAGCCGTAATGTCGTCCCTTTGTGATGCACCCTTTCGGACCAGAACCCCAGGATGCCTGCCGGCTGAGCATTCGCGTCCGACCGGCGAACACATCACCGTAGCGCCACAAGTCCCCTTCAACGGGTTTCCTCATCCCTCTGGACCCGCTGAACCAGGCTTCGCCGCGCCGCCGCCATGACCAGTGCGCTAATCGTCGCGAGCGGCTCGGGCTCATGCTCCCAGTGATGCCAGTACAGATCGATCAGCAGATCATGTCCGGGCGCGAGCGCAACCAGTCTGCCGCTGCCGATCAGCGGCTCCGCCTGCAACGCGGGCACCAGCCCATAGCCGAGATTGTCCAGGATCGCATTGAGCAACGCCACCGGCGAAGGAAAATAGTGCCGCGGGTACCGGCCGACCGTCACGCCGAAATGCGACGCGAAAAATGCATCGTGCAGGGCATCCTTCCGGTCAAACAGGATGGCGGTGGCCTCGAGCGCGCCCGGCAAGGTCAGGCCACCCGCAAAATGTTCGCGCGCGAATCCCGGTGTGGCGACACACTGATAGCGCATCTGTCCAACCGGCGCGGCCACGAAACGATCGACCACCGGTTCCGGCAGCGTGGACAGAAAGCCCTTGACGTCGCCGCGCGCGAGTGCCTCGAGCGTATGGTCCTGATCGTCCACGACGATCTGGAGCGCCACATGGTGTTGCGCCAGCTCGCGCGTCACCGGCTCGAACCAGGTGGCAAGTGAATCAGCATTGACGGCAAGCGCAAGCGCTGTTGTCGTCGCTCTCCCCGGCGTAACACGCCGAAGCAGGTCATCCTCGTGCAGCCGGACAGTCATGAAATGACGAGAGACTTCTTCGCCCGCTTTCGTCGGCGGCACGGCCGGTTCGCGCAACAGGAGCATCGCCCCGATCGACTGTTCGAGCCGCTTGACCCGGCGTGTCACTGCTGCAGAGGATATATTCAGCGCCGCCGCCGCTTGAGCGAAGCTGCGATATTCGACCACCGCAGCAAATGTCTCCAACTCGATCATATTCAAGCGGCCGTCCATCAGCCTACCTGGCCGACGCTTGCCGCAAAGAGACAAAATTCCGGTGCTCTCGATGCGTGCATAGCCGGTCGCTCCGGATCGGGTGGAAAGATGCACCATTTCCCGTCTGAGTGACGAAAGAAGAACATCCCTCTAGGCCCGGTTCGGTTGTCCGCGACTACGCGAACATAACGTCTCGTAGCGGATCGTCCAAAATGGCTGACTCGGATCCCTCTTTCGGGATCAGGGGCCAGCCAATCTTCAACCATACTTCGCAACCTCGCTCCTACAGTCGCCACAAATTCCTCGATAGTATTAGAACTTTCCGGCTCAACCATCTCGAAGGCCTAGTGGCCCGCTCGTAGCGACACTGAGCGGGCAGCCTTCAGGATCCGATTCAATCTCGCGGAGACTTCGCACTTCAGAGGACTTCACACTTCAGCGGCAGATCCGTACAGACGCCTTTTGTAAGCTTCGTCGGCCATACCGATCCTTCATTGAGCTATCACGTTCAAGTGCGTCAATCACCCGCGACCCTCTATACAATTCGATGATGGCGGCGAGTCTTCGACCGTCACGAAATTCGCTTCTCCAAAACTGGTTCCCACGCAATCAGCATTCCTGAATTTATGTCAGTCTTCCCAACGTACACACATTTATGCCAATGCGCACGGTCCTCGCGCACGCGCACGTCGCACCAAGCAGCTCCTGCTACCTGCGTGTAGCTACCGCCCTCAACGCAATCTCGGTCGGTGCTTCTCAGGTACGTCTCCTTATCACTGTCGATCACGCAATGTCTCGCGCGCTCGACTATTGAAGCACCGCTTTGGCGAAACTCAAAAGGTCGAGTATTGGAATGCGTGTTAGCCCACGGATGGTGTCCCGGAAGTCGGGCATCAAAGTACATTCGAGCACCAACACGCCGACATCGTTGAAGACTCCATTCTTGCCGAAGGCCTCCCCCAAACGCTCGCTCAATTGTTGCGCAATCAACTCCTTGCTCCATCCGCATGGCACTTGTCTACCGCATGGGTCCAAGACCCATTTCTGAAAGTCGGGCAAATCGCGGATGCTCACGAAACGAAGCCGTTCGAAGCCGCGATGATCTTTCAGCAAAGGCATGAGCGGCACAGCGTCCCAAGTGATGATTCCGACCGGAAGCTTGGTCATGCGCAGGGCGAGGTCGAGAAACTCGAGCGCGCTCGTCAGCACGGGGGTCGACGTCTGCTCGTAAAGATGTTCGCGAGAGGCCCACATATATCCGCAGCCGCCGATGATCAGGTCGGTTTGGCCATCGAGCCGCTGAGCCGCGTCCAGGATGCCGCGTGATGCCTCCGGAGTCGGTACCTTATTCGCGACTGCGTCGGCGCCCTTGGCAACCGTCTTACACAATGGCACGGTCCAGCAGGCGGGATCATCTACCGCGAACGGCATCACCGTACGCTCGTCGATCACCTCTGGTGACTGCTCCGTTGAGCCATCGCTATCCAGCTTGATGACACCCAACGACGGGCGCCTCTCAAGGGTCTTTGCCGCGGCCGCGACCGTTTGCGCTCGCCCAGTTTCTGACATTGTCATACATTCAACTCGCTGATTCAAAGATCTAAGTTACCCCGAAAAGGAGCGGACCGGTGCGGCGGCGACCCACGGGTAGATTCGAGGGTGCCGCCTATCCGTCTACGGCATCTATGATGCTAACCTCTATGCACCGATCGCTGCTGGTCTTGCAATTGCCTCGAGCAAGGGTGCGATTTCACCATTCAGTAGCCGATTGAACGCACGAAGCAAGTCTTCTTGCTGCCGCTCGTCCAGAACCTTGCTTGATGCGTTTCGAAACTTGCGCTCCAGTTCCTGCATCGACATCGGTGCGTAAGGGCCGCATGGCGGCCGCGTCGTCGGTGATGAATACGTTCCGTTCGCAGTGAAGACATCGATGCGGTTGAGCGTCATTCGCGGATAAATCGCGCTGTATTCTGGATCGGGAACGATTTCGACCTTCTCTGCGAAAGAGACAAGCTCCGGGCGACCGAGCAAAGACTCATCGATTGGCATCAACGAATCAGCACCCAAAATCGCCATAATAGCCATGCAGTAAGGAATACTATATTGGATATCTGTCAGATTCTCGGGCTGCGTCGCATTAGACAGCCTCATCGCATAGTCATAGATATAGACCTTTACCGAAGTAATATCGCTCGGCTTGATGGCATGCTCCGCCATCACCGTTTCAAGCGCCTTGAGCGCCGCATGGAAATGGCGGCAGTTTGCATAGGGCTTGAAATAGTTTCCAACAATCTTCATCTCACCCGCCCCCAACTCGTGAAGGATGACGGACGAGTCATAAAACGGCGAATGATCGAGGGTATCGCGGAAACCAGCATGTCCCAGCTTGGCGAGGATCATCGAACTGTAGCCCGCGACGGCGCTCCAGGGAATGCCTTCCTTCACATCTGCCCCGAGCTCCTTGGTATATGACGTTGCAACCAGATTGGGACTGTAGACACCGGCCAATGCGATGCTGTTTGCGATTTGTTCTTCCGAAGCCCTGAGTAGCCACCCCGTCGCGACAGCTACACAAAATCCGGTCCACACTCCGGACTGGCCATTCCATCCCTTTTGGCCGTGGTCGCCGCGCGCCGCTTTAATTCTGATCCCGACCTCGTAGCCGATCGCGATCGCGCTCAGCACCTCGTCCGCAGACGCTCCGATTTCCGCGGCAAGATTAAGCACCGCGGGAATGACGGCCGCGGCCGGATGTCCGCGTGCCTCACTATGACCATCGTCCATATCGAGCACCGCGGCGGCGCAGCTATTAGCAAAAATGGCGCCTGCCGCCGTCGTTTGCCTCCCGTCAAACCAAAGCGGGACCTCCCCCTTCCCGAATAAGGTCATACTGGCCTCGCGGGCCGCTACGACGCTGGATACATGGAGCCCGGCCGCAGCTGCCGCAAGCGTATCGAGCACACACATGGCGGCATGTCGCTTGGTCTTGTCGGAAATGTCAGTGGACTTTAGATCACACACATAGCGCGCAAGCACACTGACTGTTGAAGTCGAAGGACTAGCCATCGCATTGATTCCAGTAAAATTGAACGTTAAAAGGCTCGCACAACCAAGACAGTCAGTGCGGCCTAGTCCAATGCCGCCTTAGCGAACGAAAGCAGATCGATGATTGGGACCGATGTCACCGCCCGAATCGCGTCACGGAAGTCCGGCACCAGCGTACACTCGATCACAATGATGCCAACCTGTTCGA
The DNA here is from genome assembly GCF_030412785.1 of Paraburkholderia sabiae. Taxonomy (NCBI): domain Bacteria; kingdom Pseudomonadati; phylum Pseudomonadota; class Betaproteobacteria; order Burkholderiales; family Burkholderiaceae; genus Paraburkholderia; species Paraburkholderia sabiae. The sequence continues at coordinate 86,911 of NZ_CP125297.1, forward strand.
AATTGCCGCCTTCCCGAAACGCATCCGCGACACGTTGTTGGAGTTGTTGGGCCATCCGCTCTTTGGTCCAGCGACGGGGCGTAGCCGAGGCGAAGGGATCTTGCGGCCAATTTGCCCAGTCGGGGAGATCACGCACCGTCAGGAAACGAAGACGCTCGAGCTCATTCACCCCATGCATTAAGGGCTTAAGTGTTGCCGCGTTCCAGGTGATGATCCCGACCGGTGCGGTGGTAATCTTTAAGGCCAGGTCAACAAACTCGAGTGCACTTGTCACTACCGGTGTTGACAGTTTCCGGTAGAGATGCCCACGTGCGCTCCACATGTATCCACAGTTCCCAATGATGAGTTGGCTGCGGCCGTCTAGTCGTTGCGCGGCTTCAAGGATGCCGCGCACAGCATCTTCAGTAGGCCCGTCCAGGCCTCCGCCGCCGGTGCCTTCAGCAACCACCTTCTGTAGAGGTTGCTGCCACATCGTTGGGTCGTCCACTGAGAATGGCATCATTCCCTCCGGCTCGCAGAGATCCGGCGACGACTTACTACCAGCGATTTCCGGACGATCCAACTTCACTATTCCCAGTACCGGCATTTTCTGACTTGACACCTCAACGTCCTCCTTGATTTTGGGGTTCTTACTTATAGTAATCAGGAGAGCACAGATCCTTGGCGGTCAAACCATCCGGAGCCTCCTGAAAACCATATTTCGCCAAAATTCTTTTTACCGTACCATTCGCTCTTAGCTTTTCAAAGCTCGCATTGTAGGCGTCCCGCAATTGCGTATCTTCAGGTCGAAATACCATGGCACCATAATTGGCCGCCTCACGCCCATTCTTTAATATGTGTCCTTTGAAAGGAGTAGCACGTTCGAGGCGCTCACTTACCAAAGGCTGTTTGAGCATTCGCTCGGCAGTGGCCACACCAAGCGTTAAGGCATCGATACGGCCTGCCTGGATTGCACTGAGACCGTCAACGTCCTGGAACAATTGCATTTGCCCTTGTGGGATGCCAGCGGCCAGGGCATTTTCCGTATTGGAACTACCGCGATAGCCCCCCATCCGGATCCCTGGATTCTTGACAATGTCTTCGTAGCTGTGAATATTTAACGGATTTCCTTTTTTCACCAGAATCGCATCAGTACTAGCAAGATCAGGATCACTGAATATAACCTGCTTGCAACGGGCTGGCGTGATTCCCATACCGGACGCCACGACGTCTATCTTCTTGGCAAGCAGACTGGGGATCAGCGCACCAAAATCAATGATAACAAAGTCGAATTGCTTAATTCCCAACGGCTCCAAAACCGCTCTGATCAGATCCGGGTGGACGCCGGTAACAGTACCATCCGCGGTCTTATACGCCCACGGCGCAGAATTCTCCATACCAATCGTGATACGACCTTCCTGCAGAACGCGATCCTTGATTTGCTCAGCCGGCGCCGACGCCGACGCGATCAAGCCAACGGCCGCTGTCACGGACAGAAGCAATTTTTTCCACCGAGGTGCCATATGCTGTCTCCTTCTGTATTGGTAGCCATCTTCAGTATGCTTTCGAGCCCAAGAGGACCGATCAAGCCGTACGCCGAACTTTCCGGCGCACAATACTTATGCTACCTGGCATACCAGATATGTCAATAAATTTTTACCCCGACCCAGACACTAAGCAGGTGCTTTCAGAACTGACTACGAAACGCGCCTCGATGTCCCACACCATATGATCTGCCAGCAACTTCACCGGTTCAATCGCTGGATAGCGCGCGCAAAGGTCCGAAGCGCCGTGTCGCTAAATTCACCGTATGGGCGCAACGCAGATCGGGGAAACGGACAACGGCGACGGCCCGCCGCAGCACGATTGCAGAATAGCGCGCCTCGCCTAACCATTTCATTCGGCGTCCGAATTATAACTAACGGTTTAGGAACCACGCCGGCGAAGCGGTTTACCCAAACGCTCACCGCGCACTGATTCAGCGAGGTGCGCATGCCAAGCGACAAACAGTGACAACGCTTTGTCGGCTATTCGTTTTCTCTATTGGGGGCTCCGGCAGACAAAGCTTCCATAGCCATCGCTAAGCGATGGATCCCCGTCCTGATTTCTGAAATCGTGGGCGCGGTATAAGACAATCTCAGGGTCGCGTTGTCGATACGATCCGCGTAGAATGCACGACCCGGTACAAACAAAACCCTCCTCTCGATCGCGTGCTGCAGAAGGATTGACGAGTTTCCCGTCTCACATCGAGCCCAAACAAACATGCCGCCTTGAGGTCGATGATACGAAATCAGACCTTTTAGTGAACGACTCATTTCATCACACAGCACTTCACATTTCCGTTGATACGCTGCCGTAATTCGTGGAAGGTGGTTTTCGAGCGAACCTTGGGCAAGATATGCCGCGGCGATTGCTTGTGTCATCGGCGAACTACAAAGGTCGATAGTCTGCTTTGCTACGATACAACGCCGCACGATTTCCTTCGATCCGATAGTCCATCCGATGCGCAGGCCTGGCGCGACAATCTTCGACAAGCTACCAAAATACACGACCCATTCGCGAGCACCAGGTACCTCCTGGCTTAGGGAGAGCAGCGATGGTACCGCTTCACCGGTGAAGCGCAAGTCGCCATAGGGTTCATCTTCAATGAGGATGAACCGATACTTCGCCGATAGTTGCAATAGGGCGAGACGCCGTTCCTGTGAAAGCGTGGCGCCCGTCGGATTGGCGAACGTCGGTACTGTATAGAGGAGCTTTGGCGCCTTCACAGAGCCGGAATCGAGCAGACTTGCGAGATGTTCTGTGTCAATTCCGAACTCATCGACCGGCACGGTTACAATGTTCGCCTGCTGCAGGCGCAAGGCTTGCAACGTTGCCGGATACGCTGGTTGCTCTGTCAGGACAGTGTCGCCCGGCGCAACCAGGATCCGCAACAGCAAGTCAAAGCCTTGCTGGGAACCCGTGGTCACGAGGAGCTCGTCAGCCGAGCATATTGCGCCCCGTCGGCGCATCAACGCGATTACCTCGTCCTTGAGTTCACACAAGCCGTCTGTCGGGCCATATTGCAAACATCGCTCAGGCATGCTCCAAGCGCTGTCCATCGCACGCTTTAAGCCATCGGCGTCAAACTGCTCAACTGCAGGATAACCACCTGCCAACGAGATCATGCCAGGCTCGCCGAGATACCTGAACAACTCGCGGATCGGCGAGCCCGTGGGACTAGCGTAAGGAGCGGTGAAAGGATACATGGTGCGCCGCCTGAGATTATTCGATGGAAAAGTCGACGCCTTGAGCAAGCGGTAACGCGGACGAATAGTTAACCGTGTTCGTGGTACGGCGCATGTAGGCCTTCCATGCATCAGAGCCCGATTCACGTCCTCCACCGGTTTCCTTTTCTCCGCCAAACGCGCCGCCAATTTCGGCCCCGCTCGGTCCGATGTTCACGTTGGCGATACCACAATCACTGCCCGACGCGGACATGAATCGCTCGCTCTCATGCAGATCGCCGGTAAACACACACGACGAAAGCCCATGAACGGCAGCGTTGTTCGATTCAATAGCCTCATCGAACGCGCTGTACTTGAGGACATAAAGAATCGGCGCAAATGTCTCCTTTAGGACAACTTCGGTCTGGGATGGCATCTCGACAATGGCCGGACGAACGTAAAAACCGTTTTCCTTACCCGCGACCGCGACCCGCTCCCCGCCGAAGATCTTGCCGCCTTCACGCTTCGCTTGTTCGAGAGCAGCCTGCATGCGAATGAACGACGCCTCATCGATCAGCGGACCAATAAGGGTACCTTGCTCGAGCGGGTCGCCGACCGCAACTTTGCTATAAAGTATTTTCAGCCGTTGCACTACATTGTCGTACACATTCTCATTCACGAACAGGCGGCGCAAGGTCGTGCAACGCTGCCCTGCGGTACCGACTGCAGAGAAAACGATGCCGCGCAGAGCCAGTTCCATGTTTGCAGTTCTGGATACAATTCCTGCATTATTTCCGCCCAACTCTAGGATTGAACGGCCGAATCGACGAGCGACTTCTACGCCAACGGCGCGGCCCATCTCGGTACTGCCAGTCGCACTGACGATGTTTGACCGCGGATCGGACACTAGTTTTGCACCAAGATCGCGGCCGCCGTTGATGAGCGCCGTCAGGCCGGCCGGTGCATCGCCGAACTCTTTCAACGCGTCCTGCAGTATCCGGTCGACTGCCATCGCCGTGATTGGAGTTTTTTCTGATGGTTTCCAGACAACAGCGTTACCGCAGACGAGGGCCAAAGCGGCGTTCCAGGACCAGACCGCGGCAGGGAAGTTGAACGCGGAAATTACGGTGCACACGCCCATTGGGTGCCAATTTTCAGCCATTCGGTGACCAGGGCGTTCTGATGCGATCGTGAGGCCATACAATTGACGGGAGAGCCCAACGGCAAAGTCGCAGATGTCAATCATCTCTTGCACTTCACCCAGAGCTTCCTGCTGGATTTTTCCCGTCTCAAGCGTAATGATGCTACCCAATGCGCGTTTCTGCTCGCGCAACTTATTGCCGAGCAGTCGAAGCAATTCCCCGCGACGAGGCGCCGGGGTGTTGCGCCAAATCTTAAATGCCTCCTGCGCTTTGCTCAGAGCAGCATCGACATCAGCGATGGTCTGGCTCGCCACACGACCAATGATTTCACCATCGATTGGAGATTGAACAACGAGGTCACCATCCTCAGCAGCATGCGAGATAGCGAGTTCCGATAGGATGTACGATGCATTCACGGCGATACCTTTGAAGTTTCTGATACGAAATAATTTTACGCTGAGCACATTTAGCACTGACGGATTCAGTGACAACGACATCACGAATCCCACTTAGCCTTCTCCATCGATCACCTGTAATCAAACGGGAAAGATCACCTGTAAGCATTCTTAGCGTTCCGACGAGCAACGAAACAGAGCAATAGGTCTGGCTATGCAACACGCATCGGATTGCCGCGATTCGACGTACGCGATCCGAGGCGACCGGACTCCTCCTGCCTCAAAGAATTTAGCGCGAGCTGAGCGATGTGAAGAGACTTCCTGCCCGTACCTTGTACAATCTGCTCACGACAGCTGAACCCGTTGCTCACAACAATCGTTGAATCCGGCACCTCGCGAACGATCGGAAGAAGCTTTTCTTCCCCGATCAAAATAGAAAGTTCGTAGTGCTTTGAATCAAAGCCAAATGCACCTGCCATGCCGCAGCATCCAGTATCGAGTAGCTTCCAGCGGACACCGAGCTTATCGAGAAGCGCAGCCTCCCCCTTCATGCCAAAGATTGACTTCTGATGACAGTGTCCGTGCACAATGACGTCTGCATCGAGACGCGGCCATTTGAATTCCGTAAGCGCGAGAAAATCAGAGAACAGGAAAGTCTGGGCCGAGAGCTTCTTTGCCATCGGCTCATCTGGCAACTGCTTTAAAAGTTCGTCCTTGAAGACGGAGAGACAACCCGGTTCAAGTCCGACAACCGGAACTCCGTGCAAGATGTCCTCTGCGAGTTCACCAACAGCAGTTTTGAGCAACCCACGCGCTTCATCGAGGAAACCAAAGTCGTACAACGGTCGACCGCAGCAAAGCCGCTTTCGCGGCAAAACCACTTCGTAGCCGATGCAACTTAGCACCTCAAATGCAGCGGTCGCAACATCAGGCGAAAAATGATCATTAAACGTATCGACCCAGAGGATGACCTTCCCGAGCGGCTTACTCGTCGAAGCGATGCGCGTCTGCGTCGGCCGCTCCTTCGCAATCCTCCGGAACGCCTTCGCTGCGAACACCGGGAGCCTGCGCTGCGGCGCGAGTCCCGCTACCCATTTGCTGATACGAGCCAAGGGACGAGAAGAAATCAAGAAATTCGTAAGCGACGGAAAACGACTCGCCACGGGCGCCCATTGTCCGATCCTCCCCATGAACATCGCCTGCCTCGGCCGACGATGATTCTCGTAATAGTGTGAAAGAAACTCTGCCTTATACGACGCCATGTCCGTGTGCGTCGGGCAATCCGATTTGCAGCCCTTGCAGGCAAGACAGGCGTCCAGCGCTTCCTTCACTTCATGGCTGCTCCAGCCATTCGTGATGACTTCGCCCTGAAGCATTTCCCAGAACAGATGAGCACGCCCACGCGTCGAGTACTTCTCTTCTCTCGTGGCTCGGAAGCTCGGGCACATCGTGCCGCCTTCGAGTGACCGGCACTTTCCCATCCCGATGCAGCGCTCGACTGCGCGCTGCAGCCCATCCCCTTCAGGGCTCGCGAACGTCAATCGGGTCGTCAGCTTGACCGGCTTGTACGACAGCCCCATACGCAGATTTTCATCCGCACGATAGGCGTTCACGACCTTGCCTGGATTCAACCGGTTCGCCGGGTCCCAGATGGCCTTGAAAGCCTCCATCGCCTGCATGATTTCGGGGCCGTACATGATGGGCAGGAATTCCGCCTTCGCCTGACCGTCACCGTGTTCGCCCGAGAGCGAACCGCCGAAATCGACAACCAGTTGCGCCGCCTCGCGCAGGAAGTCTCGCCACGTCAGCACGCCTTCAGCGGTACGGACGTCGAAGGTGATACGGGCGTGAACGCAGCCGTCGCCGAAGTGACCGTAGAGACACGTCTCGTAACCATAGCGGTCGACGAGTGCCTGAAATTTACGCAGATAATCCCCGAGACGCAGCGGATCGACAGCCGCATCTTCCCAGCCAACCATCGGGTCAGGCTTTGAAGAATCGATTGATAGCGATACAGCAGAGGCGCCTGTCTCCCGGATCGACCATACTTTCTGCTGCTTCGCCTTATCTTCGACGACTAGGCCAGTGACACCAGCACCGCCCTCGCCCGCCGCAAACCAGGCGTGCGCATCGTTGGCCTGCTGGATAGCGTCGGCAACGGTGTCCGCACCGAATTCGAGCACGACCCACGCATCGCCAGCGGGCAGCAACGCGATCTCCTCGGCCTTCAACCCGCGCACCTGCAATCCCCGGATGATGCCGCGATCCAGACCTTCGATCGCTATCGGCGAAAAGCGGTTGAAATGAGGAACCGCATCGGCTGCCGTATAGATGTCGCAAAAGCCGAGAACAAGCAGCACGCGGCATGACGGGCTGTGGACGAGACGGACCTTCGCCTGAAGCGTAACGGCGCAAGTTCCTTCCGTTCCAACCAGCGCACGTGCCACGTTGAACCCGTTCTCCGGCAGCAGCTGATCCAGGTTGAAGCCCGATACGCGCCGCCTGATTTGCGGGAACTCGTGCCGAATGCGGTCCGCGTAACGATCGCGGAGATCGCGCAGCTTGCGGTAGATCTCGCCGCGACGACCACCTTGCACGATGATGTCTTCGAGTTCGGCGTCGGTGGTCGGCCCGACCCAGAAGCGCGCGCCATCGTACGTGACGATTTCGAGCGCCTCGACGTTTTCGACGGTCTTGCCCGCCATGACGCTATGCGCGCCGCACGAGTTGTTGGCAATCATGCCCCCAAGCGTGCAGCGGCTGTGAGTCGCCGGGTCCGGCGCAAACGTGAGACCGTGCTTTTCCGCAGCGTCGCGCAATGTATCGCACACGACGCCCGGCTCGACGATTGCCGTTCTGCTTTCCGGATCGACTGAAACGACCCGGTTCACATACTTGCTTGCGTCAGCCACCACCGCCACGTTCACGCACTGCCCGTTCTGCGACGTGCCACCGCCGCGGGTCAAAAACGGAACGTCCTTGCGACGGCACGCGCCCAGTGCTGCAACGAGATCATTGACGTCGGCGGGCACGACAACGCCTAGCGGTATCTGCCGATAGTTCGACGCATCGGAAGCATAGAGGGCCTTCGAACTGGAATCGAAGCGGACTTCACCTCGAATCGACCTCCGAAGCTCCGCTTCGACTTCCTGAAGCAGACTCTTGCTGGCCTGGAACGGTGTGGCGGCTTTCACGTTACTTCGCTGCATTGGCGGTCATCTTGAAGATTCCCGTGGCGTTGCCAGCGTCGAAGCGCAGGTCGGTCTGCCAGCGGCGCTCCTTTTGATCGAACGCGCGCTTGCGCGTAATGAATTCATAGAACGAGCCCGGCACTTCACGCGTCACGGTCCTGCCGTCGGCGGACCTGAACTCACGCCTGACCGTATCGGCACGGTACGCCGTCTGGAAAACGCGGCCCGAACGCGAACACTCGACTTCGGGCTTCATGGGCCGGCCTTTCGCCTTCTCGGCATCCGACAATGTGAACACATCGGCTACGCGGTCCGTTGCATGATTGAAAGCATTGCCTTCTGTTGAGATCCACGCCATCTCAGCAGACTCCAGCAGCAGCGTTTCATAGTCTGCTTCACTTGGAATGTCGTGCTGACGGGCGAAGGCGCCAACGATGACGGGCAGCAATTCGTGAGCCGCCTCGAATGGCAGCGAGCCGTCGCGTTCAAGGTCCGACAGTTGCGAAATCGCGAGCGGCGTCAACGGGTCCTTCGACGACTTCACGACGTTGGTCACGGCAGTTTGAAATTCTTTCGAAAAGCGCTCGGGGTGCAGTTCACTGAGAAAGAACTGCGCGATTTCGTCTGGCGCGTCTTCGTGCGCGTAGGCGCGGCCCGTCATGCCGAGCTTCTCCAACGGGTAGCGCCCATTCAGCTTGAAGCCCAGCGGACGCAGGATTCGGGTGAAAGCACCTTCGCCCGGAGGCAGCGCTCCGTTATGGGGCCAGCGGACAGTACGCAGCGCCCCATGGTCGAAGTACACCGAGCCACCGCTGGCGATGGCGTCATGCGTGTACGTGCGTCCGTTCGGCGAGCGCTGTAGCAGATCTTCGAAAAGCGCCATGTTCATGGCTTGCGCCAGTTCGGCACGCGTGACGGTACCGTCCTCCCAGTCCTGCAGGATGGCCGGGACATTCAGCGTCGAAAACAGGAATTGAGTCTTTTCGTGGCCGAGCAGCTTCGTCAACAGCCGTTCTACGTTCGCATTGCGCATCGCTTATCTCTCAGAGCAGACCGCCGCGAAGGCGGGAATGGGTCATCCTTCTGCCTTCCAGTTGAAGGCGATCCTGACGTGATTCGCATTATTGGAACCCTTGCGTATTGCGTAAAGCGATATAAAATTGTCACTTGATGAGTTTTTGGAACCGAGATGCGCAAGTTCAAGATTCCGAACATGGGTGCGCTGATCGCCTTTGAAGCCGCAGCGCGGCATGAGAGCTTCACGCATGCGGCCAGGGAACTGTTTCTGACTGAGAGTGCGGTGTCGCGGCAAATAGCGACGCTGGAATCGAATCTCGGCGTGCGCCTCTTCGTTCGGGCGAAACAGCGCGTCGTTCTTACGCGGGCCGGGCGGCTCTACGGCACGCAGGTACGTCGGGCGCTGGAAAATCTGGATCGCGATACGCTTTCGATCATTGCACACGGCAGCGGCGGCGGCTATCTCGAACTTGCCGTGCTTCCGACATTTGCCTCGCACTGGCTGATTCCCCGCCTGAAGGACTTCAACGATCGAACGCCCGACGTGCGGGTCAACATGGGTGTGCAGACTGGCATGTTCGACTTCGAGGAATCGCACTTCGAGGCGGCCATCCACTACGGCAAACCCACCTGGCCCGGCACATCCGCGGATTATCTGTTTGGAGAGGAAGTCGTTCCCATCTGCGCGTCGTCGCTGCTATCCAGACCGATAAAAAACGCACACGAGTTGCTCAACTATCCGCTTCTTCACTCGACGACTCGCCCCGACGCATGGACGCGCTGGTTTTTCGATCTGGGCGTCGAGGACAATTCGACGATGCAAGGCGTGCGCTACGAGTTGCACACGATGCTGATTGCCGCTGCAGCGGCGGGACTGGGCATCGCACTGGTTCCGAAATTTTTTGTCGATAGGCACCTGAAACAACAGGGCCTTGAGATCCCATTCGAAGTGGCCTCCGCGGTTGATTCAGCCTACTACCTTGTCTATCCGACTGAACTCAGCCATGGCAAGCCGCTAGAACTCTTCAGGGTATGGCTGCTCGAACAGGCCAGCGCGTACACTGCAATTCAGAGTCTGGCATGAAAGTGTGGCGTCACTAAACGAATGCTGCTGAGGGCTGAACTGAACCGCATATAAATGGCGACAGCGTCGGCAATAAATAGGCTGTGATGACCCCTTCCTGTTGATACGGTAGGGCCAGTTCATATAAGACCGGCGCCTGCTATGGCGTCCAGTCGTCCGGCACGACGGACGTCAGCCGTGACGGCGCCGGAAAGCAACAAGGCCGGTGCTGGCGGACCCACGCCCGGCGCATTCGCTTGCCTCCTTGAGCCGCTAGGACTCGTCTCGACCGGATACTTGCGGTGCTCAATCCCTGCAAGAATATCGCGACGAGGCCGTTCCGTTAGTCGACATGTTCGCTGTCCGCCATCGGGCGGCAACCACACCGCAACAAATGCGTTCCTTCGTGACTGGTTGGAAAATCGATTGGACCGGCGTGTCAAGCGCCTCCACCGCCGCCACGCTCTTGGCTGCTCTTTATCAGCGGAATCGCTGCGGAATCGCTTCCAGCGTAAATCCGAGCGTATAGCGTGCCTGCTTTGCCTGCCTGCTCACGCACGGAATGATTCAGAGCGCCAGATATTCCCCAGTTTGTCAAATGATGATGCCCTTCCGCCTTATCATCCTAGGAAGAGAATCTCGTCAGCGAAAAGTCTCTCACTTCTACAACCGGCCTGTCACCTGTAACGAGATTCGCGAGCACAGAACCAGCAGCAGGTCCGATCCCGAATCCATGCCCGGAGAACCCCGAACCGAGGAAGAACCCGGGAATCTCACTTACTTCTGAGATGACAGGCAACGCATCGGGCGTTACGTCAATCATTCCTGCCCAAGCTCGAACTGGTAATGCATCAGAAAATCCTGCAAACGCACTTTTGAGCTGTTTGAGTGCCTCGTCCAGCATGCGAACATTGGGCTCTGGATCAAGCGTTCGGCATGCCTCGAAGGGTGTCGGTCGGTCCAGGCCAAACCGACGCGGCGTCTTTAGCTCGTCAAAAAATCTGCGCCCGATCCTCAGTCTGAGGTACTTCCGCTCTTTCACCCACGCACCCATAAACTTTGTGCTGAGCCGGATGCTGTCGGGCGTTAGCTCTGCAACCGATGCGCCGAGCTTGCTGACGGTGTAGCCTCCATCGGATCTCTTCCGAACTGTGAAGTCTCCCCCATTGATGGCGAGATCAAGTCCAGCGTTCACGGGCGTGGTTTGCAAACCCGATGCATGCACTTTTAACTGTGGAAATTCGATTCCGTGGTTGCCGCAAAGGAGACGGGACCAAGCGCCGCCAGCGAGCACTACACTTGAGCACTTCACGAGCCCATGCTCAGTCACCACTCCCGACACGCGTCCGGCCGATACGTCCAATCCGCGCGCCGCGCATCCCTCGAGTATCTTTGCTCCTAAACTCACTGCAAGCGCGGCGATGCCTTGAGTCGCCAACGTTGGCTCCGCCACACCATCCGTCGAGCTGTAGAGGGCGCCGGCCCAAGTGCGTCGCGACGAGGGTATCAACCTGGCCGATTCGCCCTTTGACAGGATCCGCGCATTCGCTCCAGACTCCCTGGCGATATCGAGCCATGCTTGATGCGCAGCCAGTGCGCTTTCCGAGGCGGCCAAATAAGCTAGGCCTGTTCGGCGATAGCCGACGTCGACACCCGACTGGATGTCTTGCCACATGTCATTCGCCATCGCGGAGAGCGGCAGTTCTGCAGGATTTCGCCCAACACTCCGGATCCAACCCCAGTTACGAGAGGACTGTTCCCCAGCTACAACGCCCTTCTCAAATACGACCACGTCGACGCCTCTGCGCGCTAAAGCCAGTGCGGCGCTGATGCCGATAATTCCGCCGCCAATGATCGCTACCGATGTACTTTTGGGTATCTGTTGCATCTAGATAGCGGTCGAACGTACCGTGAAAATGACAAGATCTTCACCGGCCAGTTGGCCAGTCAGAAATGCCAAGGTTAACACAGACTGTGGGAGCGTCTATATCTCCAGATTTTTTCGGTCTCGAATTGAGATCGCTTTCACGCGTCACCAGTCTGGCGCAATCGAATCTTGAGCCAGGAATCGACTCCCGAATTTTCAGAGAGTCGATCCAACCAGAAGCGTCGGCGCAGGGAATAGACTCCCAGCGGACCGCATAAAGTCCACGAACTCGGGCAACCCAACATCATCGACCGAACGATTAACGATTCGCCATCCTAATTTCTTGTTCAGCAGACCGTCGACCGCCGAGAATGCTGCCCCCGGTTCCCACCTACGCCCCCCCGCTCGCGCATAAAGTCCATCACCTGGTAGCTCCAATACGTAAGCTGGGCGACAGCAAGTCCGGCATAGCCCCCGTTCCAGGGTAGTCCGAGTTCCGAGAACATTTTGTATCGACCGGATTCCTCTGTAATTCCCTCGGCTATTACCCGGCCCCCGACAGCTGTCGTATTCATGCCATGGCCGCCAAACCCCATGCAATACCAGAGGCCCGGATCGAGACGGCCGATCAATGGCATGAGGTGTCGCGCGTAAGCCATCTTTCCAGACCACGCAATTTGAACGTCGAGACCTTTCAACTGAGGGTATACATCGACCATCCGATTACGAAGTGTGTCGGCGAGACGACGCGGATCTGAGCGCCGTGTCGTGATAAGGCCGCCCCAGAGCACGCGTTCGCCGCCGTCGACGAGGCGGTAATAGTCGCTTGCGCGGCGACTATCGCTAACCGCGGCTCTGGTGCGAATCGCCGACGCAATCACACTTCCAGCCTGCTCCGTGAGCATCATGTAAGTGGAGATCGGCAAATAACTGCGCGCAAGCCTTGGTATTAATCTCCCCGTGTAGCCGCCACAGGTGAGCAGCACATCTCGCGCTGTCACCGTACCACCCTTGGTCAAAATGCGCTTGCTGGCGCCGTGATCTTTGATCGACGTAACCTCCGCTCCCTCGAATACACGCCCTCCCAGGCGCTCGACCTCGTTGACGAGCCCGCGAGCATAGTTCAAAGGATGGAAATGGAAGGCGTTTTCATCGAGGATGCCCTGTCGATACTTATTCGAAACAACAAGCTGCCTCACATCCGAAGTCGAAAGAACGTTGACTTTGTAACCAAACTCGCGCACCAGCCAGCGTTGACGGGCGGTAAGCTCTTCGTCATTGTCATGGCGCAACAGTTTCATAATGCCGTGAATTGGCTCGGCCTCTTCGATTCCGAGCTGTCGGATGTTCTCTGCAACGATGTCAACGCCTTCAATCGACATCCGATAAAGGTCTGTTGCCTTCTGCATTCCCACGTATCGCGCGATGTTGTCAACGCCTGTCGAATAACCCGGGCTCACGACACCACCGTTGCGTCCGGAGGCGCCCCACGCGACACGATTGGACTCGAGCAGGACAACACTGCGACCCCGACGCAGCAATTCCAGCGCTGCGGTAATTCCTGCCATTCCAGCACCCACTATACAAACGTCGACAGTAATGTCGCTGTCTACAGGAGTTCTCGCCTTGTCACTGCGGAGGGTGCGCGAATAGTAGCTATCGACGTATTCTGAAATCGTTGATTCGGAATTTTTCATTTCACAACCCTTTCCATTTCACACCGTTCACTACAAGCTTGTCTTGACGCGCGTCGTCGGCAGATCGGTACAGACACCTTCGTACAGCTCGGCGGCCATGCCGATCGACTCGCCCAGCGTCGGGTGCGGGTGGATCGTCTTGCCGATGTCGGTCGCATCCGCGCCCATTTCCACCGCGAGGCAGACTTCGCTGATGAGGTCGCCCGCGTTCAGGCCGACGATGCCGCCGCCGATCACGCGATGCGTCTCTTCGTCGAAGATCAGCTTCGTGAAGCCCTCGTCGCGGCCGTTGGCGATTGCGCGGCCCGAAGCGGCCCATGGGAACACCGCCTTGCCGTACTTGATGCCTTCGGCCTTGCACTGGTCTTCGGTCTTGCCGGCCCACGCCACTTCCGGATCGGTGTAGGCCACCGACGGAATCTGCAATGCGTCGAAGTACGCCTTCTCGCCGTGCGCCGCTTCCGCCGCCACGTGACCTTCATGCACGGCCTTGTGCGCGAGCATCGGCTGGCCAACCACGTCGGCGATCGCGAAGATGTGCGGCACATTGGTGCGCATCTGCTTGTCGACTTCGATGAAGCCGCGATCCGTCACCACCACACCGGCCTTGTCCGCGCCGATCGTCTTGCCGTTGGGCGAGCGGCCCACGGCGACCAGCACGAGATCGTAGCGCTGCGGCTCGGCCGGTGCCTTCTCGCCTTCGAACGACACGTAGATGCCGTCGTCCTTCGCGTCGGCCTTCGTGGTTTTGGTCTTGAGCATGACGTTCGCGAAGCGCTTCGCGTTGTACTTCTCCCAGACCTTCACGAGGTCGCGGTCCGCGCCGGCCATCAGGCCGTCGAGCATTTCCACGACGTCGATCTGCGCGCCGAGCGTCGCGTAGACGGTGGCCATTTCCAGACCGATAATGCCGCCGCCGATGACGAGCATCTTCTGCGGAATCTGGCGCAGTTCCAGCGCGCCGGTCGAATCGACCACGCGCGGATCTTCCGGCATGAACGGCAGCTTCACGGCCTGCGAGCCCGAAGCGATGATCGCCTGCTTGAACCTGACGATCTTCTTGCCGTTCTCGCCCGCCACTTCCATATGGTTCGGATCGAGGAACGTGCCCACGCCCGTCACGACTTCGACCTTGCGCGCCTTCGCCATGCCGGCCAGGCCGCCCGTGAGCTTCTTGACGACGCCCGACTTGAAGTCGCGCAACTTGTCGAGATCGATCTGCGGCTTGCCGAACGTGATGCCGTGCGAGCCGAGCGCTTCGGCTTCGTCGATCACGAGCGCCGTGTGCAGCAGCGCCTTTGACGGAATGCAGCCAACATTCAGGCACACGCCGCCGAGCGTCGAATAACGCTCGACCAGCACGGTCTTCATGCCGAGATCGGCGGAGCGGAACGCCGCCGAGTAGCCGCCGGGGCCCGCGCCGAGCACGAGCATGTCGCATTCGACGTCGGCGCTGCCGCTGCAGCTGCCGGCTTGCGGCGCCGGCGCTGCTGCCTTCGGCGCTTCAGCCTTGGGCGCTTCAGCCTTCGGAGCCGGCGCCGCTGCGCCCGCAGTTGCCCCCCCGGACGCTTCGACCAGGGCGATCACCGTGCCCTGCGAAGCCTTGTCGCCGGCCTTGATCTTCACTTCCTTGACGGTGCCCGCGACGTCGCTGGGCACTTCCATCGTAGCCTTGTCGGACTCGAGCGAGAGCAGCGTCTGCTCCTTCTCGATGACGTCACCCGCCTTGATGTTGACTTCGATGACCTCAATGTCCCTGAAGTCGCCGATGTCTGGCACTTTTGCTTTGATAAGCGTCATTTATTAGTTTCTTCCCTGCGGTTGTACCGGGGCGTGTCGCGGGTCAAAGCGATACCCGTCGATAGTCGGTCAGAATCGTGGCGAGATACGCATTGAAGCGGCCGGCTTCTGCGCCATCAATGACGCGGTGATCCCATGAGAGCGACAGGGGCAGGATGAGGCGAGGCACAAACTGCTTGCCGTCCCACACCGGCTTCATCGCGCTCTTCGACAGGCCGAGGATCGCGACTTCCGGCGCATTGATGATCGGCGTGAAATGCGTGCCGCCGATGCCGCCGAGCGACGAGATCGAGAAGCAGCCGCCTTGCATCTGGTCCGGCTTGAGCTTGCCTTCGCGCGCAAGCTTGGAGAGCTCGGCCATTTCCCTGGCAATGTCGACGAGACCCTTCTTGTCCGAGTCGCGAATCACCGGAACCACGAGGCCGTTCGGCGTGTCCGCGGCAAAACCGATGTGGTAGTACTGCTTGAAGACGAGGTTATCGCCGTCGAGGCTCGCATTAAAGGTCGGGAATTTCTTCAGGGCCGAGATCACCGCCTTGATCACGAACGCGAGCATCGTGAACTTCACGCCGGACTTCTCGTTTTCCTTGTTGAGCTGCACGCGCAGCGCTTCGAGATCCGTGATATCCGCTTCGTCGTTGTTCGTAACGTGCGGAATCATGACCCAGTTGCGGTGCAGATTCGCGCCGGATATCTTCTTGATGCGCGAGAGCGGCTGCGTATCGATCGGGCCGAACTTCGTGAAATCGACCTTCGGCCAGGGCAGCAGGTTCAGGCCCGAGCCGCCCGCAGCCGGCGCGGCGAGCTGGTCCGTCATCACGCCTTTCACGAACGCGGTGACGTCGTCCTGGGTGATACGGCCCTTCGGACCCGTACCCGTGACGCGGGCAACGTCCACGCCAAGATCCCGCGCCAGCTTGCGCACCGACGGCGAAGCATGGCTTGATCCGCTCGGCCCAGCGTCCTTCTCCGCGATTACAGCCGCTGGCCCAGGCGTGGAAGGACGGCCTGCCGGTTCAGGCAGTTCATTAACAATCTGTGGACGGCCATGGAGCCCGGTGTTCGCCCGGGAGGCCGCCTCACTGGTCACCACCTCGGCCGCCGCGCCGTGCGGCTCCATGAGCAGGATGACCGAGCCTTCCGACACGGCATCTCCAACCCTGAGCTTGATTTCACGAACGACGCCGCCAAAAGGACTCGGCACATCCATGGTGGCCTTGTCCGACTCCAGCGTAACCAGCGATTGCTCTTCCCGTACTACATCACCCGGCGCAACCAGCACCTCGATGACGGGGACGCCCTTGTAGTCGCCGATGTCAGGCACCTTGATCTCTGTTACATGCACTTCTGTAATCTCCCAATCGCGTTCCAAAGCGAGAGCAGCGATCGATTCGTCGTGTGTCTCATGAATGCCTCAAGGCCGGAACAGGCAGCAGGCACCGCGGTGCCAGAAATTCTGGCCTTGTTGAACTAGCGGTCGACATCGCACGAATTCATCAGCATGTCCGTCAGTCCCGCGCCCGCTCGAACCATAGGCCAGACGTTCTCGGACGGATCGATGGCAAAGTCCATGAATACGGTACGGTGCTTCATGGAAAGTGCTTCGCGAAGGACCGGCTCGACATCGCACGGTCGCTCAATGCGAAAGCCGACGTGCCCGTAAGCGCGGGCGAGCGCGACAAAGTCAGGCAACGCGTCCATGTACGAGTGGGAGTAACGGTCGCGATAGTTCACGTGCTGCAGCTGCCTTACCATGCCGAGGTAGCCGTTGTTAAGGGAGACAATTTTCACGCCGAGGTCGTACTGCCTGCAGGTCGACAGCTCCTGGATGCACATCTGGATCGAGCCGTCCCCGGTCACTGCGACCACATCCGCGTCAGGAAGTGCGCGTTTGACGCCCATTGCATAGGGCAGTCCGACACCCATCGTCCCGAGGCCGCCCGAGTTGATCCATCGACGAGGCTTGTCGAATCCATACAGCTGCGCAGCCCACATCTGGTGCTGTCCGACGTCAGAACAGATATAGGCATCGCCACCGGTGACTTCCCAAAGCCGTTGAATGACGAACTGTGGCTTGATCACATCAGCGTCCGGTTCATACGCGAGGCAGCGCTTCTCACGCCAGTTCTCTATCTCTTTCCACCAGCCGTTGCGATTCCCATCGTTGATACGCTGCGCCCGGAGCTGCTCCAGTATCGCGCGCGCCGCGGTCTTGACGTCTCCCACGATCGGAATGTCAACCTGCACCCGCTTGTCGATTGTCGCGGGGTCGATATCAACATGAATAATCGTCCTTCGATCTGACTGGAACTCTCGTGTGTTCCCGATGACCCGATCATCGAATCTCGCACCGAGCGCAATCAGTACGTCGCAATGCTGCATCGCCATGTTGGCTTCGTACGTTCCATGCAATCCTGGCATTCCCAGGCACCGTCGGTCTGAGGCGGGAAAGGCGCCGAGCGCCATCAACGTGTTCGTCACCGGGGCATCGAGTCGCCGCGCGAGCTCCGCAATCTCTTCGCTTGCAGCCGATGCGACCGCTCCGCCACCAACGAGAATGCACGGCCGTTCCGAGCGCGCAAGCGCCTCGGCGGCCCGCCGCACCTGTCCCGTATGAGGATCCGTGCGCGGACGATAGGATCGCAGCGTAACGGAGTCAGGTATGCGCAAGGGCGTCTTCGCCTGAAGCACGTCTTTGGGAATATCCACCAGTACAGGTCCCGGGCGCCCGGTGCGGGCGATATGAAACGCGCTTTTCAGCGTCTTCGCCAGTTGCGAGATGTCCAGAACCAGAAAGTTATGCTTAACGATCGACCGGGTAATTCCGACAGCGTCGCACTCCTGGAAGGCATCGGTTCCGATGGACTGTGTCGGCACGTTGCCGGAGATCACCACCATCGGGATGGAATCGAAATAGGCGGTCGCAATGCCCGTCACCGCGTTCGTCACACCCGGCCCCGATGTCACCAGCGCTACGCCGACCTTTCCCGTTGCGCGAGCGAAACCATCCGCCGCGTGCACGGCGGCCTGTTCATGGCGAACCAGCAAATGGGTGATATCGACGGATTCCTGGAGCGCGTCGTAAAGCGGCAGGACGGCGCCACCTGGGTATCCCCAAACCGTATCCACGCCCTCCCCGCGCAGGACGGACAGGACAATCTGCGCTCCCGATGCATGGCCGTTCTTGCCCGAAGCCTCAGAGCCGGCTTTCGCAACCTGTTGGATCTCAGCACCCGCAATCTTCATTGTTAGCTCCCGGGAGTGCCTGCCCGTCACCGTTGCCACGGCGCGGCCCGGTTCGCGTCATGCTTGCCATAGCGATCAACGGCTCGCCTGACGACCTCGACCGCCACTGCACCGTCGTCCGCGAGCGCTTTCAATGCAGCAATCGCGATCGAATGCCGGTCGACTTCGAAGAAGGCTCGCAATGCCGCGCGGGTGTCACTGCGTCCGAAGCCATCGGTGCCAAGCGTCACATAGCGACGCGGCACATAGGCACGAATGAGTTCGGGAACGGCACGCACATAGTCTGTGGCAGCGACCACAGGCCCGCGAGTGGGAGACAACGCAGACGTCACATACGGAACGGGACCACGATCCGCTTCGAACAAACGATCGGTGCGTTCCGACGCGACACCGTCCCGGTGCAGCTCGGTGAAGCTGGTGACGCTCCACACTGAAGCGTCAATGTTCCAGTCTTCCTTCAGCAGGCGCGCGGCCGCCTGCACTTCGCCCAGTATCGCCCCCGAACCGAACAACTGGACCTGTGCCCGATCGAGCGATGTCGCGTCAAGCGAATACATACCCTTGAGCACACCTTCACGCACACTCTCGATGGGTGCAACCGGAAGCGAAGGCTGTGCGTAGTTCTCGTTCGTCACCGTCAGGTAATAGAAGACATCGCGCTGACGTTCGATCATCTCGCGCATACCCTCGTCGACGATCATGGCCACCTCGTACGCGAATGCCGGATCATACGCACGGCAGTTCGGTACCGTCGAAGCCGCCAGATGGCTCGTGCCATCCTGATGCTGCAAACCCTCGCCACCGAGGGTCGTCTTGCCCGCCGTCGCACCGATCAAGAAGCCGCGCGCACGCTGGTCGGCCGCAGCCCAGATGAGATCGCCGATGCGCTGGAAACCGAACATCGAGTAGTAGATGTAAAACGGCAGCATCGGCAGATCGTGCACGCTATACGAAGTTGCCGCCGCAACCCACGAGGACACAGCGCCGGCCTCCGAAATGCCCTCTTCGAGTATCTGTCCGCCAGTGTCTTCCCGGTAGTACAGCATCGAGCCCATGTCTTCGGGCTCGTACAGCTGCCCGAGCGGTGAATAGATCCCAACCTGCCGGAACAAGTTCGCCATACCGAACGTGCGTGCCTCATCGGCGACCACGGGAACAACGCGAGGGCCGAGCGACGCGTCTTTCAGAAGGCTCCCGAGCATCCGCACGAACGCCATCGTGGTCGACATCTCCTTGCCGCTGGCTTCCAGCGCGAATTGCCCCCACGCCGACATTGCCGGCACGGGCAGCGTCTGCGACGCGACCGTCCTTCTGCGCGGCAGATAGCCGCCGAGCGCTTCGCGCCGGGCATGCAGGTACCGCATTTCCGGACTGCTCTCCGCCGGCCTGTAGAACCGCAGCTGCTCGACGTCCTCGTCGGAAAGGGGCAAACGGAACCTGTCGCGGAATGCCTTCAGTTGCTCGACGTCGAGCTTCTTCTGCTGATGCGTGGTCATCCGGCCCTGGCCGATCGAGCCCATGCCAAAGCCCTTCATTGTCTTCGCGAGAATGACCGTGGGCTGACCGCCATGCTTCAATGCCTTGTCGTACGCCGCATACAGCTTGCGTACGTCATGGCCACCCCGGCGCAGACGGTCGATGTCGTCGTTGCTCAGATGCGCGGCAAGCGCAGCCAGTTCCTCGTTCTGTCCGAAGAAGCGCTCGCGGTTGTAGGCGCCATCGTTGGCCGAGAAAGTCTGAAACTGTCCATCAACAGTGTGTGCAAATGCGCGCAACAACGCGCCGGTGCGATCGCGTGCGAAAAGGGCATCCCAATCGGAGCCCCACACGACCTTGATGACGTTCCAGCCTGCGCCCGTGAATTGCGCCTCAAGCTCGTCAATGATTCGGCCGTTACTTCGCACAGGGCCATCGAGCCGCTGCAGATTGCAGTTGATCACGAAAACGAGATTGTCGAGCCCCTCGCGGGCGGCGAGCGACAATGCACCAATCGACTCGGGCTCGTCCATCTCGCCGTCACCGAAGAATCCCCAGACCTTCCGGCCTTCCGTCCTGAGCAACCCACGGTTCTGCAGGTAGCGCATGAAGCGCGCCTGGTAGATCGAGTTGATTGGGCCGATGCCCATCGATCCCGTTGGAAACTGCCAGAAGTCAGGCATCAGCCACGGATGCGGATACGAACACAAGCCCGGACCCGCGATCTCACGACGGTAGTGCTCCAGATGCTGCTCGCTCAGGAAACCTTCGAGGAATGCGCGCGCATACACGCCCGGTGACGAGTGGGGCTGAAAATAGACGAGGTCACCGCCATTTGTATCGTTCGCACCGCGAAAGAAGTGGTTGAATCCGGCTTCGAAAAGATCCGCCGCCGATGCGTAGCTCGCAATATGCCCCCCGAGTTCGCCATAGGCCCGGTTCGCCCGCACCACCATCGCGAGCGCATTCCAGCGCAACGCGGCGGCAAGTCGCTCTTCGGCGTCAACGTCACCTGGAAATGGCGGCTGCTGGTCGACCGGAATGGTGTTCGTATAGGGCGTGACATTCGCTCGCGCCGTTGCGATGCCGCTCGACAATGCATGGGCGGCCAGGCGGTCGAAAACATACTGGGCGCGCTCGAGCCCGACATGCTCGACGACGCCGTCAAGTGCGGTGAGCCACTCGGCAGTCTCCTGCGGGTCGCTGTCGATGCGGGTCTGGGTAAGGGCAAGAACGGGTTTGGCACCGCTCGATAAATCGGTCATGGCGACTCCAGGCAGAACAGTGAGATTTGTGAGCTTCGAGACTCGTGCGGGTCGGACTGTCGAGTTCGACGACATGGGAAGAGCTTAGCTATCTCTTCACAAAATGTGCGTCTCTTTTGCGGCTAGTTTTCAGTTCAGATAGGGTATAAATTCTGGGTTCGAGGCCTCGCATGAGATTCCCATACTATGACGTCCGAAACAAAGCTCCCAAACCGCCGAGCGCCAATATCCGCGATTCTGCCGAGCGCCTCCTTCCGCTTGAGTGGTCACCATGATGCTGCACACCGTGACCCACTGCAGCCGCAATACATATGTCGGGTGCAGCGCACCTGGAATTTGGCAGCGTCACACATCGCCACCCTCTCCGTGCTCTGGTTTGCGCGTGAACGGTTGGACCGCAAACGAAGAATCAGTGCAGTATCTGCTCCAGGAAGCGACGTGCGCGTTCTGTTTTCGGTGCACCGAAGAAACGGTCGGGCGGCGCCTCTTCCACGATTTCACCTTTGTCCATAAAGATGACCCGGTCGGCCACCCTGCGTGCAAAGTTCATTTCATGAGTGACGCACACCATCGTCATACCTTCAACTGCGAGCCCTGTCATCACGTCAAGCACCTCGTTGACCATTTCAGGATCAAGCGCAGAAGTCGGCTCGTCGAAAAGCATGACTTTCGGCGTCATGCAAAGCGCCCGTGCGATCGCAACGCGCTGCTGCTGCCCGCCGGAAAGTTGTGCAGGATACTTTCCCGCCTGTTCGCCAATCCTGACCTTCTCCAGATTCATCATCGCGAGTTCTGTCGCCTGGGCTTTGCTCATCTTCTTTGCACGAACCGGAGCAAGGATGCAGTTTTGCAGCACGCTCAGGTGTGGAAAGAGATTGAATTGCTGGAAGACCATGCCAACCTCACGTCGCAGCGAAGGCAGGCTCTTCCGGCCAGCCGCTATTTGCTCACCGCTGACGATCACGCGACCTTTCTGATATGCCTCCAGATGATTGATACAGCGGATGAGCGTCGACTTGCCCGATCCGGACGGCCCGCAAATCACGATCCGCTCGCCGTCCCTGATCGACAAATTGATGTCTTTCAACACCTGGAATGCTCCGTACCATTTCGACAGCTGCTCGATTTCGACAACCCGCTCGGCCTGTACGGCCGGCGACGGTGTGGTGTCGCTGATCATTTTCAACATTGTGTTCATCGCTTCAGTCCGGGAAGAATTACCGCCGCGTAGAGGCCATCAGCCTCACCTCGAGGCGCTTGACGAGGTATGTCACCACCAGAGCCAGGGTCAAAAACAGCACACCGGCCACCAGCATGGGCTCCGCATACCGGTAGGTATCCGAAGCGATGTCCAGTGCGCTGCCAAGCATTTCCGGCACCGCAAGGACGGCCAGGACCGGGGTCGACTTCAGTATCGACACGAAGTAGCTACCCATCGGCGCGGCGATGTTTCTCAGCATCTGCGGCGTGACAACAAAACGCACCGTGTCGAGCTTGCTCAGGTGCAGCGATTGCGCAGCCTCGTACTGGCCTCGCGGAATCGAATCAATGCCCGATTTGAAAACTTCAGCGAGATAGCTCGAAAAATAGAAACTCAGTCCGAGTACCCCGACCACCATCGCGGGCAAAACGATTCCGTAGAATGGCAAAACAAAGAAAGCGAAATAGAGCTGGACCAGCGATGGCGTCGACCGGATCAAGTCAACAAATACGCCCATCGCGTAACGCATCGGCTTACCCGAGCGACGCAGCATCTCCCAGGTGAATCCCATTGCCGCCGCGCCGACAGAACTCAGTATCGCCACCAGAATCGTCGTGCCGATGCCGTGCAGCACCTGGGGCACGATCCTCATCGCGAACGCCATATCAAAGTTCATGTTTTGTCCCCCGATACTTTCCGATTCTCGCTTCGAGCCGTCGCCCAATAATCGCCATCGGATAGCAAATGACGCAGTAGGCAACGACCAGCGCGGTATAGACACCAATCGGGTTGTACGCCAGTTGCCCGATCTCCTTGGCCCTGAATGTCATATCCGTCAATGTGATCAACGAAACCAGGGCGGTCCCCTTCACGAGCTGGATGGCGAGGCTGACGAAGTTCGGCACGGTGGCCGTTATCGCCTGCGGCAACTCGACGAAGCACAAAACATTTATGCGGTTGAGTCCAAGCGCAAGTCCAGCCTCCGTTTGCCCCCTTTCGATAGACTGCAGCGCCGCCCGAACCGACTGGCTCCCGTAGCCTCCGATATTCAGACCCAGCACCATCGAACCCACGGTGATGGCCGACAGATCTACCCCGAACGACGGCAACGAGTAGTAGAAGGCGTAGAGCAGCACGATGGTTGGCGAACTGCGCCAGAACTCGATTACGGCCGTGACGAGCCGACGTGCCCAGCCATCAGTCATGTGCTGCAGAATCCCGAATACGAAGGCAAACGGGATCGCATAGAGAAGCCCGAGCACCGTTACAACCGCAGTAACGCGAAACCCTTCGAAGATGCCCAGCACGATCGCAAGAAGACTCATGTCCGTACTCCGTCGTTGGGCGCCGTGACAACCGGCACACCGGGCGATCCCGCCACGGCGCTTCCCCGGTAAGGCGTCACACGGGAGTACGTCACCGACCGCCGCCGTGTTCCGTCACCGTTACGCTTCGTTTCTGTAACGGGCGCTTCACGCCATACGCGACCGCCCGGAAAACGGCTGCCCTGTCGTTCAACGGCTGCCGGCAACAGCGCCAACCCGGAGCTGCAAAAGGCTGGTTCGCACTGCTTGATCACCGACGCCCCGAAGTCCGGCTCTGAAATCATAATAATCCCCTGCTTGAACACTCGAACACATGGAAGTATAGAATACCTGGTATATCGTTAGCCCTAGGGCAATCACGTATGCGTGGACAAACGGAGTGAGATAGGCGGCGACCCGTTTGCATACGTCCCGACTAGCAAGCGTCACGTCATGCACCCGTGACCGCACTTCTGGCGGCCCACGGCGCCGGCGTGGCATACAAATTCCGCCCGACGAGCGAAACAGGAATGAAGGTCGCGCCCGGATCGCCGAAGCGGTGCCCTCAGCGCCGAGGAAGCGCGCAATGATCCCGCATTTGGCCGAAGCTTGCGGGAACAGAACGTCCATATCGCCGAGGAGACCGGATATGGGCGTCCGCGCATTTGGCTTCCGTCTCCTGGTTGCCGACTACATCGATCGAAGCGAGACCGGCTCAAGCGGGCGCTCGTAGTGTGCGTCCTCCT
Source organism: Paraburkholderia sabiae (assembly GCF_030412785.1). Lineage (NCBI taxonomy): Bacteria > Pseudomonadati > Pseudomonadota > Betaproteobacteria > Burkholderiales > Burkholderiaceae > Paraburkholderia > Paraburkholderia sabiae. The sequence goes on from NZ_CP125297.1 coordinate 111,506, forward strand.
TGTAACCGTGGGAGGTTACAACAATGACCGCGTTCGCTTCGCGTGACACGGCACCTGCATGCAGCAACTGCTTCAGACCGCTGAGCGCCGCCACGCTCGAGAGTTCGAGGTACAGGCCCGCGCGAGCCAGTTCGATCTGGTCCGCCTGCACCTGCTTGTCGCCGACCGCGACAGCCGTGCCGCCCGTCATCCGCAACGCTTCCACCGCCTGGAATGTGACCGTAGCCCCGTCGATCGAAACGACCGCCGAACTGCCGGCGAACGTCTCACGCATGTCGGCGCCCGCAAGCACACGCGTAATGCGAGGGAAAGGCTCCACCGCATGCACCTTCGGCAGCACCTTGAGCAGCCCCGCGCTGCGCAGGTCGGCATAGCCCTGTGCAATGCCCCAGATGATGTCTCCGCGGGAGGTTGGCACGACAATGTCCGTCGGCTGATGGGCACCCGACTGTGCAAACAGCTCGTATGCGATCGCCCGATATCCATCGACGCCGAACGGATTACTTCCGACCGGAGGGGTCACGTAGTTCGTCACCGGATACCACGCCCCCGACCGCGCCTTCTCGGACACGAGCAGCCACCGCTCGGCGCTGGTCGCGGTCGCGATGATTTGCGCTCCGTGCATCTCAGCGGCACGGCGCCAATTCGCGCTCATGTCCGGCGTCGTGACGATCACGCATCCCAGACCGGCACTCGCAGCATAAGCGGCCAGCGATACCCCGGCATTGCCGCTTGATGCAGCCGCAAGCGTAGTCGCACCGACTTCCCTCGCGCGATGCACGACGAACGCGCTCATCCGGTCCTTGTGGGAGCCCGTCGGATTAGCGCCCTCGTGTTTCGCCGACAAACTGCCAACGCCAATACGCTGCGCGAGCGCACGCAATCGGACCAGTGGAGTTTCTCCCTCACCGAGGACCGACCCGCCTGAATAGGCAAGCCAGTTTTCCCATTGCTTGGAGTTGAACACTGCATCGTCGTATGCCGGCGCGACGCTGGCTGGCCAGCCAGCGGACCGGCAATCTGGACATCCCTCGAAATAATCATCAACCGGAAAGAGGCTGTTGCATCGAATGCAACGCATACCGGTCATGTACGGATTGCGATGTGCAGTGCACGGCGTCATTTTTGAACTCCCCCCTCGATATCCCGCATGAACGTATAGAGGCAGTCGCCCCGTTTCGTCAGTGTCGGAAAGCGGCGGCATGCAACCAGCCCCGACGTACCAAAGGTCAGGTTGATCGGTGAATCGGTCGGACGCTCGATCGAATGCAGGTAACCGGCATGCTGCCCTGCCGTCACCTCGTCGCCCGGCATCGCCGCCGGCTCGAACAATCCATCGGATTCCGCGTAGAGTGAACCACTCTGACTCACCATTACGCGAGTCTCTTCCGGTTGCGGAAGCGTACGGTCAGTGCGAATTCCCATGTGGTCCAGCAAACGCAGGACCGCCAAACGCGCCAGTTCCTTCCCATCGGCGCGCAGCATCGCACCGCCGCCGAGTTCCGCAGTGATCACCGGTACACCGAGCGGCTCCGCGGCGGCAGGCAGCGTGGTGTTACCACCGCCGCCCTTGCCATCAGTGACATAACCGATCGGTGCGCCAAACACACGCAACATTTCCATTTGCCGCTCGTCCAGTTGCCTGTCGGCGCAAGGGCGAACCAGCGCGCAGGAAACGTAGTCGAGTGAACGGCCACCCGAATGCAGATCGACCACGAGATCCGCCATCGGCAGCAGGACCGTCGTCACGTAATGGGCGATCATTTGTGTGGCCGTCCCGTGTGCCTCTCCCGGATACAGGCGATTCAGATTGCCTTCATCAATCGGCGAGACCCGGCGGCCCGCCTCGACTGCCGGGAAATTGAGCGCAGGAAGGATGAGGATTCGCCCCGTGATCGTCGATGCCTCGATCGACCGGGCAAGTTCCAGCAGTGCAACCTGCCCTTCGTATTCATCGCCATGGGTGCCTGCGATAAGCACGGCGGTGGGACCATTCCCGTTCCTGATGCAAACGACCGGAATGGGAATCCAGCCGTAGGCCGAAAGATCGCTGGAAATCGGCAGCCGGAGCGAACCCGTCTGTTTCCCGTCGCGATCAAAATCGACGGGCGTCCATATGCGTGTGGGTGTTGACATGGCTTCAGTTGAAACAAGATTTAACGGATGATCGGAAGTGCTTCCGGCGACAGCGCACTCAGGAATTCAACCCCTTCGTCGGTGACGCGCATCACCGGTAATAATCGGGAGAGCACAATTCCTTGGCCGTCAGATCGGCCGGCGCTTCCGTAAAACCGTACTTGGCAAGGATGCCTTTTATCGTCCCGCCCGCTCTTAGCTTTTCAAAGCTCGCGTTATAGGCATCCCTGAGCTGCGTATCGTCAGGTCGGAATACCATGGCACCATAAGTAGCCGCTTCCCGGCCATTCTTCAGTACCCGTCCTTTGAAGGGCGTTGCACGCTCGAGCCGATCGCCAAGCATCGGTTGACCGAGCAGTCTGTCGACGGTCGAGGCACTAAGCGTGAGGGCGTCGACGCGTCCGGCCACGAGTGCACTGACACCAGAGTCGAGATCCTGGAACAACTGCATCTGCCCCTGGGGTATCCCTGCTGCTAGCGCGTTATCGGTATTTGCGCTGCCGCGATTGCCGGACATCCGGATCGCCGGATTCTTGACCACATCTTCATAACTGTGAATTTTTAGCGGATTGCCTTTTTTCACCAGCACGGCATCGACGCTTGCAAGATCGGGATCGCCGAATATCACCTGCCTGCAGCGGGCTGGCGTAATCCCCATACCGGACGCGACGACATCAACGCGCTTCGCAAGCAGGCTGGGGATCAGCGCAGGGAAATCGAGAACAACAAAATCAAACTGCTTGATTCCAAGCGGCCGCAAAACCGCCCTGATCAGGTCCGGGTGAACGCCGGAGACGCTGCCGTCTGCGGCCTTGAACGCCCAGGGCGCAGCGTTGCTTATGCCGATCGTGATACGACCTTCGCGCAGGACGCGATCCCCGGTTTGCTCAGCAGATGCCGGTGCGGCGACAGCGAAACCGGCAGCCACGACCATGCACGCAAATATTTTCCGAAATGAAAGCAGAATTTGTCTCCTTTATCTTGATAGCGGTCTTTGCACATTCGTCCGACGGCTGATCAAAGCTACCCATATCGCAGACCGGCTCTACGACACGCCACACTACCTAGTATACCGGCATACCTAATATTCCAACTTTAAATTCAACAGACTCGATGGTCAAGAGAAGTCAACATAAGATGTTGTCCTTTCTCACCATCTGGTGGCCTGATGCCCGTTGTGTTAGCCGCTCAGATTTCCGCGCGACGCCTGGAATCAGCTTCGCGAGCCGCGCCGCAGCCGAGCTTCTTGTCTGTAGCCACTCAGAATGAAAACGGACCGACCTGCAGTCGGCGCGAGTTCAGGCCAGCGCTAGAGCAACTGCTGGTTAAACAGCGTGCCGCGCCCGGCACGCCGTCAGTCTCGCATGCAGCCCTCAGAACTTGTGCCGCATTGCCGCGCGAATTACGAACTGGTTCGAATTCGAAGAGACGCCTGCTGCACCCGGAACATAGGCGACATCAAGCACTGTTTGAGTCTTGTCGCCGCTGACGTGCTGGTAGGCACCCTGCAGATAAAGGTCAGTGCGTTTTGATAGATAGTAGTCAGCCATCAGTCCGACCATCTGATAGTTGGGATGCAGCTTTCCGCTGGTCGCGTTGAAATCCGTATGGGTGTACGTGTACATCGCACCTGCGAAGAACGCGGGAGTGAACTGATATTTCGCGTTCACTTCGAAGTTCTGGAAGCGCAGCGACGACAAGTTTGAGCCAACGGGAGGCGTAATCACACCAACGTACGTAGAGCTAAGCGGTTGGGTGAGATTCGTGTTCGTGTAGGCAAAGCCCAGTGTCGCCGAACCGACCGTATAATTGATCCCGGCACCGAAGATGCGCAGGCGCGTGGCCAGAAAGTTTTGGTCGCCGCCGTTGGTGATTGCACCCGTGGCTGTTGAAGAGGGATTGTTGGCCTGCAGGTACGCCGCCGCGATCAACAAGCTGCCGTTCGTGTACTGCGCGCCAACGCTGTACTGGCGGTTGTTGGCAAAGTTTGTGTCGTTGCTGAAGCTGTACGTACCGCCGAACTGGAAACCAGCCAGATTTGGGCTCGTATATTTAGCGGTGTTGTTGACGCGGAAGGTATTATCCGTATTATCGTTGTCATACGGGTGCGCGAAGATGTAGCCACCCCAGTTTCCGTTCACGGTTGTCTGCGCGAGAAAATCGACCAGCGAGTCGTACTGACGCCCAAGCGTCATCTTGCCATAGGTGTCGCTGGCAACGCCGACGTAGGCCTGTCTTCCGAACATCAAACCGCCCTGGCCGAGCTTTCCGTTGTTCACGTTGAAGCCGTTTTCAAGCTGAAATATGGCCTTCACACCACCGCCGAGATCCTCGGCGCCCTTCAGGCCCCATCGGCTCCCTTGTAAGTAGCCGCTCTGCAGCTGGTAGGCCTTCTCACCATGTGCGTTGTTGGTGAAGTTGAATCCCTCGTCGATCAGGCCGTAAAGCGTCACCGAACTTTGTGCCATTGCAGGGATGGCAGATGCCGACAAGATCGACGCTGCGATAATACTTGTTGCTTTCATCAAAGTCTCCAAACCTTGTTAAAATCTCGCAAACAAATTACGTATGTAAATTTTCTTGTTCTTGCTTGACGCAGTGCCGGGGACCTCCTTATTTAGCCTATTTATCGCCCTGTGAGGACAAGTACTTCAGGTGTGTCAAAGACGGCATCTTGGCTACGGTCAACGAGCGCATTCTCGATATTGAAAATGTGACACTTCGTTTGTCGACATTGCGTCAGAGCACAAAAATCGCCCCCGTTCCAAAGTGATATTTGGTTTCACACTATCGCTGAGTGCGGCATCTTGTTTTAAAAAGGTAATCGCAAGTGTTATTAAGACGAATGCTCAGTACCTAGTGGTTCATGCAGAAGCCGAAAACCATAGACGGCCGCCCGATCTTTGCGACCCACTGCAGTTGCAAAGCACCATCAATACGGCGACATGTCAACCCGCAGGGCAGCGCACTGTTGTTGCGATATGAAACGGCGAATAGCCACTTCCCCCTTAACGCCGTAAATCCAACGCCACGATCGAGAGTGTCGTTGGCACAGTTGTGGTGTATTGTAGGCAAGCTAATCAGTGAAGGATTTTCCGCAAAAACTCTCTGGCGCGGTCAGAACGTGGATTGGAGAAAAATGCCTCCTTGCTGTCGTCTTCAACGATCAAACCCTTATCCATGAAGATCACGCGATTGGCGACTTTCTTCGCAAAGCCCATTTCATGGGTCACGCATACCATAGTCATGCCCTCCTGGGCGAGTTCCACAATGACGTCGAGAACCTCGTTGATCATCTCGGGGTCCAGCGCCGACGTGGGTTCGTCGAAGAGCATCGCGCCAGGATTCATTGATAGCGCACGCGCGATGGCCACGCGCTGTTGTTGCCCACCCGAGAGCTGACCGGGATACTTGTCGGCGTGCGATCGCAGGCCAACGCGATCGAGCAGACTGAGCCCCTTTGCGGCCGCCTCATCTTTCGAGCGACCAAGCACCTTGATCTGCGCGAGTGTCAGATTCTCGGTGATCGACAAATGGGGGAAAAGCTCGAAGTGCTGAAACACCATTCCGATCTTCGCGCGCAGCTTTGAGAGATTGGTTCTCTTGGCGCCAACCGACTGTCCATCGACACGAATCTCACCTTTCTGGAACGGTTCCAGCCCATTGACCGTTTTGATAAGCGTGGACTTTCCTGATCCGGACGGCCCGCATATGACGACCACTTCACCTTTTTTCACATGCGCCGTGCAATCGGTCAGTACCTGAAATTGTCCGTACGATTTTGAAACATTCTTTATCTCGATCATCTTCGCTCCCATTCACTACCTTGCTGCCACACGAGCACCTCACCGCACGGCCTTTCGAAATCTCCACTCGATACGCGACTGCACCAATTCGAGCACAAGCGACATCACCCAGTAAACGACCGCAGCACTAATCAGCATCTCCATGTGCCGGAACTCCTTCTGACCTTCCGTAGTGGCAACGTACGTGAGCTCCCACACGCCCACGACCGACACCAGCGAGCTGTCCTTGAGCATTGCGATAAACTGGTTACCGGTGGGCGGGATGATCACGCGCATCGCTTGCGGCAAAATGATGAGCCGCATCATTTGATTGGGCGTGAATCCGAGCGCGCGCGCGGCATTCCATTGGCCGTGTGGAATGCTTTGAATGCCCGCTCGGAATATTTCTGTCATATAAGCGCCGTAGCACAGCGACAGTGCCGCCACTCCTGCTGGAATGGGATCGACGACGTAGCCCAATTGAGGTAACCCGAGGTACAGAATAAAGATCTGCATGAGCAATGGGAGACCACGAAAGAGCGACGTATAAAACGTTGCAATGCCGACTGCAATGCTGTTGGATGAGAGCTTCGCGAGCGCGCCTATCAACGCGAGCACAAAGGCGATTGCGATGGAAATGGCCGAGACGAACAGCGTAGTCGTCGCACCCTGCGTGATCAGGTAGCCGATTTTGCGATGAATGAATTCGAAGCTCAGGTCGAACGTCGAAAGAAGCCCCACGAGCAACAGGAGCAACTCGCACCATACGATGCCGATCTGCGCGCGCGATGGCAAGCGTGTCAACAGATATCCATTTGCAGTAAGCGTGACGACTCCTCCGGCGAAAACCAGAGTCTTATGGAGCCCGCCCGGCATGTCGCCGAATTTTGCGAACCACGGCAGGTCCACGGCCGGCAACCATTGCGGCGCACCATGCGAGAGCATCGCGGAGACTGCCACCACTACGATCACTGCCGACAATGCGGTCGCCCGCCAACCCTTCCGGGCGCACTCCGCTCGCTGGACAAACATATTGCTCCTCCCCAATAAGTCCATTCGTGATGGTCGCTCACGCGGCCGGCTCACGCATAAAGTCCATCATCTGGTAGCTCCAGTACGTGAGCTGCGCGACCGCGAGCCCAACGTAGCTACCGTTCCATGGCACAGCCCAAGTGCCGCGAACGACTGGTAGCGTGCGGACGCCCGTGTAATGGCCTCGGCAATCACACGACCGCCAATCGCCGTCGTGTTCAGGTTTGGCCCCGAGCAGAGCGACGCTGCGGCCTCGGTGGAGTAACTCAAGAGCGGCAGTGATACCCGCCATGCCCGCACCTACGATGCAGACGTCCACGTTGACCTCTGTATTGACGGACGGTCTTGCGTTATCGCGACGGAGCGTGCGCGAATAATAGCTGTCCACGTAATCCGCAATCGTTGATTTCCCTAGACTTTTCATTCATGGAGTTGCGTGGCACACAGCGTCAGTGTCGCGATGAGTTGGATGAGCGCACGCTGCAAACGACTGGGCGTCTGCAGCGCGCAAGTTTCGTGGTTATTTGGTGTAATCCTTTCCAAACCAGCGTTCGCTGAGCTTTGTCAGCGTGCCGTCGTGCTTCATTTGCGCCACAGCGCCGCCGACTGCTTTGTCCCATTCTGGATCGCCCTTATCGGTCACGACCGCAAGAGGCTCCCGATACGCGTAGTCGCCCGGCAGAATCTTGATTGGATAGCCACTTTTGATGGCAGCAAGCGCGGTCTGCTCGGGCGTGACGATTGCATCGAGCCGCTTGCCGTCACCAAGGCGCAAGTCCTCGTATGGAAGCATGGTTGTCCCGTAGGTCTTCACCTGCTTTGGATCGTGCGGGAGGTATTTGAACGCCGGCACATCGGGACCGCCGATATTCAATTGACGATTGACATAATCTTCGGACGTCGTGCCCGCCTCCACGCCGATGACCTTATCGTTCAGATCGTCGCGCGAAGCGATTTTGGAGTTTTTATAGACGGCAAAAACATAGGGGCTGTAGTAGTACACAGCTGGGAAGTCTAGGAGCCGCTCACGCTCCTTGGTCGGCGTCACCGACAATACGCAAAGATCCCATCTGCCGTGCCAATGACCGCCAGTCATCAGGCTAAATTGTGGCGTCTCGAACGAAACCTTGACGCCAAGGCGCCGGCCGATCTCCTTCGCAACGTCGACATCGAAACCGTCGAATTCATGCTTGTCATTGAGGTATGCCTGGGGAGGCCATTTTGCGGCAGTGACGACGACCATGGTACCGCGCGACTTGACCCGCTCGAGCGTCTGACCTGCGTATGCAGCTCCCGCCATGCCAACCATCGCTGCGATACACATCGTATGCTTGACCAGCTTGCCGATTCTCATTGGCTGTCTCCTTTCAGACCTGATGCACATATCTATTGTTAATTTCCAGTTCCATTCAAAATATACCCGCCATCGCATTTTCGGGATACTGACAAAAAGTCTCACCTTAGTTAGGTAAACTCATTATGTTGATGATGCGTTGACCAAACGACACAAGAAAAATGTGATCTTTGTACTTGAATACAGTGCCCGCCAGAGACTAAGACTGTTCGCCGTTCTCGTAGCGAGACAGTTGCATAACGCTGCGGATCGGCCGGCTCGGGGTCACCAGATATTCTCTACAACGGCGTCGACGCCTTCGATCAATTTCGGATGAAGGTTTGTTGCCTTCCAAACTTGAGCAGAGCGTTACCGCACTCTCAGCCCAATAAGGCCACGTCGCAGTGATGCCGGCCATTCCACCAGCCAGTTACAACCGTCTACAGTAATATCGCTGTCGATAGATGTGTTCTCACCTTGTCTATGCCAGCGTGCGCAAATGTTTTTCCATTCCAACTGTCGATTTGTCGAAACGCTTACGACGACCATGCAGCGCCCCATGGATTTGGCAGCGTCACACATCGCCACCCTCTCCGTGCTCTGGTTTGCGCGTGAACGGTTGGACCGCAAACGAAGAATCAGTGCAGTATCTGCTCCAGGAAGCGACGTGCGCGTTCTGTTTTCGGTGCACCGAAGAAACGGTCGGGCGGCGCCTCTTCCACGATTTCACCTTTGTCCATAAAGATGACCCGGTCGGCCACCCTGCGTGCAAAGTTCATTTCATGAGTGACGCACACCATCGTCATACCTTCAACTGCGAGCCCTGTCATCACGTCAAGCACCTCGTTGACCATTTCAGGATCAAGCGCAGAAGTCGGCTCGTCGAAAAGCATGACTTTCGGCGTCATGCAAAGCGCCCGTGCGATCGCAACGCGCTGCTGCTGCCCGCCGGAAAGTTGTGCAGGATACTTTCCCGCCTGTTCGCCAATCCTGACCTTCTCCAGATTCATCATCGCGAGTTCTGTCGCCTGGGCTTTGCTCATCTTCTTTGCACGAACCGGAGCAAGGATGCAGTTTTGCAGCACGCTCAGGTGTGGAAAGAGATTGAATTGCTGGAAGACCATGCCAACCTCACGTCGCAGCGAAGGCAGGCTCTTCCGGCCAGCCGCTATTTGCTCACCGCTGACGATCACGCGACCTTTCTGATATGCCTCCAGATGATTGATACAGCGGATGAGCGTCGACTTGCCCGATCCGGACGGCCCGCAAATCACGATCCGCTCGCCGTCCCTGATCGACAAATTGATGTCTTTCAACACCTGGAATGCTCCGTACCATTTCGACAGCTGCTCGATTTCGACAACCCGCTCGGCCTGTACGGCCGGCGACGGTGTGGTGTCGCTGATCATTTTCAACATTGTGTTCATCGCTTCAGTCCGGGAAGAATTACCGCCGCGTAGAGGCCATCAGCCTCACCTCGAGGCGCTTGACGAGGTATGTCACCACCAGAGCCAGGGTCAAAAACAGCACACCGGCCACCAGCATGGGCTCCGCATACCGGTAGGTATCCGAAGCGATGTCCAGTGCGCTGCCAAGCATTTCCGGCACCGCAAGGACGGCCAGGACCGGGGTCGACTTCAGTATCGACACGAAGTAGCTACCCATCGGCGCGGCGATGTTTCTCAGCATCTGCGGCGTGACAACAAAACGCACCGTGTCGAGCTTGCTCAGGTGCAGCGATTGCGCAGCCTCGTACTGGCCTCGCGGAATCGAATCAATGCCCGATTTGAAAACTTCAGCGAGATAGCTCGAAAAATAGAAACTCAGTCCGAGTACCCCGACCACCATCGCGGGCAAAACGATTCCGTAGAATGGCAAAACAAAGAAAGCGAAATAGAGCTGGACCAGCGATGGCGTCGACCGGATCAAGTCAACAAATACGCCCATCGCGTAACGCATCGGCTTACCCGAGCGACGCAGCATCTCCCAGGTGAATCCCATTGCCGCCGCGCCGACAGAACTCAGTATCGCCACCAGAATCGTCGTGCCGATGCCGTGCAGCACCTGGGGCACGATCCTCATCGCGAACGCCATATCAAAGTTCATGTTTTGTCCCCCGATACTTTCCGATTCTCGCTTCGAGCCGTCGCCCAATAATCGCCATCGGATAGCAAATGACGCAGTAGGCAACGACCAGCGCGGTATAGACACCAATCGGGTTGTACGCCAGTTGCCCGATCTCCTTGGCCCTGAATGTCATATCCGTCAATGTGATCAACGAAACCAGGGCGGTCCCCTTCACGAGCTGGATGGCGAGGCTGACGAAGTTCGGCACGGTGGCCGTTATCGCCTGCGGCAACTCGACGAAGCACAAAACATTTATGCGGTTGAGTCCAAGCGCAAGTCCAGCCTCCGTTTGCCCCCTTTCGATAGACTGCAGCGCCGCCCGAACCGACTGGCTCCCGTAGCCTCCGATATTCAGACCCAGCACCATCGAACCCACGGTGATGGCCGACAGATCTACCCCGAACGACGGCAACGAGTAGTAGAAGGCGTAGAGCAGCACGATGGTTGGCGAACTGCGCCAGAACTCGATTACGGCCGTGACGAGCCGACGTGCCCAGCCATCAGTCATGTGCTGCAGAATCCCGAATACGAAGGCAAACGGGATCGCATAGAGAAGCCCGAGCACCGTTACAACCGCAGTAACGCGAAACCCTTCGAAGATGCCCAGCACGATCGCAAGAAGACTCATGTCCGTACTCCGTCGTTGGGCGCCGTGACAACCGGCACACCGGGCGATCCCGCCACGGCGCTTCCCCGGTAAGGCGTCACACGGGAGTACGTCACCGACCGCCGCCGTGTTCCGTCACCGTTACGCTTCGTTTCTGTAACGGGCGCTTCACGCCATACGCGACCGCCCGGAAAACGGCTGCCCTGTCGTTCAACGGCTGCCGGCAACAGCGCCAACCCGGAGCTGCAAAAGGCTGGTTCGCACTGCTTGATCACCGACGCCCCGAAGTCCGGCTCTGAAATCATAATAATCCCCTGCTTGAACACTCGAACACATGGAAGTATAGAATACCTGGTATATCGTTAGCCCTAGGGCAATCACGTATGCGTGGACAAACGGAGTGAGATAGGCGGCGACCCGTTTGCATACGTCCCGACTAGCAAGCGTCACGTCATGCACCCGTGACCGCACTTCTGGCGGCCCACGGCGCCGGCGTGGCATACAAATTCCGCCCGACGAGCGAAACAGGAATGAAGGTCGCGCCCGGATCGCCGAAGCGGTGCCCTCAGCGCCGAGGAAGCGCGCAATGATCCCGCATTTGGCCGAAGCTTGCGGGAACAGAACGTCCATATCGCCGAGGAGACCGGATATGGGCGTCCGCGCATTTGGCTTCCGTCTCCTGGTTGCCGACTACATCGATCGAAGCGAGACCGGCTCAAGCGGGCGCTCGTAGTGTGCGTCCTCCTTGTAACCGTGGGAGGTTACAACAATGACCGCGTTCGCTTCGCGTGACACGGCACCTGCATGCAGCAACTGCTTCAGACCGCTGAGCGCCGCCACGCTCGAGAGTTCGAGGTACAGGCCCGCGCGAGCCAGTTCGATCTGGTCCGCCTGCACCTGCTTGTCGCCGACCGCGACAGCCGTGCCGCCCGTCATCCGCAACGCTTCCACCGCCTGGAATGTGACCGTAGCCCCGTCGATCGAAACGACCGCCGAACTGCCGGCGAACGTCTCACGCATGTCGGCGCCCGCAAGCACACGCGTAATGCGAGGGAAAGGCTCCACCGCATGCACCTTCGGCAGCACCTTGAGCAGCCCCGCGCTGCGCAGGTCGGCATAGCCCTGTGCAATGCCCCAGATGATGTCTCCGCGGGAGGTTGGCACGACAATGTCCGTCGGCTGATGGGCACCCGACTGTGCAAACAGCTCGTATGCGATCGCCCGATATCCATCGACGCCGAACGGATTACTTCCGACCGGAGGGGTCACGTAGTTCGTCACCGGATACCACGCCCCCGACCGCGCCTTCTCGGACACGAGCAGCCACCGCTCGGCGCTGGTCGCGGTCGCGATGATTTGCGCTCCGTGCATCTCAGCGGCACGGCGCCAATTCGCGCTCATGTCCGGCGTCGTGACGATCACGCATCCCAGACCGGCACTCGCAGCATAAGCGGCCAGCGATACCCCGGCATTGCCGCTTGATGCAGCCGCAAGCGTAGTCGCACCGACTTCCCTCGCGCGATGCACGACGAACGCGCTCATCCGGTCCTTGTGGGAGCCCGTCGGATTAGCGCCCTCGTGTTTCGCCGACAAACTGCCAACGCCAATACGCTGCGCGAGCGCACGCAATCGGACCAGTGGAGTTTCTCCCTCACCGAGGACCGACCCGCCTGAATAGGCAAGCCAGTTTTCCCATTGCTTGGAGTTGAACACTGCATCGTCGTATGCCGGCGCGACGCTGGCTGGCCAGCCAGCGGACCGGCAATCTGGACATCCCTCGAAATAATCATCAACCGGAAAGAGGCTGTTGCATCGAATGCAACGCATACCGGTCATGTACGGATTGCGATGTGCAGTGCACGGCGTCATTTTTGAACTCCCCCCTCGATATCCCGCATGAACGTATAGAGGCAGTCGCCCCGTTTCGTCAGTGTCGGAAAGCGGCGGCATGCAACCAGCCCCGACGTACCAAAGGTCAGGTTGATCGGTGAATCGGTCGGACGCTCGATCGAATGCAGGTAACCGGCATGCTGCCCTGCCGTCACCTCGTCGCCCGGCATCGCCGCCGGCTCGAACAATCCATCGGATTCCGCGTAGAGTGAACCACTCTGACTCACCATTACGCGAGTCTCTTCCGGTTGCGGAAGCGTACGGTCAGTGCGAATTCCCATGTGGTCCAGCAAACGCAGGACCGCCAAACGCGCCAGTTCCTTCCCATCGGCGCGCAGCATCGCACCGCCGCCGAGTTCCGCAGTGATCACCGGTACACCGAGCGGCTCCGCGGCGGCAGGCAGCGTGGTGTTACCACCGCCGCCCTTGCCATCAGTGACATAACCGATCGGTGCGCCAAACACACGCAACATTTCCATTTGCCGCTCGTCCAGTTGCCTGTCGGCGCAAGGGCGAACCAGCGCGCAGGAAACGTAGTCGAGTGAACGGCCACCCGAATGCAGATCGACCACGAGATCCGCCATCGGCAGCAGGACCGTCGTCACGTAATGGGCGATCATTTGTGTGGCCGTCCCGTGTGCCTCTCCCGGATACAGGCGATTCAGATTGCCTTCATCAATCGGCGAGACCCGGCGGCCCGCCTCGACTGCCGGGAAATTGAGCGCAGGAAGGATGAGGATTCGCCCCGTGATCGTCGATGCCTCGATCGACCGGGCAAGTTCCAGCAGTGCAACCTGCCCTTCGTATTCATCGCCATGGGTGCCTGCGATAAGCACGGCGGTGGGACCATTCCCGTTCCTGATGCAAACGACCGGAATGGGAATCCAGCCGTAGGCCGAAAGATCGCTGGAAATCGGCAGCCGGAGCGAACCCGTCTGTTTCCCGTCGCGATCAAAATCGACGGGCGTCCATATGCGTGTGGGTGTTGACATGGCTTCAGTTGAAACAAGATTTAACGGATGATCGGAAGTGCTTCCGGCGACAGCGCACTCAGGAATTCAACCCCTTCGTCGGTGACATAGACAACTTCTTCGAACTGGAATACCGCACCGTCTTTTTCAAGCTTGGGCTCGATATGAAGAATCATCCCTAGATGAATTACCTGTTGGTCCACGGCCGACAGCGATGGAGGCTCAGTGACGTCAAGGCCACCGCCGTGTCCGATTCGCGTGACACCCGCGTAGATGTTTCCGAGTAGCAATTCACTCCAACGGCTTCTAAATTTTCCAAAGACATCGGCGCACGTCATGCCAGCACGCACCGAACGACAAAGTTCGTGCGTCAAGCTCCGCACCGCGGTATAAGTGTCGCGTTCCCATTGCGCGGGCTCGCCCGCTCGCGCAATGCGGTTCCGATCCGCCGGGTAGCCGCCATACGTCGCCCGGAAGTCGGTCCATACATAGTGCCCAGGCTCCAGACGTCGCGTGCCTGCGGGGCGCCCATAAGTGAAGTCGCCTTTACTGAATAGCATCGCGATCTGGTCCCCGGTCTCGGCGCCATTGAGAAAGATCTGTGCTTGCATGAGCTGGTACAGCTCATACTCAGGAATGCCAATGTACGCTTGGGCGATAGCGACATCGAAAGCATCGTTGACGATCGCAAACGCAGTGCGCTTCATATCCGCTTCAAACCGGCTTTTGATGAGGCGGACACGCCACAACGCCGGCCCGGCGCTTCCCACCGTTCCATCTGCCGATAGACTACGCAGCGCGTCGACGAGCTGAAGCGAGCCAAGACCGAAAAAATCCTGGCCGTAATCGATCGCGACCCGAGGCGTGACACCCGTGAAGATTTTTCGGATGATCTTGGCGGCTAAAACCACACCCTCTGCCAGATACCCGTCATAGAACTGTGCGGTGAAATTCCTGGGCTCGAGTCCCACGCCCTTTGTTTCGATGATGCTTGCGACCAACAGTAGTTCTTTCGCGGTAACGAGGACGAATACGGGACGCGCCTTATACATCCATCCCAATGTGTGGTAATCGGTGAAGTACTCGATGTTCTTCTTGTCGGAGAGAACAATGACGTCCAGCCCATCCCGCTCCATCTCCTGCCGGATTCTTTTCAAGCGGGTTTCGAGTTCGCGTGCCGGAACTTTTGGGGCCGGAGGACGGGGCCGTGCAATCAGATTCACTTTTTTCTCACACATGGGATGCTCCCTCACCGATTCGGCCAGGTACTGGTATAGCCGCATAGCTAATATACCCAGTATGCTATTACGGCTATGACATGTCAACTTGCGGACGCAGCGCGCGAAGCGACTGAGCAGGATACAACGGCCACTCAATAGCCAATCGCGCATTTACCTCAGCACGCTTGCTCATGCGAAGTCGCGTACATCTGATGAAAGCCGCGGCGCGGCACGGGTTTGAAACTGCGGCAGAACTACACTCGCGACGCCCGCGCTTGGCGCGGCTACGCATACGTCAAACAAAAACAGGCGCACGGGGAAGACGTTGCGCTCGCGCAGTGGGATGATCATGCGTAACGCCAAGCGTCAGCTCGACCAAATCGCCGGCACCCGGGAAGCGCAGTGTGCTGCAGGTTCTGGTTGGCCGCGCAAATGGAAGACGTCAAAGCAGGAAGGCAAAGACAAGCTGCGCGCAGGAGTGGAATGCCTGGAGAAAGGCAAGGCGCGCACCTACAAATTCGGTGTCAAGGGCGCCCACCACGACAATCTACAAGGAAAGCCTCGTGATGGCGGCGCGCTGCCAGGTAATCCGCACGACTGCCACACGCTGATGGGGGGAACAAGCAGCAATCTTGGGCGACGTGAAACCTGAAGTTCCCGTCGCCGATCGTGGCAACAAGGGGTTACAGTTTCCGGCGGAAGAACAGAACCACTACCGCAGGAATGCGGCGCAGAAGAAGCGGTGGGCTGCACGCAATGATTAGCAGTCTAGCGAGATCGCCGCCGCCATCGGTCACATGCAGTGGGTGGGAAATTCGAGCGAAAAATGGCTTAAAGGCGCGTTCGTTGATGAGATTCAGGCCGTGCTGTTCAGCGCCGCCCACCTGAGCATGATTCTCAAAAACCTGCGGTTTTTGACGCGATTCCTCCGATCGCCGTGATGAACCGCATAGCGGTCGCTGCTTCAACTGTATGCGCGATATCGCGCGAAGCTAATTTGTTGCCACGAGCCGATCAATGATAGCCACCATACCGCGATGCGAGCACCGACCCGTTGCGAAACGAATCGGGCCACATCCGCGGCCCGGTGGGTGCAGGTGCCAACCGATAACAAAAGCGATTCCCGATCTCCTCAAGCTAGCATCACTGAGATTTATTTCTTCGTCTTCACCATCTTCGAAAGCTGCAGAGAATTGAGCCTGACCGAACAGGCCAAACGATCGAACGGTGATTCGACAATGCCAATGACAAACGTCGCCGGATCCTTCGTTTTGAGGTCGTAAAGTCGGCGCAAGGTTGGATAGCCATTGGGAATGGAAAATATTCGCTGTGCCTCCACCGATGCGGGCGACGCGTCTATGATAATAGACATATCCTTGATGTCGACGTTATGTCGTCGAAGCGCATCAACAATGTAGCGCTCTCCAAATTCATCAACGATTTCGTCTGCGATATTCGTAGGCACATACGCCGAGTCGTACATGATAGGCACACCGTCCGCATAGATCACCTTGCGAACGCAAAGCAAGACCTTGTTCGGAAGCTCGAATACGCTCAAGGCTGGATCAGTAATTCTCTCTTTCGTGATCGATATCAGCTCGATCTTCGTATCGAAGCCATGCCGTCGCGCGTCGTCCTGCGAAGACATACATACGTCCACCTCGCGGATAAAGCGGCGTCGATCCTTCACGAAGGTTCCCTTGCCGGGAATTGAAGTCAGTACGCCCTCGGACTGAAGATCCCGCAAGGCGCGCTTTACAGTAATGGAACTGACGCCGAACTCTTCGCCAAGTTGCGCCGTCGACATGATCACATCGCCCGGCTTGTATATTCCATCGGCAATCCGTCGCGAGATCTCGGCACGCACGGATTCGTGAAGGGGCGAGCCGTTTTGGCCCAAAGCGCGTTTGTTCATCTAGGAACTCAATATTCGTTGCTGAAGGCCGGGCTCGAGCCGCTCCGAGCGACAGTGAGTTGCGCACTCGATTTCCGTAAGACCTGGTATAATAGCACCATACTTACCGTCCGTATCCCATGATGGCCAAGCGCGGCCTTGCCCTGCTTGATGTTGAGGCCCTCGCGCACATCGAGAATCGGTGCGTCGAACAGAGCTTGTGGATGGGGGCACCAACGTCCTGAAAAGCGAAGATCCCAAGTACACCATCGATCGTGATTCACTCCACTCGTCGCCGCCTTGACAGACTGCGACCGTTCGCTGGATGGCCGTAGGTCAATCTGAGTCGATGGAGTGCGATTTCCTGCGGCGGCTGCCTATGTCCGGCAGATGAAACGTCGCCTGAATTTGCCGGCTCCCGTGCCGGCGAGACATTCGCCTGCACACTGCAAATAATACTAGGTATATCCAAACGTTTTAGTTGGGAGAACCCCTAACTGCTTGGTCCGGTTAAGAGCCGCGCGGGGTAGTGAAGCACTTCATGCAAATGCCGCGCCGAGCCCTGTTGACATATCATGTTTTTCTAGGTAGTAGAGTGTAGCGGCGGGCATGATTTCCATCGGCCACCGCGCGCACGTGCGGAAAGCGCTATCAAGATAAAGGAGACAAATTCTGCTTTCATTTCGGAAAATATTTGCGTGCATGGTCGTGGCTGCCGGTTTCGTTGCCACCGCACCGGCATCGGCTGAGCAAGCCAGGGATCGCGTCCTGCGCGAAGGTCGTATCACGATCGGCATAAGCAACGCTGCGCCCTGGGCGTTCAAGGCCGCAGACGGCAGCGTCTCCGGCGTTCACCCGGACCTGATCAAGGCGGTTTTGCGGCCGCTTGGAATCAAGCAGTTTGATTTTGTTGTTCTCGATTTCCCTGCGCTGATCCCCAGCCTGCTTGTGAAGCGCGTTGATGTCGTCGCGTCCGGTATGGGGATTACGCCAGCCCGCTGCAGGCAGGTGATATTCGGCGATCCCGATCTTGCAAGCGTCGATGCCGTGCTGGTGAAAAAAGGCAATCCGCTAAAAATTCACAGTTATGAAGATGTGGTCAAGAATCCGGCGATCCGGATGTCCGGCAATCGCGGCAGCGCAAATACCGATAACGCGCTAGCAGCAGGGATACCCCAGGGGCAGATGCAGTTGTTCCAGGATCTCGACTCTGGTGTCAGTGCACTCGTGGCCGGACGCGTCGACGCCCTCACGCTTAGTGCCTCGACCGTCGACAGACTGCTCGGTCAACCGATGCTTGGCGATCGGCTCGAGCGTGCAACGCCCTTCAAAGGACGGGTACTGAAGAATGGCCGGGAAGCGGCTACTTATGGTGCCATGGTATTCCGACCTGACGATACGCAGCTCAGGGATGCCTATAACGCGAGCTTTGAAAAGCTAAGAGCGGGCGGGACGATAAAAGGCATCCTTGCCAAGTACGGTTTTACGGAAGCGCCGGCCGATCTGACGGCCAAGGAATTGTGCTCTCCCGATTATTACCGGTGATCTGCGCTCGCACTTTTTCTAACGCAGGTGACAGATTGACGACTGCCTGCCAAAGGTTCACCTCGAACAAGGGTTCCTCAGACGACCCAGGCCTCGTTTTTTCACCCGACGGCAGTCGCACCCTGCGGCAAGTCCCGCAAGGTTGTATCACGCCCGATTGAAATCGCTGCCACCTTACTTTCCAGTTTCAATGCTTTAAATAGTCGCGCATACATCTTTTTTGCGCCGTTAGGCGATCGAAGCGTGTTGAGTGTGCCTGCAATTGGCACAATAACGCGTTCGACGCCCAGGCATCACCGCGGCGCGGCGCGCGAGCATCAGCTCTCGCTTTCGCCCGTCGGCACCCGGTGAAACCGGCTCCGCCGCGCCGCAGCGATGACCAGTGCGCTGATCGTCGCGAGCGGTTCGAGCTCCTGCTCCCAGTGATGCCAGTACAGATCCGATCAACAGATCACTCTGAGACGCGAGTGCGACCAGCCCGGCCGCTGCCGATCAGCGGCTCAGCCTGCATCGCAGGCACCAGCCCGTAGCCGAGATCGTCCAGGATCGCATTGAGCAACGCCACCGGCGTAGGAAAATGGTGCCTCGGGTACCGGCCGCCCGTCGCACCGAAATGCGAGGCGAAAAACGCATCGTGCAGCGCGTCCTTCCGGTCAAACAGGATAGCCGTAGCCTCCAGTGCGCAGCGCATCTGCCCGACCGGCGCCGCCACGAAACGGTCGACAACCGGCTCCGGTTGCGTGGACAGAAAGCCCTTGACGTCGCGGCGCGCGAGCGCCTCAAGCGTATGGTCCGGCGTGTTCAGCATCGTCCACTTTCACCCTCGCTATCACTGGCGACGCCAACGTAGGCCTGCCGCCCGAACATCAAGCCCCCCTGCGCGAGTTTTCCGTTGTTGACATCGTAGCCGCTTTACTGCGCATGACTCGGGGACAACGTGGTTTGCTAGACCTTCGTTGTAAGAGACGGATTCAAAAAGGCTACTCGGTCCGTCTGAAGATGTTCCAGCAGACGAGGGAGAAACCGAGTTTGAGAAATGCTTCGTGAATGTCGGCCCGACGTTCGAAGCGAATGCGAAGACGACGGAAGTTGTGAAGCCACGCATGAGTACGTTCGACAACCCAGCGGAATTTTCCCAGACCACTGCCGTGTTCTGTCCGGCGCCTGGCAATCACCGGCTTGATGCCGCGCTCGCGAAGTTTCTGGCGATGCGCCTCGGAGTCATAGCCACGGTCTGCGTAGATAACCTTGGGTTTTTGAAGCGGCCGGCCACGTACGCCGCGAATCGGTGGAATGGCGTCGACCAGTGGCAGCAGTTGGGTGACGCGTCGTTGCGATTCGCGCCTGTCAGGATCGCACTGACAGGAACGCCGTTGGCGTCTACGAGGATGTGGTGCTTGGAACCCGGTCGCGCGCGATCCGTGGGGTTCGGACCAGTTTTTCGCCCGCCCCAACGGCTCGCACAGATGAAGAGTCGACGGCTGCTCGTGAGAAATCTAGTTCGCCTGCCTCGCGTAACTTTGCCAGAAGTAGCTCGTGCAATCGCTTCCACACGCTGGCCTTCTGCCAGTCGCGCAACCGTCTCCAGCAGGTTGAACCTGAGCCAAATCCCAACTTTGTCGATAGGTCGCGTCAGCGAATACCGGTCTTGAGTACGAACAGGATGCCGTTCAGTGCGGCTCGGTTCGCAACCGGCAACCGACCTGGATACTTCTTGCGCCGTGGTTTTGGCGTCGGTAGTAATGGCTCGACCAGTGTCCACAGTTCGTCATCAACAGTTGGCGCACCCATCCTTGGTTCCAGTTGTTCAGATGGCCAAGGTTAACAGCTTGCCGAAAAGGTTAACAGCCCCCAATGGGTCTTTTTGATTCCGTCTCTTAGATCGCATCAAATCGCTGACCGCAAATCGGTCCGTCGAACCGGGTCAACCTCAGTGGGGTCGAAAACTGGCGCGCGCACGACTCTCACCAACCCCGTTTTCTGGGGACAGGTCAACCTTTGGATGACTCCACTCCCAACGATCTATGGACTGAAGCGTTTGTAGCAATTGTCAGGATTGTGGCCTCCATATTGTTTCGTCTTACACAGGAGCGTGTTTCCGCCCGCCACTGGAAAGGGTTGGCGTGGATGTTGCGATAGTGAGAAACGGTACTGAAGAAACCAAGTAAACATCCCATGTCCTTCAGTCAAGCGTTTTGCGCTATTTGCGGAAGACCTCCCATGTCTGCCGCTTGATGTCTTCGTTTACGAAGGCATTGGTCCATTGAAACGGTACTGCTCTGCTCCTTGCATCTCAATAGGTCGGTGGCAGTCTTCAACGGGATGGCGCGAGAGTCGTCAATCGATTGACACCGGCACTGTAGCCGTATGTTTACTACTGACTGAAGAGTGAACTATGAATCACATCTGGCTACGATCGGAAACAAAAGCTTTTGAGCGCCGCACGCCGCTTATGCCGGTCCATGCCGCGATGTTACTCAAGAAAGGGGTTAGAGTGACTGTTGAGCGTTCGCCTATGCGGTGCATCCAGGATGAACAATACAAGGCAGTCGGCTGTGAAATCACCGGGCCACATTCTTGGCAACACGCGCCCCCGGATACCTACATTCTGGGATTGAAGGAGCTAACCGAGGATGTCGAGGAACTCCGCCACACCCACGTTTACTTCGCTCACGCTTTCAAACAACAGATGGGCGCGACTGCGGTTCTTGATCGATTCCGACGAGGTGGTGGCGTTCTGCTCGATCTTGAGTACCTTCGCAATTTTCGCGGTAGGGAGCTCGTCAGCCCAGGACTGAGCTTCTGGGCGGGCGTGTGTGGTGCAGCCGTAACGCTCGAAATTATGCAAGGAAAGACGAGTGGTGACGAAAGGGTGTCACTCAAAAAACAGTTCTACAATCGCTTTGCAGATCTCGTCGAGATTCTGGAAATGAAGATCGAAAAGATTCGCAATGTGAGGATTCTCATAGCTGGCGCACGAGGAATGACCGGCTCAGGAGTGCGTCATCTACTGAATGTGCTCGGCCTGCACAGCGAATGTTGGGGAAGAGCCGAGACTTCGTCAAACTTACGTAGCCAGATATTAGATTTCGATGTTCTTTTTAACTGCATTCGATCAGACGATGCGACACCGGTACTGATTAACTCAAAAATGCTTGAAATTCCACATCGACTTTCCATAATTGGTGACATAAGTTGCGATGCTGCCAGCCCATTCAACCCGTTACCTATTTATCAGGAATCGACGGATTTCTCTAAACCCGTACATAGGTGCGGTTCAGGATTAAACGCCATTGACGTGGTTGCCATAGACAATGTTGCGTCTCTTCTACCGGTGGAAGCTAGTTCAGCTATAAGCAGCGAATTATTCCCCTTTCTTTGTGAACTTTTTATAAGTAGTGGCTGCTTGGCAGACTCCGCGTGGGGAGTTGCTTATCAAAACTTCGTTGATAACCTTGCGAGACCAAAAAATGCAAACTAGAAGCAAGAACGTTATTGTGATTGTTGACGGCTGGGCGTCTGGGCGATATTTAGCGCCTGCTTTTGTCGGCCGTGGGTATGATTGTATACATGTTAGCTCAACTGATAAAACATCACACGCTGGTTACAGGAAGAGCGATTACATTGATAATTTTGAACTTGAATCGAGCACGCCGTCAGCAATATTGGAAAGGCTGCGTGGATATTCGATCAAAGCAATCGTGCCCGGCTGCGAATCGGGCGTTGTTCTCGCTGACTTATTAGCAAATAATTTTGATGTCCCGCGAAATGACGCCACAACAACGCAGGCTCGCAGGAACAAGTATCACATGATTGAGGCGCTCCGGAAAGCTGGGGTGTCTAGTATGAAACAGTTTGCTTCAGAATCTATTAGCGAGATCCTCGCCTGGTACACTGCATCGGAGTTGAAAACGGTCATAGTCAAGCCAACGATGGGGTGTAGGTCCGATGGTGTCGCACTTTGTTCGAACGCCGCGGAGATAGAAAGCACCTTAGTTAGTAACCACGGGAAATTGAATGTGATGGGGGTTGTCAATACGGAATTTGTAATCCAAGAACGTCTGGAAGGTATCGAGCTGATGGTCAATAGTGTCAGTTGCGGCGGCGATCATTTTGTCACTGATATGTGGATAGGTGTCGGTGGCATAAAGAATAGGATCTCGACAGACGAGTATGCAGAATTGATAATGCGAGGGACGGAAATTTTCGAAACCGTGGAAAGATATGTCATTGATATGCTTGATGCGATCGGAGTTCGCAACGGCGCAGCACACAGCGAAGTAATGCTCACGGTCAATGGGCCGCGGCTTATTGAGTGTGGCGCACGCCTTACTGGCGCCCAACTCTTCGCGGCTGTAGAGGAGGCACAGGGATACAGTCAGCTTTCGATGACAGTTGAAACTGTATTGAATCCTGGACAGTTTCGAATTCGAGCGGACGCATTGCGTAAGTCAAACCAAAGAAACCTACGGTTTGTCTACATGTGTTCCAAGTCAGATGGATATCTAGTTAATGACCTCGATCTTAGTCAGTTTGACCAACTAGCGACACTGGAGAGGATGATCGTATTCCCGAGGATTGGTGAGTATCTGCCGAAAACACACGACACTGTAGGGCGACCTGGCTATGCGTTTCTCTTATCTGACGATAATCAAGCATTGGATATGGATTACTTGCGCTTCCGAGAACTGGAGTCGAAGATGTTTCAAGATGCACTCGATGCATAGACGACCATCTGAAATTGTGAAAGGTGGTTGGTTTAAATTGACATCAGCTCCGCAACGGCATTACGGAGTTACCGGCATTAGTTTGCCTCAGCTGCAGCGGGCTGAATATAGCCGAACGGTTCCATGAGTCGAGGACGGTCAAACTATGCGGCAAGCCTTGTCAGTTCCACACCTGACCTTATTCTCTGAATCTGTTTGAGCCTTTCCCAACCCAGGGACGATTCAACGAGTCGGCCCCTACACGAGCGATTCGCGTCGCGGTGCATTTTCGCATGAGCCGCATTTGTGGTTCCTCTCTATTCTGCATTAAACCACCTCGGATAGCGTTATCATATGCTTGCTCAGCGCTTTGGCAGGATCAAGAGAAAAGGCGCCGTAAGGACCACGCGTCGGAACTGCGTGGAATATTGAAACGCACAATTGCTGGCGACTCCTTTTGGGCGAACCTAGCTTTCCTCGGCGCCGCTGAACGAAGAGCAACGACATCAGAGAAGGAAACATGGCGCGGCCAGACACGGATGCAAATCTCCAAACACTGCTTGCTCCACTCAGGAATACAGCCTTTCGTCGAATCTGGGTAGCGACGCAGATGTCGAGCCTCGGTTCTCTGATGCAAACGGTGGCCATTGGCTGGTTAATGACCACGATCTCAAGTTCCGACCTGATGGTTGCACTTGTCCAGGCGTCGTCGACGCTGCCGGTGTTTGCTCTATCGATCTTTGCCGGGTCCGTCGCTGATAATTTCGATCGTCGCGTGGTCATGCTTGCTTCACTGTGGCTGATGACGCTAGCGTCTGCGATGATGACGGTTCTCATCGCACTGGGTTGTACCGATCCGTGGCTCATCCTCGGCTTTACTTTTTTGGTTGGTTGCGGTTCGGCTTTCTACAATCCGGCTTGGCAGGCGTCAGTCGGCGATATTGTGGGGACATTAGACCTCCCGGCAGCGGTTACTCTTGGTTCCGCCGGCTTCAACACCATGCGAAGCATAGGCCCGGCGCTGGGCGGTGTCATCGTGGCTGTCTTCGGACCGCTGGCCGCTTTCGTTTTCAATACGCTTAGCTACCTGCTACCACTCGACGCAACCCGGCGCTGCAGATGGGAAATACGTCATTCGTATCTACCGCGCGAATCAATGGTCACGTCAATCTTCGACGGATTGCGTTTCACAGCTATGTCAGCAGAAATCAAGGCAGCAATTGCGAGAGGAGCACTTTTTGGAGTGGCGAGCATCTCCATCCTCGCACTGCTGCCCTTGGTTGTTCGGGACCGATTGGGCGCCGGACCAGTCGCTTATGGCGTCTTGATGGGTGGCTTCGGCGCAGGTGCTTTCCTTGGCGGCATATCAACCAGCGTCTTAAGACGCGTTCTGTCACCGGAACGTCTGGTCATCCTAGCCTGTCTGGCGTGCGCCGCATGCTGCGTACTGCTCGCAACGGCTCCTGCCCTCCGAGTAGCGACCGTCATTCTCGCGATCGGGGGCGCCGGTTGGGTGATCGCATGGTCGGGGTTCGGCGTTATCGTCCAATTGGCGAGCCCACGTTGGATTGTCGGTCGCACCCTGTCTATCTACTACGCATTTACATACGGCGGCATTGCGGCGGGAAGTTGGCTATGGGGCACCGTGGCTGAGAACTGCTCCGTAACAATTGCGCTTGTGTCCTCCTCAGGTGCACTATTGCTCGTCGCCCTCGCCGGCTTCCTGTTCCCCGTTCGCGAACAACGTGCATGCGACCAAGAGGAGCCCGAAGAGCTATGCGCGCCGGCGGTTAACGTCAAACTGCAACTGCGACGTGGCCCGATCATTGTCCGTATCGACTATCTGATACCTGAGGAAAACATTAAGGCTTTCGTGGCCGTGATGCATGAACGACGACAGATACGCAGTCGTTTCGGCGCTCGGTACTGGACGCTCGCGCGCGATCTTCGTCAGCCTGCGAAGTGGACTGAATCTTTTCGCACGCCAACCTGGGCAGATTACCTTCGCTTGCACCATCGCCTTCCCTCAGAAGATCTGGAGCTTGGCGAGCGCGTTCTCAAGTTACACGGAGGTGAACTTCCGCCGCAGATGAAATTCTCAGTTGAGCAACCGACAAACGCGCGCGGACCGCTCGATCAATCGATGCCGATCATTGCCTCTCGCGACCTTGTCACAGGTGCCTCGGTGCAGCCGATGTCAAACGAGACGCCGCCGACGGACATAACGAAACCTGATGCATACGATTGACAAGGGATCTATTGACATCGTGAGACGCGAAGTTAGCACAACCGATGTTGAGAGTTCAAGACTTGATGCAGTGAACCAACCTCTCCACTGATGGCAGAAAGGTACGCATTGTGAGACATGTCGTGAACGACATGTCCTGAGGTTCCCTCGATTTCTCGCCTTCCAGAGGCCTCGCGTTATGCAGCCGTATCCTTTGTCTGCTGAGACGCAAGCCAGTGTTGCATGAACTGAGTTGGCGACATGAAGCCAAGCGATGAATGACGACGACTGCGGTTATAAAACACCTCGATGTATTCGAACAAGTCCGCGACGGCTTCGTGATGCGTGCGATATCTCGTGCCGTGTACCCGCTCGTTCTTCAGGCTGTTGAAGAAGCTTTCCGTCTGCGCGTTGGAATGCGCAGACAACTGCGCCCGTAAGTGACGCTGGACGCCGACGTTTTCAGGTAATTCATCCGTACCACCCCCTTCATTTGCAGGAATTCGAACTGGTCCTTCACGCCCGGAACTGGCATGAGGACAGGGCCTGGTTTCACGACGCGAATGGCCGACTGCGGGCGCTGCCCGCCAACTGGACGAGCGTCGTGGCCGAGGACCCATTCAACGTCGTCGCTGCCGGGCGCGCCTTATTCCGCGTGGAAGAGTTGCTTGAACTGGGGCGTTTGGTCGCCGCGCTGGAGCCGTGAACAGGGCAATTCCGTGTAAAGCCAAATACGCCAATAATGTAAAGCTAAATATGTCTTATTTCATTTCCGCGTTCACCCTGCGTTATAAGTTGACCGCTGTTAACAGCGCGGCGCGCTTTTCGCGATATTCACATAGTTATGACTTGCATATTCGGAAATATGGTACATAAGTATACTTACACGAATTGGCCAGTTTCTCTGGAGCTCGTGCATGGCGACAGACCGACGCAAAGAGGACAAGCGCCGCGCGCTGCGGCAGCAGGCAAGCCTCAATCCGCGCCCCGATGCCGTGACGCATCCGCTGTTTCGGGACGAAGAGTTCTTCGATCCCTATGATTTGCTGCAGGTCAAGTACGAGTTGCTGCGCGCGGTGCGCGTGGACAAGCGACCGATCAGCGAAGCGGCCAAATCATTTGGTTTCTCCCGGCCGTCGTTCTATCAGGCCCAGGCGGCCTTCAAGCAGCGCGGACTGGCCGCTTTGATTCCACAGAAGACAGGGCCGCGCAGCGGTCACAAATTGACGCCGGAGGTGATGGAGTTTCTGAACCAGGCGCGGGTTGCCGAGCCGACTGTGCGAGCGGAGCGACTGGCCGGCCTGGTGCACCAGAACTTTGGCGTACAGGTTCATCCCCGCAGTATCGAACGGCAGCTTCTGCGCCAAAAAAAACCGTAACGAAACCGCCCGTGTCCATGCCTGACCGCGCGCTGAGCAATGGCGGACTTCTCTCGCGTTATGAAGTTCTGAGACAACAGGCACTTGGACTGCCGTGCGAGATTCCTCGCGGTCAGGGCCTCATGCTATTGATGCGGAGCGGCATGAGAGCTTGGATGCAGGCATGGGCCCAGTGCGCGACCACGGTTATACGGCGGCAGCCGCCGCCTGGTGAGGCAGAGATCGTTCCCTTCACTCTGCATCAGGAGGCGACGTTGATTCTGGCTTCAATGCTTTTACACCGGCGTCAGGAGGCAACAGCATGAAGAGCGATCCTCATCAGAAGGTCCAGGCGAGTCACCTGAAGAGCAACGCCTTTTTGTATATCCGGCAATCCACATTGCGTCAGGTGTTCGAGAACACCGAGAGCACCAAGCGTCAATATGCGCTGCGCCAACGGGCGGTCGCCCTGGGTTGGTCCGAGGACCGCATTATTGCGATCGATAGCGACCTCGGCCAGTCCGGCGCGTCATCGGACCGCGAAGGATTCCAGCGCCTGGTCGCCGAGGTTGGCGTGGGTCATGCCGGCATCGTGCTCGGCCTGGAGGTGTCGCGCCTGGCGCGCAACTCTACCGACTGGCATCGGCTGCTCGAGATCTGCGCAATTACCGACACATTGATCCTTGATGAGGAGGGCGTATACGATCCTGCTCACTTCAACGACCGCCTGTTATTGGGGCTCAAGGGCACCAATGAGCGAGTCCGAATTGCACGTGCTGCGGGCACGCCTTCAAGGAGGAATCGTAAGCAAAGCGAAGCGCGGTGAACTGCAGATGCGCCTGCCCGTCGGCTTCGTGTACAACGCCGCGGGCGCGGTCGTTCTCGATCCGGACCAGCAGGTCCAGCACTGCCTGAGGTGGCTGTTCGACACCTTCCGAGGTATGCCGGCGCGTTTGTCTACGGTCGCACTCATACGCGCAGGACGGTCGACGGACGCACCCGTGTGATTCGCGCCCCTTGGGACCAGTGGGATACGCTGATTCCGGGTGCCCATGCCGGTTACCTGTCCTGGGAAGAGTACGAGCAGAACCAGAAGCGTTTGCATGAGAGCGCACAGGTGATCGGGGCTGACCGGCGTCGTGGCGCGCCACGTGAGGGTCCAGCACTTCTTCAGGGACTCGTGGCCTGTGGCCGGTGCGGTAGCCGCATGACGGTTCATTACCACAGCCGCCAGGGCGGATTGTGTCCCGAGTACATCTGCCAGCGCGAAGGTATCGAGCAGGCCGAACCGGTCTGCCAGCGCATCCACGGCGCGGCCATCGACGAGGCCATAGGCGAACTGCTCGTCGAAGCGCTCAATCCGCTTGCCATTGAGGTGAGCCTGGCGGTTCAGCATGAACTCCAGTCACGTATCGAAGAAGCCGACTGTCTGCGTCACAAGCAGGTAGAACGCGTCCGGTATGAAGCCGATCTGGCGCAGCGTCGCTACATGCGCGTCGATCCGGAGAACCGGCTGGTTGTCGACTCACTCGAAGCAGACTGGAACCATAAGCTTCGAGCGCTGACTGAGGCCAGCGAGGAATAACAGCGGCGCCGCGAGCAGGACGCACGCATTCTGACGGACGAGCAGCGCGCCGTCACCATCTCGCTGGCGTCCAACTTCCCCCGGTTATGGCGCGATCCCGCCACGCCCGACCGGGCACGCAAACGCATGATGAGGCTCTTTTGGAAGACGTCACCCTGAACCGCGACCAGCAGGTTACCGCACACATTCGCTTCAAGGGCGGCACTCACCGGACCCTCAAGCTGCCCATGCCGCTGAAATCGTGGCAGCGATGGGTCACCCACGCCGCAGTGATTGAGGAGATCGACGCGCTGCTCAATCACCATACTGTCCCGCAGATCGCCAATATCCTGAACGAACGTGGCTTTCCGTCGGGCACGGGTAGACCCTTCCATGCCAAAATGGTCGCACGCCTGCAGCGCAATTACTGTCTGAAGCCACGCTATGATCGGTTGCGCGAAGCGGGCCTCCTGACGCTGCAGGAGATGGCCGACGCGCTGCACGTCACGCCGACGAGCGTGAAGATATGGAACCGTCGCGGACTCATCCGCGGTCACGCCTACAGCGACAAGAACGAGTGCCTGTACGACCCGCCGGGCAATGACGCGCCCCGAAAGGCGATGGGCATCAAGCTATCCTGCCGACGTCGCCATCCCGACGTCGTTTCCGATCGCCGCAAGGAGGTGTAGTATGAAACGCAAGTCAACGCATCGGTTACGAGGTCTGCAGTCATACGCGGCTTGACCGACCAGCCCACGACCTCCCGATTGAACAGGTCCAGCGTGACCGCCAGATACAGCCAGCCTTCGTCGGTCCAGATGTACGTGATGTCCGAGGTGAGCACCTGATTGGGCTCGGCCGGCGTGAAGTTGCGGTTCAACACGGTCGGCGCCACCGGCAACTTGTGCCTGAATCCGTTGTCACGCGATACCGGCGCTTATGGCGGGCGCGGATACAATTGGCGCTCATCTACCGCTCCACCCGTGCTTTGCTGGCCGGAAAGCCGCGAGAACGAACCTCTTCGGTCATGCGCGGCGAGCCGTAGGCGCCTTTGAACTCGGCATGAATCGTCCGGATCGCCGCGTCGCTGGGCATTTCCAAGGGCGTGGTCACGAAGTACGTCGGACTGGCGGGTGCCGCCGGGCTGGATTGGGCGATCGCCTGTGATATGGACGAAGGCGAGCTCGAGCGACGGCTTCTTGGCAAGCCGACCGGACCCGCGGCCTATGCACAGCCCGACTACGGTCGCATTCATCAAGGAACTGCGCCGCAAGGAGGTGACGCTGACGTTGTTGTGGGAGGAATATCAGGCGGAGTTCGCGAATCGGAAGACTTACCGTTACACGCAGTTCTGCGAGCACTATAAGTGCGTTCGCGAAACGGCTGAAGCGTTCCATGCGGCAGATCCACCGTGCTGGCGAGAAGCTATTCGTCGACTTCGCCGGTCCCACGTTGCCGTTGACCACAGGGCGCCGCGCGCACATCTTCGTGGCCGCCATGGGCGCATCGAGCTATACATTCATATGCGCCACGCCGGCCGAGACGATGGAGGACTGGCTGAGTGGTATCGCCCGCGCGCTGACCTTCTACGGCGGCGTTCCCCAGCTGATCGTCATAGACAATCCGCGCGCGATGATCGCCGATCCCGATCGCTATGAGCCTCGCGCCGGCGACACCGTGCTGGACTTCGCGCGTCACTACGGCACCTCATTTCTACCTGCACGCGTTTATCGCCCGCAGGATAAGGCGTTGACTTCATAATGCACCTTGTTCGGTTTGTTGAGCGGGAATTAGACGGGGCGGCCTGCCGCCGTATCGACTGCCTGCGCCTTTGATCAGTTTGACATCACCGGGCGGCTCGTACAGGAACCGGCAGTTGTTGCCGTATAGATGCCGCTTGAGAACACCTTGACGACCGAGTTGGTGGATGGTTGTCGTTGATACGTCGAGTAGCTTGGCCACCTCCTCGCCGGTGAGCATACCGCGCTGGCGCAACCGGTCAAACCGACTCTTCAAGGAGTAAGTCTGGCGAATGAGGATGACCTTCTTCGTCGTGGAGCACTCTCCACGCCAATTCCGATGGTCAAGTTCGTTCAGTCGTCCTGCGATCTGCCGGTCCGTGGAAGTCTCCAACAGCTCGTCGATAAGGGAAACAACTTCGGGTCGTGTCTTGCGCACCCTGGACATCGGCTGTGGCCGTTCGACGGCCAGGCTCTGTGTACGTCCACCGCGCCAACGTACATGGACATCGACCCGCTGACCGACGATGAGCGTCACGTCTTCGATGAGTAATCCGTACCTTTCAGGCCGAGCAGCAGGCGGTCGTTGAAGTGTGCCGGATCGTAGATACCATCCTCGTCGAGAATGAGCGTGTGAGATAGTGCCGCCAGTTCGATGAGACGGTGCCAGTCAGCATTGTTGCGTGCCAGCCGCGATACTTCGAGCCCGAGCACGATTCCGGCATGCCCCATTGCCACCTCGGTCACGAGGTGCTGGAAGCCATCACGGTCTTGCGACTGTGCGCCTGAGATCCCGAGGTCACTGTCGATAACGTGGACTCGCTCAATTGGCCAACCCAAGGCCACCGCGCGATCACGCAATGCGTACTGTCGCTTCGTGCTCTCGGTGTTCTCGAACACCTGTCGCAGCGACGACTGTCGTACGTAGAGAAAGGCGTCGCGCCGCAAACGATCGGCGCAGACCTTCATAGCAACGTCAGTAGGCATGGCGCACCTGTGATTCAGCTGCCAGCACCATGTTGGCGAGCAGGCGCACGAGCTGGCGATCGTGCGCCACCGCAGGCAGCGCGGTCGATGCCGGCTGCACCTTCACTGTTGGCGCGGTCCGGGTCGTGGTCAACACAACAAGCCCGCGCCACATGCCGTGGAAGACGATCGCGCCCATACCGTCCATGCCCCGACGCGCACAAGGCGCTGCGACGCGCAAGCCTTCATAGAGCTCAAGCGCATCGCCAGGCAACATTGCCTCACCGGCATCGACGCGAACACATGACTCATCGTTTTTTTTTACGCGCCATCGCGCGTTCGATACTGCGTGGGTGGACGCTGACGCCGAGATTGGTCTGCACTAGCGCAGCCAGTGCATGCGCTTGAAGGGGACTACCAGCGTGTCGGTGCTGCTCGATGAATCGCATAACTTCGTCGGTGACCTTGTGTGCTGACTTCGGACCGCGTGCGCGGGGTAACAGACCGGCGAGGCCTTCACGCTCGAAGGCAGCTTCAGCCTGGTAGTACGTCGGCCGCGACAAACCAAACAAGGCGGCTGCCTCGGCCTTGTTGATGCCGTCCTGGCGGGCGTGGCGCAGCCTTCACCTGCACGAGATCGTTGGGATCGAAGAACGGCGAGTTCTGGAACCGCGGCGCGCGCACGGGTTCGGGCCTTGGGT
Organism: Paraburkholderia sabiae; assembly: GCF_030412785.1. NCBI lineage: Bacteria > Pseudomonadati > Pseudomonadota > Betaproteobacteria > Burkholderiales > Burkholderiaceae > Paraburkholderia > Paraburkholderia sabiae. The sequence continues at coordinate 143,307 of NZ_CP125297.1, forward strand.
TCAGCACGCCGAACTGGCGCAGGCGATCAAGCTTGGCGTTCTTGGGCATCGTGATCCATCGTTTGACTGTGTAAATACAAATATGCCGCAAATGGTAACGTGTCAAGGCGAATTCGCCACGTGAACAAAGCCGAATAAGCAGCGTTAATTGACACGAACGCGCGACGAGACGTGCGCTCAGCCAAAACGTTGCGGCGAAATTTGCCTAATCCGCGCGGCATAGTTTACTTTACGCGCGCGCGGCGATGGCGGCTCCTAATCTCGTCAATTAGGACCGCAAGATCCGCGAGGTCATCGGGGCGCAGGAACGACTTGCCGCCCGCGACCTGAGCGAACACGTCCTGCTCGTCGACATTCGTCCAAGACGCAAGCAATGAACGCAGCCGCCCATGTGCGTCATAAAACATCACACGGTCCTCGCCCCAGTTCTGCTTGCGGGTGGCCAGCACAAAGCGCCTGCCCCGCCATGGATGGAACGGGTGAGTGACCTCGATCTCTACACGCGCTTGAGCACCTGTACGATCTGCATTTGTGGACTTACGGGAAGCCGAAGGTTGAAGTGGCGGTTCAGGTGGTCGAACGTTGGATCATGGCGCGCCTGCCTCATCGCCCGTTCGAGTCGGTCCAGTCGGTGGACGACGCGATCCGCCCGCTACTGAAGAACTTGAACGAGCGCCCGTTTCAGAAGCTGCCTGGATGCCGCGCCAGCGCGCTCACCGAATTAAACGCGCCGGCCCTACAGCCACTGCCGGTGCAGCCGTATGAGCTCGCGCGGTTCAAGGCAATGACGGTCCACATCGACTACCACATCGAGATCGATAAACATCGCTACAGCGTTCCTCGCCACGCTTCTGCACGACGAGGTCGCGCGGCGAGAGCAGAAGAAGCTCGGCGTGCGGCTCGCCCGCGCTGGCTTCTCCCTGGGCAAAACGCTCGAGAACTTCGACTTCGACCGCGTGCCCAAACTCAACCGCGCTCACATCCATGATCTCGCCACCGGCCGCTACATCGACGAGAAGGTCTCCGTCCTGATGGTCGGCCAAACCGTGCACGAGACATAATGCTCACCTCCCTATGTCATTGAAGATCAATGGATAACTGATTTGAGTTATCTGATTGCGGATGGTCCGCAGCCCGTCGCACCAGATAATTGTCGACGTCCACCTGCTGGGTGATCCATGGCGCGCCCAGACAAGCCTGTGACGCCGGCAACCTCCCGACTCGAATCAGGCGGATGACGGTTGGCGCACTGATACCCAGCAGGGTCGCTACTTCTGTAACCGTCAGTTCGCGGCGCTCCTGCCGTTCGCCCTCGCGATATGCAGGGATGCGACGGTCTTTCCGCAGCGTGCAGATTCGCGCAGCGGTCCAGGTGTGGCCCTTCGCCGTCCGTTTGCCCAGTCGATTGATGACCGCCGCTACGCCTTGATCTGCCAACGTTCTCGCCAACGCGCGAACAATGTCTATCGTTGCGACATCGGTGGCCCAGCGATGCTCACCTGTGTGGCTCTTCTCGAACACGATCTCGGTGTGATCGCCTCCTTGCCAATGCACGAGTGCACGAATCGTGTCGTCCTGCTTTGTGGCAACGATCTCCTTGACGACCGTCCTAAGAATGCGTTTCTTGATCTCGACCGAACTGGCCGGGTGATGCCATAGCCGGGGCAGGTCTTCACCGAGTCGCAGAAGTTCATCGCGCGCGCCTACACTCAGCGCCCTCGATGACTATTCGCGCAGGAGGTCCAGCTCGGTCTGTATTTGTGCCTGTGTCTTCAGCGTTTCATTCCACCGTCGCTCAAGTTCCGCCGCAACCAGCCGGTTCTCAGGATCAATCGCATCGTATTGCCGACGTGCTCGCGCAGCTTCATATCGTGCCTGTTCAAGCGCCAGCTCCTTGTGCCGCACGCGTTCGTCCTGCTCTGTTCGCGCACGCTCGATGGCCTCGAGTGATGCACGAATACCTAACGGTTGAAGCTGGCGCAAAACTTCTTCAGTAACGCGTTGATCAACACGAACCGCACCAAACGAAATGCAGCGCGGGCCACCATGGTTGATCATGCTGCCCTGACAGTTGTACCGCGCGACGGTGCCTTTGGTGCCGGAATACGCAACGTGCAGCTTGCGCCCGCAGTGACCGCAACGAAGCAGTCCCGCCAGAAGCGAGCTCCCGCGCTTGACAGCGCCGCGGACCATGTTGCCCTTCATGTTCGCGTTATGGGTAATCAATTTGCGATTCGCCTCATACTCGTCCCAGCTAATGTAGCCCGCGTGGTGCTCGATGATCAAGGCCTGCCATTCCTCGCGCTGGAGGGGGTTGCCCGCAAACACTCGCTTGCGTCCGTTCACAATGCGAGCAATAGTCCGGGTCTTGCCAAACGCGTATGCGCCGCCATACGTCGGATTCGTCAGGATGTGCAGAAGGGTGTTATAGACGGGAAGCTTCCATACAATGTGGCGCCCGTCCGGGCCGTAGTTCACCGCGGGCAGCTCAATGCATTCCTGTCGAATCCATAGAAGCACCTGCCTGACGCTACCAAACTCGCGAAACTTCCGGAACGCCAGATCGAGCGCTTCCCGGACGCGGGCGTCAGGATCCATCTCGATACGGTTTCCTTGTGCACGCACATAACCGATTGGCACCGACGTGAACAGTTCACCGCGTTTGGCTTTCTGATCAAGAGCCGCCTGTGAGCGTTGGCGAAACGTCGAAAGCTCCATCTCGGAAAGCGTGCCCTTCATGCCTAATAGAAGGCGATCGTTAGGCTGTCTCGGATCGTAAATTCCATCTTCGTCAATCAGCAGGCATCCTACAAGACGACAGAATTCCAGAAGCGTGTGCCAGTCACGACCATTGCGCGCGAGACGTGACGCTTCGATGCAGAATACGGCACCCACTTCGCCGCTGCACAGTGCCACCAACAGGCGCTCGAATCCAGGACGATGATTGCCAGAGCCGGAGCGACCCAGGTCGTCATCGATAACCGTCGCATCTGGCCAGCCAAGTCCGCGTGCGCGATCGGCAAGCCCGTATTGGCGCAACTGGCTCTCGCGATTGTGGTGGACCTGATCCAGCGTTGACTGACGGACGTACACGTATGCACGACGGGAAAGGTGTTCAGCGCCGATCTTGCTCATCACGCGCCTCCGCTTCGATGACGTCGATCAACGCGAACATCAGCAGCGCCAGTTGCGTCACCAGCTCGGCTTGAATCTCCTCTGATACTAACGCCTCCGGCACGGTTTCCTCGAACAGATCCTTCTGCCTCGTCATCTGGTTGCGCATCTTTGCCTCCCTCAGGTGTTACCGCCGCAAAGCACGATAACGCCGTGTCGACCAGGCGCAGAAGTTCAATCAGCACCGCATGAGGCAATTCCGGCTGGACGACGACAGACATGCGGGCAGCATCCTCGCCTGTCATCCACGGCGGAAGATGCGTCAGGGTGCCATCGGGCTGCCGGATAGTCAGATACGACTCGCCCCGGTAATTGTTCATCCCGATGACGGTTATCCGTTCACCGCAGCGAGGGTGAAACGGATAGCGGATGATCACATCATCGCAATGACGATGGGCAGTGTGTAGCGGGTTCGTCCGGTGTGGGCAAGTCGCATCTCGCGCAGGCCTTGGCCACTGCGCCGCACGCCAGGGCCGCAATGTCCTGTTCATCGCGCAAACCGAATTGCTCAAGAAGCTGCATGCAGCACGGGCGACTGAGCTCTATGAACGCAAGTCGCAGCAGTTCGTGCGCGTTCCGGTGCTGATCGTCGATGACTTCGCACTCAAACCCCTGCGTGCGCCCCACGGCGAAGACTTCCACGGCCTGATCGCCGCCAGGTATGAGCGCGCGGCGACGATCCTGAAGTCAGATCTCCACTTCAGCGAATGGGGCGACGCGTTCCCCGACAACCGCATCCTCGGTGCTGCCACGCTCGATGGGCTACGGCATAGCGCCTACCGTGTCGTCATTGAGGGTGAGAGCTTCCGCAAGCCGAAACCGATGCCCGAAAACGGCGAAAACGCCGTTGCAAAATCAGGCAAAAAAACGCATTCTTGAGTCCCTTCGAAATCGCGTTTCGGGGCCACTCCAGGCGGCCTCATTACACCGATCATCCCCGGCTCGATTATGCCGATCCGTGACACCCAGCGTGGAGGATGAAGCATTTCGGGACCTGGCGCGCGCCGAGGACGATCTGAAGCGTGCGCGGCAACGGCTGAAGGGTTGTCTGCTCTCGCACGGGGTGTGCTATACGGGCCGAGCCGATTGGGGAAAGGCGCACCGGCGCTGGCTGAGCGCGTACGCGTTCGACAGCGCGTGGCAGCAGCTCGCCTTCGAGGAGCTTCGGCGCATGATCGAGGACCGGCTCGCACAATGTGAGCGACTCGAGGTCGCGCTACGCGAGGCGGTCGTCGACTGGCACTTTTATCCGGCCGTCCTCGGCCTACAGACGATGCGCGGTGTGCAGTTCACCACGGCGGTGGGCATGCTGGCCGAGCTCAGTGATCTGTCGCGCTTCGTGCATCCACGCCAGCTGATGGCCTGGCTCGGCGTAACGCCATCCGAACACTCCTCGGGAGACAAGCGCCGTCTGGGCAGGGCAGTATCACCAAGACCGGCAACAGCTATGGAAGGAAGCTGCTCGCCGAAGCGGCGTGGAGCTACCGGCACCCGGCCCGCTTAAGTCCTGAGATCCAGCGCAGGCACGAAGGCATCCCGAAGCCCATCGTGGACCGTGCCTGGGACGCGCAGGTGCGCTTGTGCCGTCGCTATCGGAAACTCACCGCGCGCGGCAAGGAGAAGAACATCGCAGTGGTCGCAGTCGCTCGCGAACTCAGCGGCTTCATTTGGGACATCAGCCGGCTGGCCATGTCGCTGGCCGTACCGGCAGAGGCGCACGCGGTGTAACACAGCACTTCATCAACCAGCTATAACCCACCTGCAGGAGCTTCCTGAGGGCGGCGTAGCGCGGGCACGCGAGTAACCCCCGAAGATACTACGCAAGGAATGTCATCCAATGTGCGACCATAGGTAGCGGCAGGCTCGTTGGACGGACCCCTGTAATGCGGTACCCAGCCCGCGAATATCAGCGTGCTCCACCGTCGAGATTTACTGCTACGTCGCCCTCAGGAAATTCAAGCAACATGTCTTCAGAGAAACTAATAAAACCGATCCCGCACTGACACGGAAGTCATATCAGCATCTAGCAAGGTAATATACCTGCGCATCGTCGAGGGGTGTACGCAAGCTTGTCGCAACCGCGACACAAATTGGCGGGGTTGTCGGCATTGATTGCCCGTCCACCAAGGAAAAATATCACCCCCGACCTACCCGAACTGGCGTACTGACGGACTTCAAGCAAGCCGGCATGAATCTCGCAATACCTAACACTGAGACACGACGGGATTCCGCTCCTAAGACCGGCTACAGCTTCGTCGCGGTTGGCTAACGGAGGACCGCTCTCCTCTTCGCGGCCGAGTAGTGAGACGCCCGCTCTCCGCTCATGAAAGAGCTGAAACTCGCACCGGTAGGTTCGTTTATGCACTGCAGAGAAGGATTTGGTGAAGCGATTGGGCATCATGGTGAGCTTCTACAGGGTGTCTTTGAGAGCGACGGAGGTCGCTTGCGTCGGGGCTTGGTTTCGCTGCCTTGCCCTAACCTAAGGTCAAAAGCAAGATTTTTAGCCAATGGCGAAATGCAGGTATCCGTTAGCCCACAGAGTTGCGAAAAGGCGAAGCGCGCAGCCGCGCTTACGCTCAATACGTTCGCACAAACAGGAATCGGCGGAAATGTGACGATTAATAGCAATATCGCCATCGGCCGCGGTATGGGGTCATCTACTGCCGACGTTGTGGCCACAATCTTAGCGGTGCTAGACTACTTGAACGTCCAAACCTCAATTGATCGTGTAATGCAGATTGCCGTGGAGGCCGAGACGGCATGTGATTCCACGCTGTTTTCTCAGCATGCCGTGCTCTTTGCACAACGCGAGGGGCTTGTAATTGAAGCGTTCACAAACTCACTGCCCAACGTTGACATCATTAGCATCGATGCAGCTCCGGCGCAGTCCGTAGATACCGTCACGTTTAAACCGGCTGAGTATAGCCACATAGAGATCGAAACGTTTCGTTCATTACTGGCTCTCCTGCGCCACGCGATTAAGACTTCGAATCTCAAATTGCTCGGCCGTGTTGCGACGGCGAGCGCCCGAATCAATCAAAGATTTTTGCCAAAACCGCACTTGGATCGCATCGAAGAAATCGGTGTTCGACATGGCGCGATCGGTATGCAAGTTGCACACAGCGGAACCGTCGTTGGTTTGATGTTCGACCCGGAGGACGAGAAGAACGCAGCTCATATGGAACTGGCTACGCGTGATCTGAGGCGTTCAGGTTTTGAGCAGTCTATCTTACACACAACCAGTGTTTCGTGCCGTTGATTCTCGAATAAGGACTTGGGTAGATTTTCCAGATCGATGCGGTCCGCTCGAACAGTTTGCACTTTTCTTTTTGTGAGGAGACACATCGATGAATTCGCTCTATCAGTTGCTTGACTTGACAGAGTCTCCGCCGATTGTTTTACCAGTGGTCAACGAGAAAAAGCATTCGCAGCCAAACAACTGACCTCCAGATGCTTGCGACTACCGTAATTGTCGACGGTACAGTGCAATGTTCAGTCGCTTGCAGGTCGCACGTACGGTCTCGTTATCGAACTGAAAATCATTTTTGTGGACTTTCCCTAACGACAGAACCAAACACTACTTGGTGGAAGAACTGATGTTTGATCGAATTCAAATGCGAAATTTAGAGGATTTTGAAAATCCTCGAATCGTCAGACTGACTGATGATTTATATGGCGCCAGCTTCTTTCTCATGAAGCTCCTACCAGCCAGATTCATGTTAGAGCGGGCTACAGAAGAAGGGTTATTAAGGCCCGGGGCGACTATCTGCGAGTCGTCATCCGGCACTTTTGGTCTTGCTTTGGCTATGCTTTCCGTACAATATGGATACAAATTAATACTAGTGAGCGACTGGTCGATCGACAGGCACCTTCATAAAAGACTTTTAGAGTTGGGAGTGCAAATCGAAATTGTGGAGAAACCCGCCCGCACCGGCGGACTTCAGCAAGCGCGGTTAAACAGGCTCGCCAAATATCTGAATGAAATAACTGGCAGCTATTGGCCTTCACAATATTCCAATACCGATAATCCGTTGGCGTACGGCAAATTTGCAGAGTTCCTGATTCAAAGATTCGGAAAGGTCGATTGCTTAGTGGGCCCTGTTGGATCAGGTGGCTCGATGTCCGGTACGACCACGTTTCTTCGGACGCTGTTTCCTGAGTTGCACGCGGTTGGTGTTGACACTCCGACCTCTGTTCTGTTTGGGCAACCTATCGGAAAATCGGTTCCCCTTAGCGGACTTGGCGGCGCGGTTGTTCCATCCAATGTTGATCACACTCAGTTTGATGAAATTCACTGGCTAACGCCTGTGGAGGTGTTCCACGCAACTCATCAATTGCATCTGCATCACGGATTGTTTTTGGGTCCCACTAGCGGTGCGGCGTACAAAGTGGCCGACTGGTGGTCAAGAAAAAACCCCGGGAAAAAAGTCGTCGCAATCTTTCCCGATGAGGGCCATCGTTACGTCGAGACGGTCTATGACGAGAACTGGCTTTCCTCCTTACCTGGATGGCCTACATCGGGGTCCCGCGAACCTGTGGTTGTAGATGCGCCTGACCAAGAGATGACCGCATGGTCTACCTACGCTTGGCGCAGGCGAACGCTCGACCAGGTCCTATCTAGCCTAATCCATAAGCCCCCTATTATTTTGCATACGTCTCAACAACAGATGTCTGACCCAGCCTCGCCTGAGCGCAACTTGAACGCACCACGCAAGAGTCACCCCCTTATCGCAGAAAGGCAAGACGCAAAGCTGATATTCTTGACGCGCTTTGATAGCGCATCGGTTGCCCACCTTCAGCTGAAGGCCGAACAGACACACTTCGTGGATTCGCTGTATACGGTGTTTCGCGAGCTTCAAACTAGTTCTCTTGACGAGAACGAGCACCCCTGCTCGGTTGCAGTCGGCGATAAGATCGTCGGCTTCTTTGTCTTGCGTGAAAAGGCCGCCTTGCCGGACTGGGCGCCGTCAGACTCTGTTACGGTGCATAGCTTCCGGATTGATCAACTATATCAGGGCAATGGATATGGTAAGGCGGCAGCTGGATTAATAGCTGATTGGGTTCTGTCGAATCGACGCCATGTTAATCGTCTTATGCTCGCCGTCAATCGAAGCAATGTTATAGCCAAGCAAACCTATCTGAGTTCTGGCTTTTACGAAACCGGCATCAATTATTGTGGAGCTACAGGATATCAAGATATTTTGGAATATAAACTAATGTGACTTCCGCGTTTGCGCCGTACTTCTGATCTGAGATCTTGAACTGGCCAATAGAGCATCAATTGTTACCAGAAAAAACGCTGCTGCTTCGCGGAAGCATACCACTGGTCATCGTTCGCGGTCAGTTTTTTTCGTCACGGAATCCCCGTTTGAGTGGATGGCATGCACAGCCAAGATCAACCTGATCTGACAAAACGACATGTCACAGTATTTTTTTCGGGGCGTATCAAAGTCGCCTGAACTAACGCCGCGCGCATACGCTCGCGAAGGATCAACCGTAGTTCGACGCAACCGGTCCCAAAGAGGCACCCATGAGCATGTCAGTCAATATCATTTCGTGCATCTTTCGAATTCGTTGACGAATTTTTATAAATATCCTAATCAGCTTTCTCACCTTCCAAACAGGCCGACTATGCGCGGGATCGTACTTACGTCCTCCGGAACATTCCTCGCTTCTGTGGTAGATGCAGTCAAGCCACTTGCATCGACTCATTATCCGTAAAACGAAGTAACTTTCTTAGAAATGCGGCACGGTGGCAGTTGCATAGCGCAATCGGCGGCGGTGTTATGACGGCTTCCCTATCGCTTCCGAAACCGTGAGTCGCTGAGCACGAGGTCTGCGCTCTATGTCCCCCGATCGAGAAGCACGGACCGGCCGCGACCCTCTACGCGGCGGGCGCATCGTGGTTAGCCAAGTCGTGGTTCTGCCACGAGCCCAGTTATCTTAGAAAGCTCGGATACGATGAATAACAGTGCCTCGACAAGTAATGGCTCAACTCTTCACGAGATTGTGCGCGCTGAGATCTCAAGACGTATTACCACAGGAATGTATAAACCCGGTGATGCGATAACGTCGATCGCCCGACTTGCCGAAGAATTCGGCGTGAGTTCCATTACCGTAAAACGAGCCCTGAGTGACCTCCAGTCAACTGGGCTGCTGACATCCATACCAGGCAAGGGGATATATGTGAAAGATCGGTTTCGCTTGGTTTGCGAATTGGATGTTGGCATGTCCGCATTAGGCAATATCCGGTCGCTTGGCTTTCAGCCAAAGGTGCAGCGAATTTCGGTTACGAAGGAAAGAATCGAAGACGTGACCTTAAGTGTCTTCAATCCGCCAGACCGATTGCTACTCTGCGTTCGCAAGGTGATTTATGCCGACGAGGTGCCCATCGTGTACGAGTCGTCATTTGTTCCCACCAATATGTCCGACAAAATCGTCGACGAGTTCGGGAAGCGTTTCATCATCGATGCTCTCAAGCGATATAAGGTTGCAGTCAAGGAGATGTCGTTTATCATTGATGCAGCGCCGGCCTCGCAGGAAGCTCAGCGGGTGTTCTCAGTTCCCAATAGCTATCCAACGCTGCGCCGACTCTATAACCTAAAAACAAGCGCTCCGACTATGTCGATTGTTGGAATAATTGAATCGCCCTTCGATCGGCTAGCTTGCTCGGTCCGTCCCGGCAGCGGGCGAATTTCGAAGATGAATAAAAAAAAATAAGCCCTTTGCGAACATCATCCCGAACCAAGACTATTCCCGAACTGAACTTGCTTCAGAAACGCAATGATTTGCTATACCGTAGCTTCTTCACGTCACGGTGCGTTTTCTCGGGTACGAGAGATCCACCCAGATGCAATGTCAGAAGCTAATGGCACAGGAGATCGCTCGCCGTCTCTCAGTGCACCTCGGCGATTTGCCCGAATCCGGTCAGGACATGCTCAATCAGCGCGGAGAGAGCTTCGAAGTTGCGCTCGCGCGGCAACTCGTGAGCCCGGAATAGCCGGAACCTTATCAAGCAATGTCGAATCGCCGTGCAGGCCGCGCTGGATCCGGGCCGTCAAAGTATTGACCATGTGTTCAACGTACTGAGCCGGCTCAGGGGCCAGTCGCGAACCATAACATCGCAGCAACGAAGCTCCAACTCGTCGAGGAACCTGCCGCTGATGTGGATCGCTACGAGAGCTTGCGCACCAACCCACCGGAGGATCGTCATGTCTAACGACGTCACGACCGAGCTCAACAGCCACAGCTGCATGGCATGGCCAAAAGCTGGCCTGAGAACGAGCAGCAACTGCTGCCAGCACGCCTTCGATTCGCGATAACCGTCGCCGATTGCGACTCGTTCCTCGCGCCCATCGAGCCTCACGCCGATGATCACCAGCAGGCACTGGCCGTCTGAGTTCTCGCTGCGCAGCCCGGCGTGGGGACCTTCCTGGAATTGCCCCGGCTGCCGTCAACACTTCTCGCTCCGGCAGATAGCCGTTGCGTACCACGGCGCGTTGTCCATGCAAGGTCTTAACGTTCTCGAATCGCTCCAGCAGCGCCGACAGCTCCGCTTCGATTGCCTGCTGAATCACTTGCCGCGCTCCGTGTCGCACCAATTCGTCCAGGCCCAGAGACACAACCACTTGAGGAACGGAGGCCCCAAATGAATGCTAGACATACGGACTGGATGTTGCAAAGCGGGTGTTCCAGTTGTACTGGGTCGATGCCGAAACCGGCGAGATTGCAAATCGGCGGTTTGCCCGCGACGATCTGATCGCGTTTCTGGCTCAGCGTCCGGCCGGACGTGTCGCTCTTGAAGCGTGTGGAAGCGCTCACTGGTGGGCGCGCAAATTCAGGCGCTGGGACACGAGGTCGTGTTATTGCATGCACAGTTTATCCGACCGTTTGTGCAAACGAACAAGACCGATGCGGCGGATGCGAAGGGAAAGGTCTGAACAACCCGTTTTTTGCATCGGACTTCTGCCGAGCGCCCGAGACAGGGATCGCGGCATCACTGGCACGGCGTCGGGCCGCTACTGGTCGCGTCTTTTGCCCAGCGGCTCGACATCCGTACGCGGCTTTTTCCTCATTCACTGCATCTCACAGCTTCCGGCGCGCCATCCAGAGATTGGCCAGCGCGAATTGCGTTTCGATCTGCGCCATGTTTTTCGCCAATCCCCGATACCGTGCTTTCAGATATCCAAACTGACATTTGAGCACCCGAAACGGGTGCTCAACCTTCGCTCTCACGCCCGCCTTGAGCCGCTCGATCTCGTCGTAGATCCTGTCGATCCGTTTGCTTCTGTCCAGCTTGCGTCGCTTGCTCGGGCGCATCGCGACGTGCCATTGGACCGCACCCGTTTCGCCCCGTTTCTCGATGCCCACATAGCCCGCATCGGCAAACGCAACCTGCTCCTTGCCATGCAGCAGCTCATGCGCCACCGTGATGTCGTGCACGTTGGCCGCAGGCGAAGGGGCTGATGCGCATCTCGGGGTCTCGCGTGCCGGGCTTCTTCGTCGAATTGGGCGTGCTCTCGTCAGGCAGCCGCGTCATGCCCGTGCCCAGCAGGGCGAACTCCCGATACAGCGGTATGTCGTGTAGCGCCTCCTCCATCGCCGGGTCCGACAGAATGAACCAAATGGTATGGACGCCTCCCCCTGACGGCCGTTGACCAGGGAAGGTCGAATGCCCGACTTTCTCAATCCAGCTCCATGGATTTCGTGAAGCACGACGGCCTGGTCATGAAAGGCGGAAGATCAAGGGGTTCATCGAAGACAACGAGGAGATTGCGATGATTTCCAGCAAAACCGTTGTTGGTGTTGACATCGCGAAGCGCGTCTTTCAACTGCACTGGGTCGAGCCCGACACTGGAGAAGTCGTAAGCCGCCAGCTCAAACGCGATAGATTCCTGGAATACTTCACCAACCGATCCCCGTGTCTGATCGGTATGGAAGCTTGCGGAGGGTCGCAGCACTGGGCGAGGCAGCTCACGGCGCTCGGTCACGAAGTCAAGTTGATGCCCGCCTGCTGGGTGAAACCATTCTGTGGCAGCAACAAAAGTGATGCGCAGGATGCGCGAGCGATCTGGTCCGCGGTACAGCAGCCCGGAGCCAAGACTGTCGCGGTAAAAACTGAGGCGCAGCAGGCAGTGCTGGCGCTTCACCGCATCCGTCAACAGCTGGTCAAGTTTCGTACAGCCCAGATAAATGGGCTTCGAGGCTTGCTTACTGAGTACGGTGAAATCATGCCGCTCGGCCGGGCCGCTTTGGCGAAGGGTGTGGTTGCCGCCTTCGAGCGGATCGCCGAGCGACTCCCCGCAGTGTTAATCGACACCTTCCGCGAGCAGTGGTCACGCATCGCGACGCTCGACGACCAGATCAACGAAATTGAACGACGACTTCAGGTGTGGCATAGAAATGACGCATCAAGTCGTCGCATCGCCGAGATTCCCGGCGTCGGATTACTGACGGCGACTGCCGCCATTGCATCGATCGGTGATCCCAGGGCGTTCAACTCCGGCCGCGAACTTGCAGCATGGCTGGGCCTTGTTCCACGGCAAAGTGGAACAGGCGGTCGGCTACGCTTGCTAGGCATCAGCAAGCATGGCGACACCTACTTGCGAACTCTGTTAATCCACGGCGCGAGGTCGGTACTCACCCATAGCAAGGCGCCACCCACGTGGGCAACGAAACTGGCGCAACGCCGACCACAGAATGTCGCGATTGTTGCGCTGGCCAACAAGATGGCCCGTACGATCTGGGCACTGCTGGCACACGAGCGAAGGTATCAACGGGACTTTGTCAGTAAGCCGACCGTTCCCTAAATAAACCCGATTCGGTATCCGTATTCAATCTCAACAGTTGCGCAAGGTACGACAACGAATGATGGCAAACAGGTCAGACCGTGACACGCCAAGCCTGCATGCAGCAGAGGACTCCGAGTCCATGAACCAAATGAGGCGCGAGTCAGCGAATCCCATCAGGGCCAACAGGCATATGCCTCGACAACAGGCTGATGGTATGGACTCCCGCCCCCTTCGGGGCGACACTGATCTCACCAATTTCCGGGAGAACATCTATGCCTGCGCTCACCATTGGTCTCGATATTGCGAAGAACGTATTCCAGGTTTATGGCGTCGATCGTGGTGGCAGACCTGTCATACAGCGGAAGCTCCGTCGAGCAGATGTGTTGAAGTTCTTCTCGAAACTGGAACGAAGCCTGATCGGCATCGAAGCGTGTCATGGTTCGCACTTCTGGGCCCGTGAACTGAGCTCGCAAGGGCATACGGTGCGCCTTCTGCCAACGCAATATGTGAAACCCTTTCTGGTCGGTGGCAAGAACGATGCGAATGACGCTTCGGCCATCTGCGCGGCGGTGTCACGACCTGGCATTCATCCGGTACCGATCAAAAGCGCTGAACAGCAGTCACTGCAGTCGGTTCATCGTATGCGTGAGCGGCTCGTTCACGAGCGAACAGCGAAATCAAACCAGATACGAAGCATGTTTGCCGAAGAGGGGTTCATCTTTCCAATGGGTATCGTTCATTTAAGACAGGGTGTCGTGGCACTCGTGAATGATGCTGATGCCCGCATCACGATCCTGCTTCGACGGCTTGGCTCAATGTACATCGAACAGTTGGCAGCGTTACAGCGATGGATCGACGAACTCGCTTCCGAGATTGCCGAGATATTCAAACGCAATGAAAGCTGCCAGCGTCTCGCTACGGTACCCGGGATTGGACCGCTCGTAGCAACCGCATTGTTCAGCGGCGTCGGAGATCCACAGCAGTTCAGGAACGGGCGGCAGTTCGCAGCGTGGTTGGGTCTGACGCCCAGGCAGCGATCAAGCGGTGGCAAGTCAAAGCTGGGCAGCATCACAAAGCATGGCGACACCTATCTCCGCACCCTGCTGGTCCAGGGCGCGCGCGCTGTAATGCGCTTTGTAGACCGTCGTGACGACCGACATAGTCGCTGGATCAAAGCTGTGATGCAGCGCCGCCACGTGAGCATCGCTGCAATCGCGCTCGCGAACAAGACGGCGCGAATTGCGTGGGCAATACTGACGAGCAATGACAGCTTCAGGCTGGCGTAGCTCGCTTGTAACGCATCGAAGTAATTTCACTCCATCCACGATTGCGCAAGAAGCGGCAAGCATGGCGAACCGGTCGGACCGGCGCTTGTAGATCCTGATATATCCGGCGGCTGCATCAAGAAGCCAGGAGGCCGATGAGGGACAAGCGCGCAAACGTCCATGATGGCTCGTGCCGATGGCCGGCACATAAAAAGCCGAATGTACGGACGCAGTCGAGACCTTCAAAATGCACACCGATCTTGCTCATAGGCGGGAGTCCATGTACGGATATAAAACCGCAATCTGATCACGTTTGACAGCATCGATGCCGGCCCTTGGCAAACAGGAGGCGTCCATATAACTGCTGCATGAAGTGAATGCGCAGCATCGTCGCGACCGGAAACGGTGGGCGGCCTGTCCTGCCCTTGGGGTAGTGCGGCTCGATGAGCGCGATCAGTTGCTGCCACGGCACCACACGGGTCATCTCATCTAGAAACTCGCGCTTGCGCGTGCGCTTCGTCGACAGATCCAGACCAAGACCAAGCTGTGTCATCTCGCCGCTCCTTGAAGTATCCCCATCCCAGGATAGTTCACGCTCACGTCAGTGCCAGGACTTTTGCAGAGATTCCAAGGCAATATGGACTGCCGTTCATCAACCTGGAATGCGGACTGTCGCAGCGAAGACAGAAGACCAACAAGCGATGCTGAGCTTGCACCGCATGCGCTCGCAACTCATCAAGTTTCGAACGATGCAGGTGAACCAGCTCCGCGGGTTTCTCTACGAATTTGGCGTGACATTTCGTACCGGACGTGCGGCAGGGCTTGCGGAAGTAAGGCAGCGCATGGCGGAACTAGAAGATGCAATTCCAGCGTCGATCATGCGCAATCTCCAGGACCAGTTGCGTCGTATCAACGCGTTCGAAGATGATATCGACCAGCTCGAGAAGCGCATTGGTGCTTGGCAGAAAGAGGAAGCGGCATGTCGCGCCATTTCCGAGGTGCCCGGCATCGGCAGACTGACTGCAACGGCCCTGGTAGCAACAATCGGAGATGCGAAGACCTTCAGGTCAGGTCGGGAGTTCGCTGCATTCCTCGGCTTAGTTCCCCGACAAACCGGTACGGGCGGCAAGGTTCGATTGGGCTCCATCTCGAAGCGAGGTGACCCGTACCTGCGCACACTGCTGATTCATGGAGCCCGCTCAGTCCTGTGTCACACGAAGTTACCAACGGCATGGCAGAAAGGAATTCAGGAGCGGCGGCCCGCCAACGTGGCAGCCGTTGCTCTGGCGAACAAGATTGCTCGAACGGCCTGGGCAATACTGGCCCATGACAGCAGTTACGAAGCGCACCACGTCAGCGTAAGACCAGCTTAACTGTATGAGACTCTGAACCGGTAGGTTGCTATGGTTGATTCTTCGTGATGGCAAAACAGGTCGGACCGCAGGAACGCAAACCTGAACACGCCCTTGTGCCTGAAGCACGTGGCCGAGATGAGGACGTTCCTGGCGCATTCCATCAGGGCTCGCGGCTTCGGCTCGCGTAAAGCTGATGGTATGGACTCCCGCCCCCTTCGGGGCGACACTGATCTCACCAATTTCCGGGAGAACATCAATGCCTGCGCTCACCATTGGTCTCGATATTGCGAAGAACGTATTCCAGGTTTATGGCGTCGATCACGGTGGCAGACCTGTCATACAACGGAAGCTCCGTCGAGCGGACGTGTTGAAGTTCTTCTCAAAACTGGAACGAAGCGTGATCGGCATCGAAGCGTGTCACGGTTCGCACTTCTGGGCTCGTGAATTGACCTCACAGGGGCATACGGTGCGCCTTCTGCCAACGCAATATGTGAAACCCTTTCTGGTCGGTGGCAAGAACGATACGAATGACGCTTCGGCCATCTGCGCGGCGGTGTCACGACCTGGCATTCATCCGGTCCCGATCAAAAGCGCTGAACAGCAGTCACTGCAGTCGGTTCATCGTATGCGCGAGCGGCTCGTTCACGAGCGAACAGCGAAATCAAACCAGATACGAAGCATGTTTGCCGAAGAGGGGTTCATCTTCCCAGTGGGTATCGTTCATTTAAGACAGGGTGTCGTGGCACTCGTGAGTGATGCTGATGCCCGCATCACGATCCTGCTTCGACGGCTTGGCTCAATGTACATCGAACAGTTGGCAGCGTTACAGCGATGGATCGACGAACTCGCTTCCGAGATTGCTGAGATATTCAAACGGAATGAAAGCTGCCAGCGCCTCGCTACCATACCCGGGATCGGACCGCTCGTAGCAACCGCATTGTTCAGCGGGGTCGGAGATCCACAGCAGTTCAGGAACGGGCGGCAGTTCGCAGCGTGGTTGGGTCTGACGCCCAGGCAGCGATCAAGCGGTGGCAAGTCAAAGCTGGGCGGCATCGCAAAGCGTGGCGACACCTATCTCCGCACCCTGCTGGTCCAGGGCGCGCGCGCTGTGATGCGCTTTGTAGAACGTCGTGACGACCGACATAGTCGCTGGATCAAAGCTGTGATGCAGCGCCGCCACGTGAGCATCGCTGCGATCGCGCTGGCGAACAAGACGGCGCGAATTGCGTGGGCAATATTGACGAACAATGACAGCTTCAGGCTGGCGTAGCTCGCTTGTAACGCATCGAAGTAACTTCACTCCATCAACGATTGCGCAAGAAGTGGCAAGCATGGCGAACCGGTCGGACCGGCGCTTGTAGATCCTGATATATCCGGCGGCTGCATCAAGAAGCCAGGAGGCCGATGAGGGACAAGCGCGCAAACTTCCATGATGGCTCGTGCCGATGGCCGGCACACAAAAAGCCGAATGCACGGACGCAGTCGAGACCTTCAAAATGCACACCGATCTTGCTCATAGCCGGGAGTCCATGTACGGATATAAGACCGCAGCCGATACCTCGTTACGGCATCACATTAAGAATCAACTTGGCAAACCGGGCGGTGTCCATATAAGGGCGTGTGAAAACGCATTTATCGCCTAAACTGAATCAACGCATTGAGAGCGGGTGACTCATGAAGCGATTCGTTGAAGGCGATGACCGCAAACAGGTTGCACCACTTCCCGAATGCGTCGATGACTACATCGGGCAGGATAACCCCGTAAGGGCGATAGATGCCTTCGCCGACGAACTGAACCTTGCGGAACTCGGCTTCAACGGTACCACGCCGGCGCTCGCAGGCCGCCCGCCCTATCATCCGGGCGTAATGCTCAAGATCTATATCTACGGGTATTTGAACCGGGTGCCGTCAAGCAGGCGTCTTGAGCGTGAATGCCAACGCAATGTGGAGTTGATGTGGCTAACAGGACGTCTGGCGCCAGACTTCAAGACGATCGCTGACTTTCGCCGCGACAACGGGCCGGCTATTCGCAACGTGTGCCGTCGTTTCGTCGAACTATGTCGCGGGCTGAAGCTGCTATCCGGCGATATGGTGGCAATCGACGGCAGCAAGTTCAAGGCTGTGAACAGCCGTGACAGGAACTACACGGCAGGCAAGATCGACAAGCGTCAGCAGCAGATCGAAGAAAGCGTTCAGCGCTATCTCGACATGATTGAAACCGCAGACCGGATCAGCCCGACAGGCTTCGATGTGAAAACCGTTCGTCTGTACGAGAAGATCGCGCTCTTACGTCAGCGGATGCGTGAGCTCAAGCAGATCAGGGAGCAACTGAAGAAGGGGCCGGACAAACAGTTGTCGCTTACTGATCCGGACTCCCGGTCCATGACCAGCGGTGGCAAGAGAACCGGCACCGTCGGCTACAACGTCCAGACTGCCGTGGATACGAAGCATCATCTGATTGTCGAACACGAGGTGGAGAATATCGGAGGCGACCACGGCCAACTCAGCAGGATGGCTCTGTCGGCGAAGAGCGCGATGGGCAAGCAGAAGCTGAAAGTGCTGGCTGACCGCGGCTACTTCAGTGGTCCGGACATCCGCGCGTGTGAACTGGCCGGGATCACCACATATGTCCCGAAACCACTCATCTCAGCATCAAGGAAGAAAGGGCTTTTTACCAAACGCGACTTCATCTACGTTGCCAGGAACGATGAGTATCGATGCCCCGCCGGCGAGCGCGCAATTCTTCGATTCAGGACCGTTGAGAAAGGCATGAATCTGAACGTGTACTGGCCCAGCGCATGCCCGCGTTGTCATCTCAAGGATCGATGTTCGCCCAGCGACTATCGCCCCATCCGACGATGGGAGCACGAACATGTACTCGAAGCCATGCAGCGTCGACTCGACCGCAAGCCTGAAGCAATGACAATCCGAAGAAGCACCGTTGAGCATGTATTCGGTACCCTCAAACACTGGATGGGTGCGACACACTTCTTGACCCGGACGCTCGGACGGGTGAGCACCGAAATGAGTCTCCAGGTATTGGCGTATAACCTGAAGCGCGTCATGAAGATACTTGGTCGACCCTGAACAATCAGCGGAGCCTTCTACAGTGGGGCTTTGAGTCGGAAATGGTGTTGTGGGAATTGCAGGGACCTGGCATATTGATGCGTGAATCCTGCAATTCCTGATGAGGTGCAGATGGGTCCGAAGACGCCTGTGTCAGAATAAGATTTCTTCCGGCACCCGCTGCGCGACAGATCAATCTGAAGCATCCGTTGGTGCGACTGGGCGAACTCATCAACTGGGAACGGCTGGGCATGTTGATGAGCGTGAGCTTCGTGTCCAGCAAAGGTCGACCCGCGAGTTCGCCGCGTCTGATTGCCGGGCTTCTGTATTTGCAGCACGCGTTCGATCTGTCGGACGAAGAGGTCGTCTGGCAATGGGTGGAGAACCCGTATTGGCAGGTGTTCACGGGCGAGACGTATTTGCAGACCGAGCCGCCGATCGACCCGTCGAGCCTGACGCGCTGGCGCAAGCGGCTGGGCGAAGCCGGCGTTGAAGAACTGCTGGCCGAGACGATCGAAGCCGCCAGACGCGCCGGTGTGATCAAGGCCTCGAGCGTGAAGCGCGTGATTGTAGACACGACGGTTATGCCGAAGGCGATTGCCCATCCCACCGATTCGCGATTGCTCGAACGGTGTCGCGAACATCTGGTGAAGGCTGCGGCCCACAACGGGCTGAAGCTGCGCCAGAACTACAACCGCGAGGCGCCGCGTCTGGGACTGCAGATTGGCCGCTACGCTCGCGCGAAGCAGTACAAGCGTATGAGGAAGGCGTTGCGCACGCTGCGCTCGCGCGTTGGACGGGTGATGCGTGATGTGGAGCGACAGGTCACCCAGGTGACAGAGTCAGGCCGCGTTGCCTTGCAAGAACTGATTGACCGCACGAAGCGGATTCTCTCGCAGAAGCCGAAGGACAAAAGCAAGCTCTACGCGCTGCATGCACCGGAAGTTGAATGTCTGGCCAAAGGCAAGCCGCGTACGCCCTATGAGTTCGGCGTGAAAGTGTCGATCACGACGACGCACAAGGAAGGACTGGTAGTTGGCATGCGCTCGATGCCGGGCAGTCCGTACGATGGTCACACGCTGGCCGAAGCATTGGAGCAGGCGGCGATCCTCAGCGACGTCACGCCAGAAGTCGCCGTCGTGGATCGCGGCTACAAGGGTGTCGCCATCGACGGCGTGAAGATCTACCACCCGGGTTTGCGGCGCGGTATCACGCGCGGACTACGCGCGATGATCAAGCGGCGAAGCGCAATCGAGCCTGCCACCGGTCACATGAAAACAGACGGAAAACTCGATCGGAACTGGCTCAAAGGCGCGCTCGGTGACGCGATGCAGGCAGTGTTGTGCGGCGCAGGCCGCAATCTGCGGATGATCCTCAGGAAGCTGAAGCTTTTTTACGCCCTCGTCCTCATCGCCTTGCTAAACCATATCGTCGCCGCCGTGCCAACAGCATGAGTTGAGTGGCCGACTAAGAGGTGTTACTGACGTGTGCACCAAATAGTGCGTGATGCGTTATGCGAGCATGAAGAGAAAAAACGATGCCCGAAAGTTGGATGGAGCCACGCAGGTGCACGTGAGGAAGATGGTCGTGCAAGCGGTGCGCGGCGGGATGACGCAGACTGCGGCGGCAAACATCTACAGTGTCAGCCTGCGAGCGGTGAGCAAATGGATGAAGCTGTCGCGGGAAGGCGGATGGAGAGCGCTGAAGCCTGGCAAGCGAGGTCGCCAGCCGGGAAGTGGCCGGCTGAATCACACGCAGGCCGTGAGAATCCGCAAATTGATCATCGAACGGATGCCGGATCAACTGGCATTGCCGTTCCACCTGTGGACACGCGAATCGGTCGTGCAACTGATCGAGCGGGAATACGGCATCACGGTGTCGGCAACGACGGCCGGCCGATATCTCAAGGCGTGGGGTATGAGTGCCCAGAAGCCGGTGAGTCGTACCTATGAGAGGAACGACACGGCGATTGCGCGATGGCTGGACGAGGATTATCCAAAGATTGCAAAAGAGGCGAAGCAGGAAGAGGCAACCATCCTCTGGGGTGACGAAACGGGGCTGCGCAGCGATCACGTCAGCGGAACGAGTTTCGCCCTCAAAGGGCAAACGCCGCTGGTACGCTCGACGGGAAAGCGCTTCGGCTGCAACATGATCTCGGCGATATCCAATCGTGGGACGTTGAGTTTCATGGTGTTCGAGGGAACGTTCAAAAACGCGACGTTCATCGAATTCATGAAACGCCTGCTCAAACAGGCTACCCGCAAGATATACCTGATCGTCGACGGGCATCCGGTACATCGGTCCGTGGCCGTCAGGCGCTTCGTGGCTGACAATGCCGAACACCTGCGTCTGATTCGGCTGCCGGGATATTGCCCCGAACTGAACCCGGACGAACTGCTCAATCAGGACGTGAAGACCAATGCGCTCGGCAAGAGTCGACCGACCAGCAAGGCGGAACTGATTGGCAACGTTCGTCGACACCTGCATCGTAGGCAAAAGGAACCTCATGTGATTCGCAATCTGTTCCAGGAAAAACATGTCCGTTACGCTGCCTGACGAACTACGCACTATTTGATGCACTGGTCAGTATGTGAACTGTTGTAACCCTCGTTATGACGATTGGGCCAAAGCTGCTGAAAGGCTCTGACCAAAATGGAGAACGGCCGGTTGCATCTCTTTGTTACGGATGCACATCGTCGAAGCGCCGTCGGAGGATAGGCAGGTGCTAAACGGATAGGCCCGGGAGTATGCGGGTCGGTAGAGATGGGAACGCGGGAACCCCGATTCTTCGCCAACGCCCGATTCAATGGGATGCTGGCAGGTGAACCGCAAGGGACACTGACGAGGACGCGGGATTGAGAATGCGCAAGAAGCGAATGGTTGCCTGTAATGGGTGACATAGGGGTTCAAAATTTGCCCCAACTTGAAAGGGTGCTGACGTGCGCGCGGTGCGGCAGTCGCCAGCCTGCATCAAAGGTTCGCGAAGGGAAGCTTGAGAGAGACCGGCGGCACTACGGTTCAGCGCCCTTGTCTCGCGTCAGCGGGATGAATCGATGATGCGAAGTCAGCGAAAGGTTGTGTTGCTGCAGGTACAACCGGCATCAGTGAGATGCTTCTTGCCGTGCTTGACCCGTATGCGGGGAAACTCGCACGTACGGTTCTTCGAGGGCCGCGTTTCCGGAAGGGAACGTGGCTACCCTCTAATCATGAACCGGGGCTGTTAACTCGCGGTGATTGATGTTAACTTCATCGTTGTTTCGGTAACGGAAAGGACATGGCCAAGCCGATACTCGATGATGAGTTGTGGGCACTCATTGAACCCTTGCTGCCCCCACCCAAACCACGCCGTTCACGCTACCCCGGACGCAAACCACTCGATGACCGGGCAGTGCTCACCGGCATTCTGTTCATCCTGCAGACTGGCCTGCGCTGGAACCTGTTGCCGCGCGAGATGGGTTGCGGCAGCGGCATGAGCTGCTGGCGCCGTCTGCGCGACTGGCAGGCCGCCGGCGTCTGGGACCGACTGCACGAACAGCTTCTTGCAAAGCTACGCGAAGCTGACCGCACAGACTGGTCGCGCGTGATCGTCGACTCCTCCTCGATCCGCGCGGTTGGTGCGGGTCAAAAACGGGACCCGATCCCACCGATCGTGCGCGACCAGGTTCAAAGCACCGCCTCATCACCGAAGCGCAAGGCATCTCGCTCGCGGTAATCCTCACTGGCGCCAACCACCACGATGTCACCCAGCTTCACGCGCTGGTTGACGCCATCCCGCGCATCGCCGGCAAACCTGGCCGCCCGCTTTCGAAACCCCGGATCGTTCAAGGCGACCGAGGTTACGATCACGACAAATATCGCCGTCCACTACACGCTGCCCGGCATCGACACTGAAATCGCCCGACGAGGCGAACCTCACGGCAGCGGACTGGGCAAAACCCGCTGGGTCGTCGAGCGCAACATCTCCTGGCTTCACAACTTCCGACGGCTGCGCATTCGCTTCGAATGTCTTGCATTCATGAATGCCTTCATGAAAATCGCATGCTGCATCATCTGCTGGAGAAGACTGAAAACGTCATTTTGTTAAGGCTTGTCAGTGCCTGCTTCGACCAAACGGCTCGCGTATCGAATTGATACGGATTGGGCGGATCTAACCGGTCGTTGCAACACAGTCAAATTCGCCGCTTAATCCGCCATCGTCGCGGCAATCCGAGGTGTTGCACATCCAACATTGTCGGATATGCAACATCAACAATCCCACAAAAGATACTTGGCAGAAGATCCCACAATCGCGTTTCGGAGGGTGGACGGCCATCAACCAGCCCGATGTACAATGTGTCGGAAGATACCTATCCTGTGTCTCGTGGCGTTGGCGCAACTATTGCATCAACTGTCGAGAGGCAATCGAAGCGGAAGGTAATGAAGCGTGAACACGAAACCAAACCCTCACGAACCACAGGCAAGATCCGCAAGAAATGACAGTCGACACGTTATCGCGGCGTCTACTGAAGGTGTCGCGCTACGCGTTATTACTGAACCGGCGCTCTGGATCAGCAGTTCCATTCCGTTCCCTGACCAGGAAGTCTTTTCCTGTGTTGCTGTCCAGCCCGACAAAAGAATACTTCGAAAAGAAAGTTTATCGAAAGCTCTGTCAGAATGAAGCAGTGCCGCGGCGAGGTTAGTAGCATGGAGCCCGACATTAAAGTGACTGTCAGGACGACCTAGTCGAGCCGGAACTTTCCGGTCCAGAGTGTGTGGAAACTCCATTGCTACCGCTAAGCGGGTGATTACCGGACAGGTTGATCGAGGTTGATACGGCAAGTTTGCACTAATCGAACATCACGAGCCCAACAAAGCTCCTCGGGGCTTTAGCTTCCGACCATCTTCATGGCCTTCAACGTCCCCGCAATGCCGACATTGGTTACCTCGTGCTCAACGAGCAGATGATGTTTCGTGTCTACGGCTGGCTGAACGTTGTAGCCCACTATGCCGGAGCCTCTTCCGCTTGTTGCCATGGAGCGTGCATCGGGATCCGTCATCAACAGCTGTTTGTCCGGTTGCTTCTCTAATTGCTTTCTGATCTTTGCAAGCTCACGCATCTGCTGGCGCAAGCGGGCGATCTTCTCGTACAGGCGAACGGTCTTCACATCGAAACCTGTTGGACTGGTCCGGTCTGCGGTTGCAATCAGGTCGAGATACCGCTGCACGCTATCTTCGATCTGCTCCTGACGCTTGTCAATCTTGCTAGCCGTGTAGTTCCTGTCGCGGCTGTTTGACGCCTTGAACTTGCTACCATCAATGGCCGCCATGTCACTGGACAGCAGTTTCAACCCACGACACAGTTCGACGAAAGCCGGCATACATTGCGAATGGCTGCGCCGCTATCACGGCGAAAGTCAGCGATCGCCTTGAAGTCCGGAGCCAGACGTCCCGTTAGCCACATCAACTCGACGTTGCGCTGGCATTCACGCTCAAGACGCCGGCTGTAGATATAGATCTTCAGCATCACACCCGGATGGTAGGACGGGCGGCCCGTCACCGCCGGCGTGGCACCGTCGAAACCGAGTTCTGCAAGATCCAGTTGGTCGACGAAGGCGTCTATGACCCGGACCGGGTTGTCCTTCCGATATATTCATCGACGCATTCTGGAAGTAGTGCGACCTGCTTGCGGTCGTCGCCTTCAACGAATCGCTTCATGAGTCACCCGCGCTCAATGCGTTGATTCAGTTTGGGCGAACAACGCTTTTTCACACACGCTGGACCGGGGTTCAGACGGCAACTTGTTGAACAGCCGTTCGAGCCGGGCGCGTCGGTGACGTTGATCGCCCGCTGCAACGACGTCAATGCGAACCTGTTGTTCAAATGGAGACGGCTTTATCTGGCAGGAGAGAACGGTTTGCCACGCCCCCTGAGGGGTAAGCGTCGCGTGGGAGCCGTTGAGAATTCTCTGGACAAGCGTCGAAGGACGCGGCAGGCGTATCGCGCTGCTGCCAGCAGGGATCAAAGCGAGGCAGGTGTAGATAGGGGGAGATGCTTCGCGACGTTCCAGGGCAACAATTCGTCGATGCGGTTGGCCTGGTGATCGGCGATGTGCGTAAGCACGTATTCCAGATAGGAGCGTGGGTTGATGCCATTCAACTTGCACGAGCCGATCAGGCCATACATGGCGGCGGCTCGCTCACCACCGCTGTCGGAGCCCGCGAACATAAAATTGCGCCGACCAAGGGCCACACAGCGCAAGGCATTTTCGGCAAGCACGTTGCTGATTTCGACACGGCCGTCGTCACAGAACAGTGTGAGGCCATCCCATCGGTTCAGAGAGTAGTTGATCGCTTCGACCAGTGGTGCCTTTGGCCAGAGAGTGGCGAGTTTCTCCTTCATCGACTTCTCGAGAGCCACGAGCAACGGGCTGGTCTTTTCTCGCCTGACGCGTCGCCGCTCATCAGGTGGTCTGCCGCGGATAGCAGCCTCGATTTCGTAGAGATCGCCAATCATGTCGAGCCATTGCTTCGTGGTTTCCGACGGCGCTGTCTCATGGACGTCGAAGAGATATCGACGCGCGTGATCCCAGCAAGAAGCCAGGCGAACTTTGCCGCTTTCGGTCAGTTCGTTGAAGCCGGCATAGCCGTCCCCTTGAAGGACGCCTTCGAATCCGGCGAGATGGGTCTGGGGGTGGATGCCTTTTCGGTCCGGCGAATACGCGAACCAGACAGCAGCGGGTTCGCTCGAACCTGAGCGGCGATCATCGCGCACGTAGACCCACAACCGACCGGTCCTGGTCTTCTTGTTCCCGGGTGCGAGCACCGGGATCGGCGTGTCGTCCGCGTGGAGCTTCGCACTCGCCATTGTGTAGCGACGCAGCGCTTCAGTCAGCAGTCGGCAGAGTTCTTCGCATTGCCCGACCCAGCGTGCCATGGTGGCCCGATCGAGACGTACGCCGTCGCGCGCCGCGATCTCGGATTGCCGATACAGCGGCGTGTGGTTCGCATACTTCGCAACGATGATCTCAGCCAGCAAGCTCGGATGCGCGATGCTGCGCTCGATCGGCAGCCCCGGCATGGGTAGTTGCACGATATGTCCACAACCGGTGCAGATCCGCTTGCGACGGATCGTGCGGATGACCTTGAACATCGCCGTGACGCGTGCGAGCTGCTCGGACACGTCCTCGCCGAGCAGTTCCATGGCGTTGTCGCACTTCGGGCAGATCGAGGCGGGCTCGAGCACGCGCTCCTCGCGCGGCAGGTGGGGCGGCAAGGCTTCCTGCGGGGATGGCGCAGACACGCCTGAACTTGATGCACGAGCGCGCGCACGGCGGACATCGGCGACGCCGCTGCCCGCTGCCAGATCCTCGAGTTGGGTTTCGAGCCGATCGATCTGCCGCTCAAGTTGCTCGGATTTGCGACCGAAGTGCATACGCCTGAGCTTGTCGATCTGGGCCGTCAGGCGCTCGATCTCCTGGTCCCGTTCGACAATCTCCCGGTCGCGGTCGGCAATCTCCTGCAGCATCTTTGCCATCGACGCCTGCTGCTCGAGCACCAGGGCCTGGAGCTCGGCAACGGTGTCCGGAAGTGGCGCATGATCGGGCATGCGCTGCAGTTTACGAGCCTTCGATGCGGTTTACAACATCGACAATGCGGCCGTACGACGGGGTTGTCGCCAATCGATGCCTTCCAGCAACATCGACAGCTGCGCCGACGTGAGATAGATCTTGCCACCATCAGCCTGGGGCCAGACAAAACGCCCACGGGTAATCCGCTTCGCCAGAAGCCATAGTCCGTCATCGGTTGCCCAGAGAATTTTTACCAGATCGCCGCGACGTCCCCGAAAAATGAACACGTCGCCGCCGAGCGGATTCTCTTCGAGTGCCGCTTGCACCTTCGCGGCAAGAGCCGGGAAACCACTACGCATGTCGGTGACGCCTGCGGCGATCCAGATGCGAGTGCCTGCCGGCAGGCCGATCATCGGGATAGCTCCCGGATCAGCAGCCGCAGCATATCCGGTGACACGTTGCCGCGAACCCTCAAGCGTGCACGGTCGAACTCGATCTCGCAAAGATCCTCTGGCGACCGTGCTATATCGACTGCCATCGGTGGCTTATGTTCTGCCGCCTCAGCGACGACATCCACAGGCAACAGCGACGGCACCTCCGATGCGCGCTTCGGCGTTACGCCCTCCGGAAGCGTTGGCAAACCGTACTCTCCTTCCAGATAATGCCGTCGCCATTTGAACAACAGGTTCGCATTGATGTCGTTGCTGCGCGCGATCAATGCCACCGACGCGCCCGGCTCAAAAGATTGTTCAACCAGTTGCCGTTTGAACTCGGTCGGAAAGTTCGGCCGCTTATGTGCGCCGTCTGCGGCGCCAACGCCCCACGTCTTGTCCACTTTGGTATCCACCATTAAATTGGTGGATACCAAACTACCCAAAACCTCAATCAGCACGCCAGAACGGCCACTGCGAGACGCTTACCCTGAGGGCGCATCGCCGAAGCGGGCACGGGAGGTGTCGTCGCTGTTGCCCGTGGATGTTATTGTCGCTAAGGCGGCAGATCATACGCCGTCGGCGCTGCTTAAGGTGCGCGAGGTAAGCGCCGCAAGACGCTGGAGGGAGATCGATACTTAAGTCAGTGTGGCGTACATGCTCACGGAAGGCGCGTTTTAAGAATATCTGTCATGCTTATTCATGTAGTTGATCTCCGTTTATGTCGATTCCATTTAGGGAGTATGAGTTTGTCGAAATTGGAAAATGTCCAGTAAGATAGGCAGCGATTGCGAGAACTGCGAGAGCGATAAATATAAGTTTCATAAAACTTCCACGCGCAGACGAGAGCTTTATCCACAAAACGAAATTCGGACGATACCTTTCGCGGTACCGAATGGCGATTCCTCTTTATCCGCAGGGCAAGTTAGGCTGTGAGTTGCGGTCTTGGGCCTTGTACGCCGGTGGGGGATCGGGTTACGGTTCTATCGACTGCAGAACGGCGTAAGGTTGTGATCGGGTCATCTAGCGGTTGACGCTTCATGCACGTGATTCTCCTAAAGATTCATCAGGCGCGATATCAATAGCTATACGCGCTGCAGACTTCATCAAGAGGATTGCCCGACACAAGCCTTCCTCCCGTGCTGCGTATTACGGCACAGGCGCTGTTCACGGCTGTCTGCACGGCTCCCTCAATCCACCCGCCAGTGAAAGAACAGCCACATCCGGCCAGATAGAGGCCGCTATCAGTTGCCGGATCATTGGCGGTCCTGAACTGGAAGAAGAGGCGCTGCGAATAAACATCCTCGCCTGGATAGTTGAGCTTAAAGGCACCCGATGAGTGCGGGTCAGTCAGCCAGTCATGGTGCAGGACATTACGCTCATAGTCACCATCGGCAGGAACTAGATGGCGCGCAAGTTCTGGATGAAATGTGGCAAGGTCGTCGATAAAATACCCGCACCGCTGCCTTTTGTCAGGGACGGTCAGTAGCTTGTGGGCGTCATCTTCCCACGTGTAGCTGAGTAGAACCACCCCTTGACCGTCCGGCTTGTTGGGTTCGTAATCAAGACAATACACCCCTCGAGCAAAACCGTCTGACTGAATGGTGACCGGCAGATCATTTTTGATCCAGAACTTGTCGCGCGTGAGCATGAACAACTTCGATGATCCGGTAAGATGTGATTCCCTGACGGCGCGTGACACGTCGCGATTTAGAAAAGTTTCGTCGTCGGTCAGGCAGTGGACCATTTGCATTGCCCTCGTGTTGCTGGTGACGATCACGCGGTCAAAAGCCAACGATTCGTCTTGATCGGTTATCAGCTTTATCTTTCCATCTTCTTTGTGAATGCGGCCGACGCTACTGAAGCGAACGCGTTCACCGACGGTGCTTTCACCGATCTTTTGTGCGGCAAGTCGCTCGGCTAACGTCGAGATTCCGCAGGAAATGAGGCGCTGATCATCCAGGTAGCCGTTGATGACCAAGCGCAGTATTTCAGTGAATCCCGCTTGATAAACAGGCAGGAACCCCCCGGATCCGATGCCCAAAGAACCAAACAGCTCAAAGTCATAGGGCCTCTCCCAACGGATACCTCCTGGAGGGTGAGAACCGGTGAAGATCGCAACAATGGATGCGTAGAAAGAACTGTCACGAAACACGTCTAGCCACGCCTGCCATGCTGCACGCGCCTCCTCGAGCCGATGTGACTTCAACATGCTCGTGATCGCTAGCGGCGCAACAAGGGATCTGTCGTTGAGCACGCATCCTTCATGCAAAAATGCTCTCCAGCCTTCGTAAACGACTGCGAATAATGGCGGCGGGGGCTCGCCTGCGAGCCACGTATGGCGAGTACCGCGATAATGTAAATCGGTATCGACTATTCCTGGATCCGGGAAAGTCTCTGCCGTGGAAATGCGATGTTTGTTCAGGTAATGGAATAGGCCGGTCGCACTCGGGGGAAAACGCATTGCGCCCATTTCAGCGATAAGATGCGGATTCCGCGGATCGAATGACTGCGACCATATTCTTCCTCCAATTCGATCACGGGCTTCAAATAGCGTAACATCGTCCACACCTGCCCGCATCAGTTCCGTGGCAGCCACTAGACCGCTGATCCCTGCGCCAACGATGGCAACACGCGGAGAGGAGGTGCGTGGCGACAATGAGCCGATGCTCCCTTCAGACTCGCAACGATCGAGGAAGGGGGCGTAGTCATACAACAGGTCAATAGTTGGTGATGAGATTTGTGAAGATGCGATGCAGTCCTGCATGGATTATCTCCTGTTGCATTGAGTATGCTTTGGAACGGAAGATCGTCGTAAATAGGTGGTGATCGTTGACAGAAGAGATGGATGACTGTATTACTCGTCGGCAACACTAATGCTCATCTTGAATAGCCCGAATACGTACCCTATCAAACCGGGCGAGGCCATATCAAACAAATAAAATTGATATTCGTAGCAAGCCAATGCGAGGTATAGCGTGATTAGAAGCACTAGGAATCTCTGCAAAAGCCCAGCGTTAAGGTAAGTTGGCCTATCCTATGGCATGCAAGCGGCGTTGTTGCATAAATCAGGCGTGGATACAAAGTGACCCTGTGTTTTCGATCTCAGGCGATGCGGACGGACTGCGGGCGTGCAAGAGCCGCCATGCGGTTGAGCACGCCTGCACGAATCGATACTTCGGTTGCCTGGGATCCGATCTTGGGAGCCCATAGGCAGGAGTCCCGTAAGAATCTTGAGCCGGTACTTCAGAGTCTCGGCCAGCGAGCACCGGTGGTAGCCACTCGCCTGCTTCCGTTCTCGCCTGCTGCTTTTTGTGATTGCGTCGATGGCAGCATTGCGCCAAGCCGCGCCGGGCGTGCTGCCTGGCCACGGCGTCTCGCCCTCGCGCGGCGGGATCGACGGAACAGCTCCGTGCGCCGCAATCTGAGCATGGCACGCCTTGGTGTCGTAGGCGCCATCGCCACCGATGGTATCGATTGCCGCGTCAGCGGTGGAATCTGGTCGAGCAACTCAGGCAGAACTTCACCATCGCCTTCGTCCTGATGGATCATCAGCGCGGCGCAGATCCGGCCGGTGTTCGCGTCTATCGCCGGATGTCCCTTGCGCCACGTGCGACGTTTGGACCTGCCATGCTTGCGTACCCTCCACTCGCCCTCGCCGTGGACCTTCAGTCCGGTGCTGCGGAGCACGAGGTGCATGGGTTCATTCGGACGCTGCGTTGGCAGTACACCTTGAGGCTCTGCGCGCGACGGCTCAACGTCGTGTGGTACAGCCCCTGACAGGTACCCGCACCGGGGCGATCTCCGCACCGTCACCATTGAGACTGCGACGAGTGTGGAAGATCACCGCTACGAAAATGACTTCTGCAGACCTTCCCTGACAGCTATTCTCAACATAGGTCCGCTGCGCCGGCTTAAGTTGCGGCTAGCGCGTCGTTACGGTGCAGATCAAACTAACGCGCGTGGTCACGGGTGCACGATGGACTGCAAAGACGTGTCTTTGATACAAATCAATGCGGGCGGATGGCAATGAAGCGGCGCGCGAACACGAGCAGTTGAAATAGCGCAACGCTGTGAGCCAGATTGGCATCCCGATGCATGTTCAATGCAGGCCGCGAATGTTCGAAATGTTCGATTTGTTTTAGGCTCCATATAGCTGGCCTGCGTGATATTGAAGAGCTGGCGGCAGGTTTGCGGCGAGCAGCTTTGACGCGACGTGCGAAGCCCGCGCCGGATTTGTCGCACCAGCGGCGGATGGTCTCGCAACTGATGACGACACCGCGCTGAACAGCAAGAACAGGACGCGCTCGACCGGATTGACGAATTTGTCATGGAGCTCACGCGTGTGAGGGCGATCCTCGAGCCGCTCGAAGCGCTGCACCCGAACGACGAGTGCCGCGAGGATTGAACAGGCCGACGGTCCAGAACTGACTTGCGTACATATGTATCGGTTCTGCAGAGAAGGTACAATAGCAATGCAGTAAAAATTGAGAGCCGAGGCAATCAGGAAACAACTGGATGTCATCAAGTTTACACATCCGCCCAGGCTGACCAATACCTCAGGTAAAAACCAATACAATCTGAGAGGGCGACTTCGTGAATAAAGCGCGAAACATCGTATTTTTTGTCAATCCGCCCAATAGCAACGACTTGGATACATACGACGCAAATGAGGTCGCTGTCTCCAAAGGAGTTCAGCATACAGACTGGGCCAATTTCCCGCACCTCGGGATCCTATCACTGACATCTTACATAGATTCGTTACCGGGTCTCGACGGTCGATACATCGACGGCGTGATTCATCCAATCGATGACATCCTCGCCGCCATTCATCATCAAGCCAACAGAACCCTGGCAGTGTGCCTCAGTGCGATCACAGCTAACTACGCCTCAGCGATTCGCATTGCGAGATCTGTAAAGGAAATCGATTCAAACATTGCGATTGTGGTGGGAAACGATCACTTTACAGCATTAAGTAATGAGATCCTGATGCGGCATCGAGAGTTGATCGATTGCGGATTTATTGGCAATGAAGTGTATTCCAGCCTTTCTGAATACCTGTTGGACAGGAAACAATCCCAAGCGACGGGCATCTATCCGGGATCGGTCCATTGGGAATCGGGACGAATTGTCTCCGATCCGACGGTCCGGGAAGACGTCAATCGAATTATTAACTATGATCTGATCGACCGAACGTTACCGCATAGTACCGTTTATACGGAGAACTTCAAACGCCGACTCGGACAGCGGATTTTCGAACTGACCGGTCGACGCGTGCGCAAGGGAGTTCCTGTCGAAATCGGGCGCGGCTGCATCAAATTCAGTGGCGACGACGCGTGCTCGTTCTGCTCGATTCAATATGGTGGCATGTGGAAGAACGAATTGCCTGCCGGTCATGCGTGGACTGCAATTCACAGCGCATGGGAAGCTGGCTACGACTATTTGTATGTTACCGCCGACGAGCTGCCATTAACATTCGCTCGGTTAATGCTGGACATGGCGCAATCGCCCCCACCATGGTGGCAAGCATTGCCGCCGGATGAACGTCCAGTACTCGTCGGTTACGCGCGGGCTGACGGCATGGAAAAGGACCAAGTCCTGAAGGCGATGCGCGATATTGGCTTCCGAATTCTATTCGTCGGGGTCGATGCAGGCGCGGCCCGGTCATTGCAGGCACTCAACAAACCGCTTCGCAATAAGGATCCGGCGGCTGCCGCGCAGAGGATGTACGATGCGAATCTGCGTGCTCTGAGCAACGCACGCAAGTACGGTGTGGCGATCAAGGCCGGATTCGTACTGGGTCATCTGGGTATGAACGAAATGCTACTGGAGGAAAATGTCGCCACTTACGCCGAGTTTCTGAAGGCTGGGCGCGATGTGATCATCAGCGCTGACATCGAATTGCTATCGCCCGAGCCGGGATCGAAGGATTTTCACTACCTGACTCATCCCGACGAGGCTGACGCGATGTCTGAGCGGCTCGGACTTGATATAGGCGATTCTCTGTTGCGACAACACATCGCCGCGCATTACCGGCATGTCGATATCTTCTATCGTGAAGCAGCTATCGACGATTACATTCGGGCGTTCATGCCTGAATTGTCGAAGGAGCGACTTTCTGGTGCGCGCGATCGCGTGCGCGGCGAATGCAGACAATTGGGGATCGTCGTCGGGGATGACTTCTGATGAGATTTGAGCAAATCCTGATATTCGGCCTGACGTGCATCGGCTTTGGATTCATTCCAGGCCCAGCCTTGCTGCAAACGGTTTCTCTGACATTGCAACATGGCCGGCGCGCCGGGCTGTTGTCTGCGTTCGGCATCCATCTCGGCGCACTATTTCAGATTGGCGTCGTTGCGCTTGGTGCAGTCGTAATCCTGAAGACATCCCCGGTGATCTATCATGCCCTCAAAGTTGTCGGGGGCGGATATCTGATTTGGCTGGGCATTCAGCGCATCCGCGCGCGTGCTGAATCGAACCAGACAATCCACTTGCCCCGAAATATTGTGTCGTCGAGTGCGTTTATCGAAGCGTCGAATCCGAAATCGGCATTGTTCTATTTCTCGTTCCTGCTGCAGTTTACAGATGCGAACGCGTCCCTTGAACTCGGCTGGCAGCTTCTTCTGCTCGGTGCGTGTGCGAATCTGCTGTTTTCATTGTCCGACGTTATCTGCGTGCTTCTTGCGCACCCGTTACGGAGTGGCGTGAGGCCGGGCGGACGAGCTTTCCAGATTGGCCAATTGATAGCGGGCGCGCTCTTCATTGTACTCGGTATAGTCGCAATCGTCAGCGAATAACGCGCGAGGATTTCGCGATGTTCCCGGAGATGATCGGTAAATTTGATGATTGACAGATAGACTTCGTTACCAGTCCGTCACTGATTCTTCTCTAAACTGGCGATCATGAAAACGCGTGAGACCAAACCGATCACCTTTCGGACGACGCCGAGCTGGCCGCGCTGCGTGCCTGGTACGCCAGGCTCGACGCCCGGGCGGCCGTCGCCAGCTATCTGGGCGACCGCGAGGCGCCAGGCGAATCCGCGCGCGGCGTGCTCGGCCGCATCCGGCAAGTCCTGATCACGTTTGCGGCGAGCCGTCACCGGGCTGACCTGGCAGCAACATTCGGCGAGCGGTCCGCGGTGTCGGCCGACACCGTGGCGCGCGCGTTCGAGACGTTGCGTGGCCTGCCAGCCCCGGCACCGCAGATTGCCGATGAGATCGACCAGTGATTGCCGCCGCGCGGCGGGCTCATGGCATCCGGACGCTGGCCGGGTTGACCGTGCGGACTCCGCGCCGGCGCCGCTGGTGGACGGCGATTGCAGGACTCGGCGTCGCCAGTACACGTCGCGTGGAGGCGTTTTTTGCCGCCCCAATCCGGCGCTGACCGAACGGGCGCGGACGCAAGGAGGCGGAACAGCTGATCCTGTGGGCGATCGTCGAGCGGGGCCGTGCGCTGTCGTCGCTCACACTGACGGCCCGATCGCGTACCGGGCATTCCTGCGCCGGCCCATGCCGCGCGAGCGTTGGGTCCGGCCGTCGCGGCGGCGGCACAGTGTCGAATGGCGACCGTTCGTCGGCGCGCTGTCGCCCAGATCAGCAACGTACGCACTCAATGTCCGGTCGGCGCTGTTTCGCTGGCTGGTCGAGCAACGCTATGTCCTGCCAATCCCTTCGCCGGCGTCAAGGTCAAGAGCCACACGCCGCGCGGGGGACTGGACGTGTCGCGTAGCTTCTCCGAGGGCGAGTGGCTGCTGATCCGCACCGTTGCCGACGGCATCGAATGGTCCTACGGCTGGAGCGTGCCGGCCGCCCATCGCCTGCGGTTTCTGCTGGACTTCGGCTATGCGGCGGTCCTGCGCGCTGGTCGGCGCGACGCTCGCCGATATTCGGCGGGATGAGCACGGCGATCACTGGCTGCACGTACTCGGTAAGGGTGGCAAGCGCGAAATGGGGCCCTGCGTCGCCTTGAAACGATCTGCATTTGCCCGAAAGTGACCGCTCAGGATGTCCTGTTCGCTAACTCGATCGTTAGACAGGAACCGGTAAGCTGCTTTGGTCGCGGCCCAATCCTGGCATGCGAAAGGAATCGTCTGTCCCATGCCTGACCACAACCGTTCCAGCACCTTACCAAAGCGCTTGCGTAATCGTGCATCCTGAAATTCGCTGGCCTGGACCTCTCTCTCCAACCACGCCGGTTCGTTTGCTTGCCGTTTCCCCGCCATCTCTCTCGTGCGCGCTGGTCATGACGTACGCCAGGTTGATATGACTTCTCGTGTCAATATGATTGGTTCTGTGTTTTCGATGTTTGAATATCCTGAGGGCGACGTAGCAGTAAATCTCGACGGTGGATCAAGCTGATATCCGCGGATTGGGTACCGCATTACAGATGTCCGCCCAATGAGCCTTCCGCTACCTACCACCGCAAGTCGGATGAGATCCGTTGTCTACCCTGGTCGCGGGTTACTGGTGTGCCGGGCTACGCCGCCTTCAGGACACTCCTTGCTCGTATGGTTACGTTAGATGCAGTCGTACGGGATTGCCGCCACCTCATGCTACCTGTGTCTCGCGTGGTATGGCCAGCGACAAGGAGAGCCGGCAGATGTCCCAGATGAATCCGCTGAGTTCACGGGCAACTGCGACTACGGCGATATTCTTCTGCTTGCCGCGCGCGACGAGTTTGCGATAGCGTCGGCACAAGCGCACCTGTGCGTCCCAGGCTCGATCGACAATCGGTTTAGGCAGACCTTCGTGACGACGCTGAATATCGGGGCTCACACGCGCAGGGTGGCGATAGCTCCATGCAGCCTCAACTAGCAGCTTTCTTGCATAACTGTTGCCGCTTTTAGTGATGCTGCCCTGACGACGCTTGCCGCCCGATGAGTGCTCGGAGGGCGTCACCCCGAGCCACGCCATCAACTGGCGTGGGTGCACGAAGCGTGAGAGATCGCCCAGCTCGGCGAGCATGCCCACTGCCGTGGTGAACTGGACACCGCGCATTGCCTGCAGGCCAAGGACAGCGGGATAGAAGCGCCAGTTGACGACTGCCTCACGCAGCGCAGACTCCAGCCGGTCACATTGGGCGAGCCGGTCTTCGATCGCGCGACGTAGCTCTTCAAACGCAAACTGCTGCCACGCACTGTCGAAACTGTATGCGCTCAGCCAGCGTCGGTGCGCCGGCCCCCAGTCGGCAGAGCGGGTATAGCGCACGCCGTGCGACAGCAGAAAGGCTTTTACCCGTTGCCGTGCACGCTTGAGGTCGTCCTTGGCAATCACCCATGCGCGGGCCAGATCCCGGAATGCTTCATCGTCGACGCTGGGGACGTATACGGCCGACAGGTCGCCGGCACGCAGCGATCGGACGAGCTTGACGGCATCACGTCTGTCAGTCTTGATGTGATCACCTGGCTTCCGGGGAACAGCGAGGGCGCACAGACCATGCACTGGAATTCTTTCTGGACAAGCTGCCGGTAAAGCCCATATCCGCACGGACCGGCCTCATAAACGACGTTGATATATCGCGCTTTGGATTGCAGGCGCTTGCACAACCGTTCCACGTCGGCCTGCGTCGTACCGATCTTGCCGAGCAGCCATAGGCAAAGGAATTTCCTGAGGGCGACGTAGCAGTAAGGCCGACGGTGAATCACGCTGATATCCGCGGGTTGGGTACCGCATTACGGAGGCGATCGCCTTTGGAATGCCTTCGTGTCGAGGCTGCAGTGTTTTACCTACGCGGGCCGGATGTCGGTAGCTCCACGCTGCTTCGACCAGCAGCTTTCTTGCATAGCTGTTACCCGCCTTGGTGACGCCCCCTTGGCGTCGCGTTCCTCCGGACGAATGTTCTGAAGGTGTGATGCCCAGCCACGCCATCAACTGGCGTGGATGCTCGAAGCGTGAGAGATCGCCGAGCTCGGAGATCATGCCGACTGCCGTAATGAACTGGATGCCGCGCATCGCCTGTAACGCCAGCACTGCCGGATAGAAACCCCACTCGACGACGGCTTCGCGCAGCGCCACTTCCAGTCGCTCACACTGTGCTAGCCGATCCTCGATTGTGCGTCGATGTTCTTCAAATGCAAGTTGCCTCCATGCTGTCTCGAAGGAATATTTGCTTAGCCAGCGTCGATGTGCGGCGCCCCAGTCCGCGCGTCCGACATAGTGCACACCGTGGCTTAGCAGGAAGGACTTCAGTCGTTGTCGCGCGTGCCGTAAATCGTCCCTCGCCGATGCCCAGGCTCGCGCCAAATCCCTGAATGCCTCGTCCTCGACGCTTGGTACATATACCGCTGAGAGGTCGCCGGCACGCAGCGAACGCGCCAGCTTTATCGCGTCGCGTCGCGTCGGTCAGTCTTGACCCGTTCTCCAGGCTTCCGTGGAATCAACGATGGCGCACATACTATGCAGTCGAAGCCTTGCTTGACCAGACGCCGGTACAGCCCGTAACCGCAGGGCCCAGCCTCGTAGACGACTCGGATATGCCGCCCTTTGGATCGCAGTCGCTTGCACAAGCGATCAATTTCCGTCGGCGTTGTCCCGATCTTACCCAGTAGCTCGACTTCACCCGCATCAATCGCATAGGCAACTGTGATCGATTCCTTATGCACATCAAGCCCGACGTACACCGTGCTATCGTTGTCCATGCTGGCCTCCGTGGGGAAGTTGCCGGGGTGCGGCCTTTGCCCACCCATGCGGCTCTGGCAGCGATGCTAACCCGCGTTGATGCCCCACGCCAGGCCAGCCCCTCTACCCACGGAAAGTCATACTGACTTACGGATCAAGCTGATATCCGCGGGTTGTTGGCTACCGCATTACAGATGTCCGCCCAACGAGCCTTCCGCTACCTACCACCGCAAGTCGGATGAATATCCGTTGCCTACCCTGGTCGCGGGTTACTCGTGTGCCGGGCTACGTCGCCTTCAGGAAACTCTTCGCATGTCGTTACGTTGGATGCGGTCGCGTAGCATTGCTGTAGATCATGGCATCTGTGTCTGGCGCGGTATGGCCAGCGACAAGGAGAGCCGGCAGATGTCCCAGATGAATCCGCTGAGTTCACGGGCAACTGCGACTACGGCGATATTCGCATCGGTATCTGAAGGAAGCCGTCGACCAGGCCTTGATGCTTCGAGGCCATCGCGACTTCGCTGACCGGCCCGCCTGGCCGGTGTCGGCGGCCGATGATTGCGCGGCCTGGCTACAGGGGTGGTTGCGATGATCCGCATCGACGCGATCTGGCTGGCAACTGAGCCCGTGGACATGCGTGCGGGCGCCGATACGCTGCTCGCACGCGTGGTCAAGGTATTCGGCGCGGCGCGCCCGCACCATGCTTACCTGTTTGCCAAGCGGCATTCGACGCGAATGAAGGTACTGGTCTACGACGGCCTGGGGATCTGGCTGGCCACGCGGCGCCTGAATCGCGGGCGGTTTATATGGAGCAACGGCGAGCAGGCCGTTGCACTGCCGCTGAACCAGGAACAGTTACGGGCACTGGTCACGGGACTGCCGTGGCGCACGCTGGCCAGCGATCACGCCATTACCGTGGTGTGAAGGCGACGCGCACGTAAACAGTTTCGCTTCCTGATGCGTGGTGTGTCTGGCAGACTCGATGTCATGGACCTGCCCGTCGATCTCACCACGCTCAGCCCTGACCAGCTTCGCGCACTGGCCGCACAGCTGGCCGTCCAGCTTGCAGACAGGGAGCGCGAAGTCGGTGAGAAGGAACGGGAGCTGCAATATCGGCAAACCCGTATCGACCAGCTCGCTGCGCTTGCCAAACTGTTGCCGTTTGATGACCGAGAGTTCATGCGTGATACGCCCGAACGCAAATCACGACAGCAACGTGCGCGACGCGCACCATTGCCGGCGCATCTGCCGCGCACCGACATTCATCACGACGCGGATACCACGGCATGTCACTGCGGCTGCGAGCTCGAGCGCATTGGCGAAGACATCAGCGAGAAGCTTGACTACACGCCAGGCGTGTTCACAGTCGAGCGACATATCCGCGGCAAGTGGGTGTGCCGTCAATGCGAGACGCTGACACAGGAACCCGTGCCCGCGCACATCATCGACAAGGGCATCCCGACGGCCGCGCTGTTGGCCTGGGTGCCGGTATCGATGTTCGCCGATCATCTGCCGCTGTACCGGCTTGAACGCATCTGCGCCCGCGCAGGGCTGGCGATCCCTCAGTCGACACTGGGCGACTGGGCGGGCGTGTGCGGCGTGCGACTACAGCCGCTGGTCGATGCACTGCGCGAACAGATCCTGCGTCAGGCTGTACTGCATGCGGATGAAACGCCTGTGCAGATGCTCAGTCCGGGCAAAGGCAAGACACATCGTGCGTATCTGTGGGCGTATACCACGACGCAATACGCGTCGCTCAAGGCGGTCGTGTATGACTTCGCCGACAGCCGCGCTGGGGAGCATGCGCGCGCCTTCCTGGGTGACTGGCAGGGCAAGCTGGTGTGCGACGACTACAGCGGCTACAAGAACAGCTTTACCCGGGGCATCACGGAGATCGGCTGTGCTGCACATGCGCGACGCAAGTTCTTCGAGCTGCATGCAAACCATCAGAGCGAGATCGCCGGGCAGGCATTGAAATACTTCGGCACGCTATACGAAATCGAACGCGAAGCCGCGGTGCTTGATCCCGATGCACGGCGTGCGCTGCGCCAGAGCCGTTCGAGACCGGTGATGGATGCGTTGCATGCGTGGCTGAGCGCGCAGCGGTGCCTGGTTCCAGAGGCCTCAGGAATTGCGAAAGCACTGGCTACCTCATTATCAACTTTTATGTATGTAGCGGCTAGATGGTAATGTCCGCTTAGCCGCATAGAAATGTCCGCTTTTGATGCCGTCGTATGCTAGCCACCCGCCGTTTTCGGGCGCTCTAGACATCGATGGCTGTGACAGAACGGATAACAATGGCGATGCGGGAACTGGACAGATTCAAAGTCATTCAGGATGTGACGGAGGGACGGCTCAAGCCATGGCGTGCTGCCGAACGTCTGGGTCTGACGACGAGGCAAGTACGGCGGTTGGTGGCCCGATACCGCGAGTCTGGCGCTCCTGGACTGATCTCTCGCAAGCGCGGTATGCCCGGGAATCGGAGACTGGACGGCGAACTGGCCCAACGTGCTCTAGCCATCGTCCGGGAGCGATACGCCGATTTCGGCCCGACCCTGGCGTGTGAGAAGCTGCGCGAATGTCACGGCATCCGGCTCGCGAAGGAAACCGTACGTAACCTGATGACGCAAGCCGAGCTGTGGATACCGCGCCGGCAGCGCCCGCCGAAGGTCTACCAGCCGCGCGCGCGGCGCGCCTGCCTGGGCGAACTGGTGCAGATCGACGGCAGCGATCACCGGTGGTTCGAGGAACGGGCGCCGGCCTGCACGCTGCTGGTGTATGTCGGCGATGCGACGAGCCGGTTGATGGCGTTGCATTTCACGACGACCGAATCAACTTTTAGTTATTTCGAAGCGACGCGCGCATACATCGAGCGCCATGGCAAACCCGGCGCACTCTACAGCGACAAGTACAGTGTGTTCCGCAAGTCAGGCGCGAACAAGGATGGCAATAGCGTGACGCACTTCGGGCGGGCCATGTACGAACTGAACATCGACACGTTCTGTGCAAACAGCAGTCCGGCCAAGGGCCGCGTCGAACGTGCGCACCTGACGCTGCAGGACCGGCTCGTCAAGGAACTGAGGCTGCGCGGCATCAACACGGTGGCCGAAGCCACCAATGCGTACGCTCCGCTCTTCATGGCCGCTTATAACGCCCGCTTCGCCAAGCCCCCGAAGAGCGATTTTGACACACACCGGCCGCTGCGCGCTGATGAGAGCCTTGAGCTGGTGATGACGTGGCGCGAGACGCGCAAGGTGACAAAGTCGCTGACCGTGCAGTATGACCGCGCGTAGAGGTTGGTCAACCCGAGCCTACGTTACCTCCGCATGCTCCGCCGTTCACGGCGGGGTCGCGTTGATCGTATATCTTGCTCCGAGGTTCCCACGGTTAGCGACGATCGGTCGCTCGTTTGTAGTTGCTTTGGGCCTCGATTGAACTCCGTCAGCCATCGATTCTTAGAAACCTCCCGACCTGGGTCTAGGCGAGGTGCAATCAGGGAAAGGCCTTCTCAAGCCGACGACCTAAAGCACAATATTTCCGGGGTATCCGGAAGTTCGTGTGGAAACTGATTCACACGTAAGATTCGATTGACCTCACCGAGGCTATCCAGGACCGGAAATACGGATTGGACCGTCTCGGGTCGGCAGACCTACCCCGAGGCCTGTTGAATCCGCGACGTGCTGGCTTACCAGCGCGCCGAGGAGTGCATCGCGAGACGCCCGGCTCGTATCTGTATCACCCAGAGAACGTCTCTGAATCACGTTACGCGCCGCCTTGACATCCGCGTGCTGACGTGCCCGCACCACAGGCACTTGAGTTTCGCCTGGTCGGTGCGGTTATTCTTATCTACGTATCCGCGAGCCGAATCGGCCTGTGACGAATACGCGGCGATAACTTTCCTGCATGTGATGCCGATGTCCGAGATCAGCCTGTTGAGCCAGCGACTCAGGCCCGGCGCGCGGAGATCGAGCCGCTCGAACACGAGCTCGGCCGGTGTGCGCACTGCTACCAGCCCGTTCAGGCAACGGCCGACCTCGCTTTCGAGCCACCCACGCATCGCGGCGACGTACCTGCGATACTGTGCGTGCCGGTTGGGTTTGAGGCCGCGCTTCTGAAGATACTGAGCGAGCTTCATGATGCGCCGATCGTAGTACTCTAGCTTCACGCACCATTGCCGGCCAATGAGGTCACCCACTCCTCTGCGCCACCGCCCCGGCCGAGTGTTCTCCTTAAACTTGTCAAACTCACGAAGAGCTCTTCGACATCACTTGCAGGAAGGTCATCGCCGCGCGTTCAGTCCGATTCGACTTGCGAATACCTGAACGAGAACAACCGAACAAAACAAACGGAATTCAGGTGCCTGTAACTCAGCAGCCTGCAACGAAAGCGTGAGCGGCGCCGCAGCGATAGCCGATGAAGCCCGTCTTAGCGTCACGTTCGGTACCGACAATTTTAGGATTCCCGTGCTCGCCGTCGGTGCGGGCGCCGGTCCCGTCGATCCTGGATTCAAGGCCTTCTCCAGCTCCGGGCGGACGACGGGCAAGGGGCTGCCGCGGCGAATCCGGAGTCGTGTCAAGGCTTGGTGACCTTCAACGACCTCACGAAGGTAGTCCAATGAATGCTAGTGGCCGAACTGAGTTGGCCGCCCCTTCCCCCACGACATTCATGACGCTCGCTCCAGCCGCATACCGTCGACGGGCATACTGCCTCGCTTTCATGATCCGGTCGTCGATTGCGGAGAGTTCAAACCTAGCGAACGAAGTTCAGAGCTCAACAAATGTCGACATTGCAGTGTCACAATGCCGCCGCTGATTCCAAGCCTTCCTTACAATTTCCAAAAAACAATTCGTTAGCAGATTTTCATTCCAATTCGTTGACCGCTTACCCGCTCTGGGTTTAGGGTCACGCTTTCAAACCGCCCCCACAGCCGAATACCAATCGATGCAATCATTGAGTGTTGAAATCGCTGGCGTGACTTACACGGGAACCTACCGCGTCACGTCGGGTTCAGTCATCGTCTACTTCGATGCTGACATTAAATTTTCCCCCAAGGGGATAGATCCTCCCGAGGTCGTCGCTCGATGGCTGCTCCGAGATCTATGCCTAAGAAGCGAAGCGCACAAGCACAAGCTCGGCAAGCCCTAAGCACCTCCAAACACCGGCCGCGTGTGGGCTTTCCACCCGCGTGGAGGGTCCTACACAGTTCACGACTCACGAGCGCGATATTACCGTCCCCTGGCGAGCACAGCTTGAACGATGTCGTTGCCAGCGAGGCTTCCATCGTCGAACAATTTAGCGCTGGCGGCAGCCTACAGGGCGTCGCTTCGCGCGTAGCCCTATCGTCGCCATCAACGCAGCATTTCATCGTTACGCCTCGCAGAGCCCTTTTGGATTGGCCAACCCATGAATGGGAATGCGCCACCGATAGCGAGACGAAAAGAGGCAGCGCCGCACGTTCCTGCGTAGCGCTGCCAAGAAAGACTTTACGCGTTGCTCATGCGATCACTGCAAAAAAGACCGCACCGTAAGGACCGGTGCGTGTTCCCAAACGTAACGATGACAACAAGCGTCCCACGCGTGGAGCGGGGAAATTTTAAAGCGACTTCATCGATGACAATCGGCGAACAATCAACCTCGGAGCGGAATTCCTGCGAAGACCGGTGGACAATCGCATTAAAGCTCCGCAGACCCCACGCATCCCGCCCCAGCACAGGCCACGCTCGCTTCCGCGACGGAAGCAAATAATGCGCGTTCTCGCTGTTGTCTCTTTCGGCCACAGCTTTGGCCGAACTGCGCAAACCACTGACGCGCCGCGCGTCTTATAATCGACTAAGTTCCGAAACATGGAACGCACCGGTCCTTGGCATCCGCATCGGCCGATCCCGTTGTGGACTTTTCGTCGTCTTGGAGGTTTAGCTGCTGGAGCTCAAACGGGGGTTCCCCATTCGGCGACGCCGCACCGGAACCATGGTGCGGCATCTTTTTGACGCTTCAGCAATGACATTTTGCTGGAAGAACTTCCTCACGTGCCAAATTGTGCATCTCCAGGAAACTGGCGCTTCCTTCGGCCGTCCTAGGCCGGGGTACCTGCTGGAGGCAAAACCTATGAAGCGCATCTTTGCGCGAATGCCCAGGCGCCGAAGAACCTTCATTGACTGGGATCGAGCCGAGGGGGGCCACGAATGCGGCCACGAAATCGATGCGCAGC
Source organism: Paraburkholderia sabiae (assembly GCF_030412785.1). Lineage (NCBI taxonomy): Bacteria > Pseudomonadati > Pseudomonadota > Betaproteobacteria > Burkholderiales > Burkholderiaceae > Paraburkholderia > Paraburkholderia sabiae. The sequence goes on from NZ_CP125297.1 coordinate 186,759, forward strand.
AATGAGAAGAACAATCCGACATCGATAGCGACATCCCCCTCTCACGAGGAATTGCGCCGGCGGTGAAGATGGCACTGCGCAACCCTCGAATCAACGCCTCAGTCGAAACTGTTCGCCGCACTTTGAAGATCGTAGCGGGTTGAGGGTTAAGCCGGCTAGAGCCAGCGGCCAGGCATGATTCGATGCGGACATGCGACACCTCTACGTCTTGCAGAAATCCGGCGAAACGACGAAATGAACGCAAAAAAACACACTCAATCAAATCAATTCCGCCGTACGTCGCAGCGAACAATCTGGAACAATCTTGGATTTGGTCAAATGCGACGGTTCTGTGCCAAGCACAGCACGATGCTTCTGTGCCATGACAGCATCACCGTGTAATTCATTGCGCACGTCGTAGCAACGCCGGCCGTGCCGATGCAAATCCTCAATGGCACATTTGAGCTTTTCAGCGACATATGACATGGTGCATGTACTATCTGTTGGTGGCGCACCTTGGGCTGCATAACATGCTGGCCAAGGCGAACGATCTTGGCTTGGTTGATCGGCTGCTGGATGGCAGCAGCGACAACTTGACGAGGTGGTTACGCCTGATCGAGCGCGAAGGTGACGTGCAGGGAATCGCAGATCTGGAAAGCTGATATGTCTAGAAAGAACCGAGTTTCGAAAACAACGCAATCTGCACGACGCGAGGAAGCGTTGTTGCGTTTGCCGATGCCCCGCCCCGAAGTCGACGAGCTGGTGCTGATGTACCGCGCGGCACTGGAGGCGGTGAAGCGAGGGTATACAGACGCACCGCTAACAAGACGGCTTTACACCGCCGTGCTACTCACTCGCTTTCTGACAGATTCCGGACATGGACTGCTAGATCTGTGCGCGCTTAAGGACGCGTACAAGCAACTCACGACCATATATGAGCACGGTGATGAGACCGGCGTCTGGGACTATCCGCCAGAAACCATAGCCCTTTTGACGCAGGTTCTCAACGAGCACGACAGGCAACTGCGAGAAACGCCTTTGCATTTCCTGCTTCAAGCGAGCGACCGTCTGGACAAGATCATTGAGCGGTCGTACTCGCGCGAAATCAGCTTCTCGAATTGACCGGTGGGCGCGGCAAGCCTTGTCCTTCAAGGGCGAGTGAGAATCGCACGGACGCCGAAGGCGTCCTTCTCAGGTGCTAGTGCGGTCTTCCGCATAAGTCGCTTCAGTCTCATGGACCGCGCTAAACGGACTCATCAGACGCCTCCAAGCCTTCAAATTCGAACTGATGCCCACCAATGAGCAAGCGCAAGATGTGCCATTCGGTGGCGCGCGCCGCTTCGGCTGTAACAAGGCGTTGGGTTGCAGAATGAGCGCTATGCGGCTGGCGAGAAAAAGTTCGGCTAACCTGCCCCCTGCAAGCTGCTCACCGGGTAGCGGAACAGCGGGCAACGCCGTGGCTTGCCGACGCGCCCCTGAACCCATCGCAGCAGGCGCTAAAGGGCCTCGTGCGCGGCGACAATCATCTTGGCCGGTATAGCGACAGAGGTTTTGGCCGTTGGGGAGAGGTCGGAGGCGGCGTAGCCGCCGGAGAGCTCTCCCCAACGGCGGCGCCGAGTCGGCTGGGTTCTACGATGGCTGATCAAATCAAGAAGAAGCGATCAGCCGCATGTCCGGAACCCGTATTACCGACCAACAGGTTCGCCTCTACATGTCCAAACGCAAACATCACTCTCAGGAGATCGCCGCCGCGAAGGCCGGCATCAGCGTGCGCAGCGCGCGCCGCATAGAACGAGACGCCTTACTGCCATCCCAGAAACCTCGTCGTTACTGGCGTTCCCGTCCCGACCCCTTCGCTGACGTCTGGGATACTGAAGTCGTTCCGATGCTCGCGAACGCGCCGGAACTTCAGGCGGTCACGATCCTGCGCAAGCTTCAGGATGATCATCCCGGGGAATATCCCGACAGCACACGCCGCACACTCGAGCGACGCGTGCGGCACTGGAGGGCGATGTCGGGCCCACCGAAGGAAGTCTTCTTCCCGCAGCTGCACGAGCCCGGCGCACGCGGCCTGTCCGACTTTACCGACATGGCCGAACTGCGAGTGACGATCGCTGGTGTGCCATTCGAACACCGGCTGTACCACTTCGTGCTCGCGTTCTCGCGCTGGGAATACGCCAATGTCGTTGAAGGCGGTGAGAGCTTCGAAGCACTGTCCATGGGATTGCAGAACGCACTTTGGCAGGCCGGAGGATGTCCGCGCGAGCATCGCACTGACAGTCTGTCAGCGGCGTTCAGAAACCTCGCGGACGAAGACGACTTCACGGTGCGCTATGCGGCGCTGCTCGAGCACTATGGCATGAACGGGACGCGCAACAATCGCGGCCTGGGTCACGAGAACGGTAGCGTTGAGTCATCGCATCGCTATCTGAAGGAAGCCGTCGACCAGGCGTTGATGTTGCGCGGTCACCGGGACTTCGCCGATCGTGCGGCCTATGATGAGTTTCTGCGCGAGGTCGTCATGCGTCGCAACCGGCGTAACGCAGCGGCGTTCCGTCTTGAGCGCGAACAGCTCATGGATCTGCCGTTAAGGCGCACGACCGACTTCGTCGAGGAAGAAGCACGCGTTACACGCTGCAGCACCTTCACTGTTCGCGGCATTCTTTACAGCGCGCCGTCGCGCCTGATCGGTCACCGCCTGAAAGTGCGCGTGTACGGTGACCGGCTCGACTGCTATCTGTCGGGCGCGCTGGTGCATAGCACCTCGCGAGGCTCGCGCGCCAGCGACAACCGCCGCGCACTGGATTACCGACACTTCATTGAGAGCCTCAAACGCAAGCCACAGGCCTTCAAGGGGCTTGCGTTTCGAGATGAGCTGTTTCCGCGTGAGGCGTATCGCCGGACGTGGGAACAGCTGGAGGCGAGGCTGACGCAACGCGAGGCGTGCAAAGTCATCGTTGGATTGCTTGAGCTCGCCGCGCTCGATGGCGTCGAGGCCGTGCTGGCCGCGCGCCTGAACGCGTTGCTGGTTGACGGCAAGCTGCCTGATCTGAAGACTCTTCGTGAGGAGTTTGCACCGCGTCACGCCGAGTGCCCAGTCGTCAATGTCGAGATGCCACCCGCAAGCAGCTATGACGACCTGCTGGGCAAGGAGGTCGCATGAGCACGCCCGCCTACGATGCCGGCCGTCTTGCCTTGATGCTCAATGAACTGCGTCTGCCGACCATCGCCCGCCTGTGGCCCGAGTTTGCAGAGCGCTCCGACAAGGAGGGCTGGCAGGCGACGCGGCTGATCGGCGCACTGCTCGAACACGAACTGGCCGAGCGGGCCAAACGGCGCATCGAACGACACCGTGCCGAGTCGCATCTGGACCCGACCAAGACGATCGCGACCTTCGACTTCAGCATGGTGCCGATGGTTTCGAAGGCGCACGTCATGGCGCTCGCGACCGGCGATTCATGGCTTGAGAAAGGCGCCACAGCGCTTCTGTTTGGCCCGCCCGGAGCAGGAAAAAGTCACTTGGGATGTGCCATTGGACATGCGCTGATCGACGCCGGCTACCGGGTGCTGTTCACACGGACCAGCGAACTTGTGCAGAAGCTGCAGGCTGCACGTCAGAGCCTGCAGTTGCCTTCAGCCCTTGCCAAGCTCGACCGCTTCGACCTGATCATCCTGGACGACCTGTCGTATGCCAGGAAGGACCAAGCCGAAACCAGTGTGCTGTTCGAACTGATTGCCGAAAGATACGAGCGTCGCAGCCTTCTGATCACCGCCAACCAGCCGTTCTCGGGCTGGAATGACGTGTTTCCGGATCCCGGCATGACCGTCGCTGCAATCGACCGGCTCGTCCATCATTCGACGATCTTCGAGATGAATGTCGAAAGCTACCGTCGTCGCACGGCCAGCGACAAACAGAACAGCCGGCGCCGACAATCATCCGGCGACAATCAACAACAAGGAGCGACAACCATGACCGGATAACTACCGACAACCATCCCGGTCGACCGGCCAAGATGATTGTCGGTAAACCGGCCATGCTGCTTGACGCTATCTAGCCTCGAGCGCGCCTATTCGACCTTCGGGGAAAAGCGGCAGATTTTCCGCGTTTCAAGCGCAAGGGCAGCAGGGACAGCTTCCGGTTCCCGGACCCGGAACAGGTCAAGCTCGAGCGCGGTAACCGCCGCCTGTTTAGGCCGAAGCTCGGCTACATACGCTACCGCAACAGTCGGCCCGTGCTCGGCGAGGTGCGCAACGTCACGGTCAGCCGGTCCGGCGAGAAGTGCTTTGCCAGCATCCAGACGCAGCGCGAAGTCAACGTACCCTTGCCGACGGCCACAAGCGCGATCGGCGTAGATGTCGGAATCGAACGCTTCGCCATGCTGAGCGATGGCTCGCACATCGCCTCGCTCAACAGTTCAGGAAGCACGAGAAGCGCCTCCCCACATACCAGCGGCGCATGGCGAAGAAGAAGTTCAGCCGGAACTGGAAGAAGGCCAATGCCCGCGTCCAGAACATTCACACTGACATCGCGGACGCCCGCAAAGGCTTCCTGCACACAGCTTCTGCAACGATTGGCAAAAACCACGCGCTCGTATGTATCGAAGGCCTGCAGACGCTCAACATGAGCAAGTCGGCAAGCGGTACCATTGAGGCGCCAGGCAAGAATGTCCGGGCAAAGGCCAGGCTCAATAGGTCAATTCTCGACCAACGCGGGCGCGAATCCCTGGCGCCAACTTGAGTACAAGACGCGGCTTGGTCCGGCGATATGCTGCTCGCGGTACCGGCGCACAACACGAGCCGCACGTGCCCGCGCTGCGCACACGTGGCAAAAGAGAACCTGAAGATTCAAGCCCGGCTGGCGTGTATGTCGTGCGGATATGAGAATCACGGCGACGTCGTCGGTGTAATCAATGTTACAGGGCGCTGACAGCTGGCTTCGCGCTGCGCACTGGTTGACACGAGTCAGAACGGATTCCTTACAGCGAGACGAAAAAAACCCGCCGACGTCGTGGGAGCATCGGCGGGGACAAGAGCTCGACGGGATTTTTCCGAGGGCCTTCCCGCGAGTGACCGGGAGCGATTGTACGTCCGCCGGGACGACGATCGAACATTGCGGCGGAATCGTCTCCGATGTTGTCTGCAAGCGCTCACAAGCCAAGGCGCAGCGGTCGCGGACGCTCTCCGCTCGCGTGAACTCGAAAGGCCCTTGCTGCATGAAAGATGAGTAGTCAGTCGACTACCTGAAGAGGTATGGCCGGGATTCGTGAATACCCGAAGCTTCAGATATTAACGAATCCCGGCCAGGCCTCCTGAAGGACGGGTATCGATGATGTGATGGTATACGGCCAACTGGCATGACTGCTGGATGGCAGATCGGCGAACGCCAGGACAAGCCCGAGGCCTCTTCGCTTATGGTCACGTGTATAAACTGAATCGCTGGCTCACAGCTCGCTGCCTGACATCAGCCAGGCGTCGCATTTAGCACCTGTTCGCCTCTTGGACAGCCCGCGAAGTAAGCGGGCGGTCAAGCTGTCCGATTCCCCTTCGATTGGCCTTGCTCATCGAAAAGTGCCAACACTTCGGCTACTGAGTAGTCCGGCAGTTGCTTGGCAAGCACTTCCCAAAAAATCACATCGTGCATAGCACTGGCGTCTTCTTCCGTCTTCCACGCTCTCGCGCCCACAATTGAGTCTGCGGTCTCGCATGCAGCTTCGACGATGGTTCGAATGTCTTCTTTACGCATAAATACTTTATCGGTCGCGCGTCTTCATTCTGTAGCCCGGTCAGCAAACGTTCGTCTACCGGACTGCCGACTTTGGTCTTGTACAATCAGTGACAAGATGTCGAGAGCGAATTGTACAGGCACGCTCGTGCGATGCAGACAGTCGGCGGATCGCGCAAACATTCTGTCCGAGAATACGAGGGAACTGGTTCCAAAAAATATTGCTACAGACCGCATAAGGTCGAGAGATTCCGACGACGCCACAATCACCCTTGACTGCCGCGACTTGGCAAGAAATTCCCCGTTAAAATGAGACGCACTGTCAATTGCGGCACAATTTTCCGCTAAAATAGTCGATCTCCACGTGGGCGATCGCATCGCCTACTGAATTCGCCCACGGCTGGCTAGCCTAGCACGCGGCTTCACTGTGAAAATGGTCCGAAGAGCCCATCGTTGCGAACTCACGAGTTCGATACATCGTCTTCTCGGAAGCAAATATGTAATGGAATCAGACAAACGTTGGTCGCTGCAGTGGAGCAAGTCCAATTGGGCGCTAACGCGTACCGACATCCTGGTATTCGAGGGCTTTGCGCTGCCGGAAGTTGCATTGGTTATTGAAATATTCCATAAAGCGAACGCTCTAATCGCGAGCCTCCCGGAAAGCCCTCCACCCTACGAAGTCACGTTGCTTTCAGCTGCGGGCGGACGCGTTGCGAGTTCGTCATCAGTCTTGGTGTGGACAGAACACTTAGACTGCCGCCGCCGCAAGGACGATAAGCGATTGGTCTTCATCGCGGGCGGATCCGGAGCACGCGACGCATGTAAGGAGCAGCGCATGGTCGAATGGCTATCTCGGCAGCATTCGTCCAGTGAACTGATTCAGCCGATTGCGGAGGGACGATGTGTGTTGGAGGCGGCCGGCCTCTCGACTACGGAGCCATCCTCCTGTGGCGACACATCGGTCCGCGAAACAAACACTTCTCTGACGCAGCCCTTGCCGCATTACGAATCGTCGAACAAGACCTTGGCACAAGTATCGCCAAGCTGATTTCAGTGTCGCTTTCCACGCATCAGGCCGCGCCCTCCAGTGAGATGCCTGAGACGGTTGCGGAACGACTGCCAAGCAGCAACATTCAAATCGCGGTTCGTTGGATGGACGCAAACATCGCGTCCCCGATCTCCATCGACGCCGTAGCGGACGCCGCGGCAATGAGCCAGCGCAACTTTCTGCGCCGGTTCAGGAAAGAGACAGGCATGACGCCGTCCGACTATTTGCTGCGCGCGCGGCTCAACCTCTGCTGCAGGTTGCTCGTGGAGACGCGTTTGCCCGTTGACAAGATCGCGCGTCGCTGTGGCTTTAGCGGTGGCGCACAATTGGCGAAGCTCTTCCGAAAGTCTTTATCAACCACGCCGACAGCATACCGTGAGGCGCTGAAGGCACCTCCAGTGGGCAAGTCCTCCTCCGGCGGAACATAGCTCCCGCGTTTTGCCAAAACCGTGTCGCATGCCGCCGTCCCTGCGCATAGCGAGGCATACCCCTCTCTCTTCGCGATAGACTTCGGCCTGGAATGCGAAGGACGTGCAGGTAGGCCAGCCTTGTCCTTCGACTTTACAGCCGCGGCTCCGACGAGCAGCGGCTTCTTTTTCGTTAGAGCTTGCCGGAGAGCGAGTGGAAATGGCAGATGGCCTCGCGACTCGCGCGCTCAGAGGCTCGTTCCATTATGCGTTTGACATGAACCCATCAATTTTCTTAGCGGTTCGTGTGCGCCTGCTACCACAATCAAGCTCCTCAAGGCAAATGCATTCGACATGATTCGCGGCTAAAGCAAAACTATTTTTGCAATATCGCGAAATGGACTTTGCTTTGCACTGTTCCAATAAATCCGACTTCGAATAATGGTGTAAGAGATTTGCTTGGTTAGCGAGTGCGATCATCACGAGCACTGGAGCGTGACGAGATAATAAAAGGTCACTGTACAGACGCCCCTAGTACGGTGCTCTTCACGCCTGGCCCCGCATCAAAGTGTCAAAGCGCGCATCACCGCGGCTCCGCCGCGAGCCAGTGAGAGCAATAGGCTGAAATACCAGTTTCGATTGACTTCTACGGTCAAGATGTTGGCGCATTCAGCCATTCGTCTGCGCCACTTGGCGAATTACGTGCGGTAAACCCGATAATCATGAGGAAAGTCCTTTACAGCGACGCCGAATACATATTCCCGGGGAAAGTACGATGGAGTTTGCTCGCACCATGTCGCCGCCGAACGTGCTTCAGTCAGACGCACCGTCGAAAATGCAAAATATCAAGCGAATAGACATAGCGCTATTCGATGGATTTGCGCTACCTGATACGGCTGCCGTCATAGAAATTTTCCATAAGGCTAACGCATTGCTCGTGCAGCGCCATGACTCACTGCCACGATACGAAGTCTCCCTGTTGTCGACTTCGGGCGGGCGTATTGCGAGCTCCTCTGCAGTGTATGTCTGGACGGAAAGCGTCGACTCACGTCGGGATGAACGCGACATCCATAGGCTATTCATCGCAGGTGGAATTGGCGCCCATCGCGCATTGCACGACGAGCGTCTAATCCCATGGTTGCGTCGGGCATGTCAGGCTTCCCGTACCGTTCACCCGATTGCCGAGGGACGCTTATTGTATGAGGCTACCGACTCAAACGAAAGCTGCGACGAACGAACCGACCGGGCTGGCGTCGGTAGCCGCGAGGTCGCACCTAGACTGTACGACGAAAGCATGAGACCGGTGCGCGCAGCTTTGGACATCGTCACCAAGGACTTGGGCGCGGAGTTGGCCCAAAGCATTGCCCAATCCATGGCGCCACAAGGCGATACATCTGTCGACGAATTCTTCCAAGCGAAGTTGAACACGAACGTCAGCGACAAGATCAACGCGTCCGCGCGATGGATTGAAGAGAACGTCGGTCGATCAGTCTCGATGGACCATGCAGCAAAGGTCGCGGCAATGAGCGAACGAAACTTTCTGAGACGTTTCAAGAACGAGATGGGGATGACCCCGTCCGACTATCTGCTATATGCGCGGCTGAATCTGAGCTGCCGGATGCTTGTAGAAACGCGTCTGCCCGTGGATAAGATTGCGCGCCACTGCGGGATTGGTAGCGGAGGACATCTTGCCAAGTTGTTCCGGAAGCATCTGTCGACGACACCTACCGATTATCGGAAACGCAAGGAAGCGTCGTGTGCTGTCCCTGGCAGCTGCAGCAAAGCAAAAAGCATCAACATCGATGCGGGCGTCATGGCGATGGCACTTTACCCCGGCCCGACGCTCGCTCTGACTTCGGTGCACAATCGTCGAAAGCGAAGGCCACTTGCTGTCTGCCAATAGCCCGTCTGTCTCGTAGACACTCCCTCTCGTACCTTAGGACACAACCTCATGTGTGGCATTGTAGGCGCCGTTGCGCACCGAAATATTGTTCCCGTCCTCATCGAAGGATTGCGACGCCTCGAATATCGTGGATATGACTCGTGCGGCATGGCCGTGCTTACAGCCGACGGTCCTCATCGGGTTCGCAGTGTTGCACGCGTGGCCGAACTTGACGAACAGGTGAGCAATGCCCGCTTCGAGGGCGTCACTGGCATCGCGCATACGCGCTGGGCGACGCATGGTGCAGCGACCATAAACAATGCACATCCGATTGTCTCGAGCGGTTCTCTGGCTATCGTACATAACGGGATCATCGAGAACTATGAGATCCTCCGCGAAGCGCTGCGTCGCCAACACTATGAGTTCGTCTCACAAACGGATACCGAGGTCATCGCACACCTGATTCATAGCCTCTACGAAGGCGACCTTTTCGCGGCCGTGCGTAAAGCCGTGCGACAACTCACAGGCGCCTATGCGGTAGGCGTCGTGCATAAGGATCAGCCCCACACCCTGGTGGGCGCGCGCGCCGGCTCTCCGCTCGTTGTGGGCTATGGCGACGGCGAAAACTTCATTGCTTCTGATGCACTCGCCTTGGCCGGTAGCGCCGAGCACGTTAGCTATCTCGAGGAGGGCGATGTCTGTGAGATTACGCTCGCGGGCGTACGTATCGTCGACTTTCGCGGTGAGAAGGTCGTGCGCAATCCCCGAAGGATGCCGGCGTATAGCACCGGGGTGGAGCTCGGCCCGTATCGTCACTACATGCAGAAAGAGATTTTTGAACAACCCAGTGCCATCGCAGACACGATCCCCGACGCAGAAACGTTTTCACCGGGGTTGTTCGGTAAGACCGCTGGTGGGGTGTTCCGCGACATTGACAGCGTGTTAATTCTCGCGTGCGGCACCAGTTACTACGCTGGTCTTACCGCCAAGTACTGGCTCGAATCGGTCGCCAAGATTCGTACCGACGTTGAAATTGCTAGCGAGTATCGCTATCGCGAGTCAGTGCCGAATCCACGCATGCTTGTAGTAGCCGTCTCGCAGTCGGGCGAAACCGCCGACACGCTTGCCGCCCTCAAGCACGCACAGTCCCGAGGAATGGAGCACACGCTCGCCGTGTGTAACGTAGCAACGAGCGCCATGGTACGCCTCACCGACTTCAAGTTCCTCACTCATGCGGGCACCGAGATCGGAGTCGCCTCGACGAAGGCGTTCACGACTCAACTCGTCGCGCTCTTCATTCTTGCAGTGACGCTCGGCAAGATGCGCGGCCACGTCAGCGACGCGCAAGAAACCGAGTACCTCCATCAGCTTCGACACCTGCCCGCAGCGCTCAATGCGGTGCTCGCGCTGGAGCCGCAGATCATTGCATGGTCCGACCAGTTCGCGCACAAGGAAAACGCCCTCTTCCTCGGACGCGGATTGCATTATCCGATTGCGCTAGAGGGCGCGCTGAAGCTTAAGGAAATCTCGTATATCCACGCCGAGGCCTACTCCGCTGGGGAACTGAAGCACGGGCCGCTTGCGCTGGTGACGGACGCCATGCCTGTGGTAACCGTTGCGCCGAACGACGCGCTTCTTGACAAGCTCAAGTCGAATATGCAGGAAGTGCGCGCCCGAGGTGGGCACATCTATGTTTTTGCGGATGATGACACACACATCACGAGCGAGGATGGCATCCACGTCATCCGCATGCCTGAACACTACGGTCTGCTCTCACCGATCCTGCACGTCGTGCCGCTGCAACTGCTCGCATATCATACGGCGTGCGCGCGAGGCACGGATGTCGACAAGCCTCGAAATTTGGCTAAATCGGTGACGGTCGAGTGAATAGTTAAGCACAGCAGCGACGGGGAGGCTGAACGGCCCGCTCGCGCGCGCCGGGATGCACCCTGGCAGGTGGGAACATCCTACCGAGCGTTCCGCTCTCGTCCCCGCGCAAGCGGAAAAGTCTCGCAAGAACGGTTGACGCCGACTAGAACTGTTCTAAAGAATGGCGGGCGCGCCCGCCGGCAGCCACTTCCGCATGCCCGAATGAAACGCATCCAACGCCAACGCTTCGTGTGATCCGAATCCCCCAGCCCATGGCCTGCTGCCACCGATTCCGCTCACCAAGAGCGAACACATGGCCGCTTCTCCCGTCTTTTTAAGCACGCGCAGCCGATAGCTCGCTGCTTTCTCCGAGGCTGGCCTGTTCAGGCGGTCCGAACCGCGACGGCGTTCGCTACGCCTATCTAAAAGATTTGCTGGGCACAGTCGAGCGCAAAAACGGCTGGCAGCTCGCAGAATGGATTGGCGAAGCCACGCCCGATGGGGTGCAGCACCTTCTCGAGCGGGCACAGTGGGATCCTGCCGCAGATCGCAACATCCTTCGGGACTACGTCATCGAGAATAGTCAGATCGGTGTGTTCTTATGCTATGCAGGCAACGGGGTAGCGCATTTATTGACCGGGAACTGTACATGCCACAGTCGTGGATCGATGATCGTCCTCGCTGTCGGGCAGCGGACGTCCCCGACAACGTGGGTTTCGCAACCAAGCCGCAGCGCGCGCGCCGGATGCTGGAACGGGCGCTGGATTCGGGAGTACCCTGCGGCTGGGTCACCGGCGATGAGGTGTATGGCGGTGACCGTCCCTTGCGGCTGTGGCTTGAGTCGCGCGCACAACCATTCGTGCTTGCGGTTAAGAAGAGCGAACCACTGTGGTGGCAAGGCCCGACTTACTGACGTGTGCACCAAATAGTGCGTGATGCGTTATACGAGCATGAAGAGAAAAAACGATGCCCGAAAGTTGGATGGAGCCACGCAGGTGCACGTGAGGAAGATGGTCGTGCAAGCGGTGCGCGGCGGGATGACGCAGACTGCGGCGGCAAACATCTACAGTGTCAGCCTGCGAGCGGTGAGCAAATGGATGAAGCTGTCGCGGGAAGGCGGATGGAGAGCGCTGAAGCCTGGCAAGCGAGGTCGCCAGCCGGGAAGTGGCCGGCTGAATCACACGCAGGCCGTGAGAATCCGCAAATTGATCATCGAACGGATGCCGGATCAACTGGCATTGCCGTTCCACCTGTGGACACGCGAATCGGTCGTGCAACTGATCGAGCGGGAATACGGCATCACGGTGTCGGCAACGACGGCCGGCCGATATCTCAAGGCGTGGGGTATGAGTGCCCAGAAGCCGGTGAGTCGTACCTATGAGAGGAACGACACGGCGATTGCGCGATGGCTGGACGAGGATTATCCAAAGATTGCAAAAGAGGCGAAGCAGGAAGAGGCAACCATCCTCTGGGGTGACGAAACGGGGCTGCGCAGCGATCACGTCAGCGGAACGAGTTTCGCCCTCAAAGGGCAAACGCCGCTGGTACGCTCGACGGGAAAGCGCTTCGGCTGCAACATGATCTCGGCGATATCCAATCGTGGGACGTTGAGTTTCATGGTGTTCGAGGGAACGTTCAAAAACGCGACGTTCATCGAATTCATGAAACGCCTGCTCAAACAGGCTACCCGCAAGATATACCTGATCGTCGACGGGCATCCGGTACATCGGTCCGTGGCCGTCAGGCGCTTCGTGGCTGACAATGCCGAACACCTGCGTCTGATTCGGCTGCCGGGATATTGCCCCGAACTGAACCCGGACGAACTGCTCAATCAGGACGTGAAGACCAATGCGCTCGGCAAGAGTCGACCGACCAGCAAGGCGGAACTGATTGGCAACGTTCGTCGACACCTGCATCGTAGGCAAAAGGAACCTCATGTGATTCGCAATCTGTTCCAGGAAAAACATGTCCGTTACGCTGCCTGACGAACTACGCACTATTTGATGCACTGGTCAGTATGTGCGTCCCGACAAGATTGCGCAAGCGTTGCCGCCACAGGCCTGGCGCCGCCTTTCGGCCGGAATCGGCGCAAAAGGTGAGCGACTGTATGACTGGGCATTGACGCCTTTATGGCGCCTGCAACTGAGCGCCAAGGAACGTCGCTTTGGCCATTACCTGCTGGTGCGGCGAAGTCTCGACGAGACCCGTGAACAGGCGTATTACGTCGTCTACGCGCCCCGCAGCAAGATTGCCCGTCAGATGGTGGTCAACGTCGCCGGCAGGCGATGGGAAATCGAGGTGGGATTTGAGGCCGCCCAAGGCGAATGCGGTCTCGATCAATATGAAGTACGTCGCTGGCAGGGCTGGTACCGTCACATTACACTGGCGTTGCTGGCGCACGCGGTGCTTGCCGCCTTGAGGGCACAGGCCAAAAAAAACAGCTGAAGGTTCATTGCCATTCAGCGTTCAGGAGATCCGCCGGTTACTGTGCCGACTAATATGGCGAACGCTCCAACCCATTGAGCATGTAATGTCGTGGTCAATGTGGCGGCGCCGACATCTGTACCGAGCCCAACAATGCCATTACCGACGACGCGGCGGCGTGTCCCCGGCATATCTACGGCTGTAGTACTAAGCCTGTGACTAGGCTCGACAGTCACCATCGCGGCGCAAAATCCGCGCAGGGTTGCCAACAGCTGTCGCATTCTCCGGTACGTCTGTAAGCACCACCGCGTTAGCGCCGATCCTCGCACCACGCCCAATTGTCACCGGCCCTAGGACGCACGCGCCGGCGCCAATCAGCACATCATTCTGTATCACCGGTGCTCCGGGCATTCCTCGGCCGCCAATAACCACATTCGGCGCGATCACAATGTTGTCGCCTAGTACGGCATGCCGGTGGACTACAATCCCAAGACCTTGGTATCCGAAAGAAACATTACGTCCCACCCGTACCGACGGTGGCACCGACGTCGAAAAAAGGATACGGTTCAACACCTTTAGTATCCATGGCAGGAAAGGAATCCTTGCGACGTAGAAGAATCTCGCAAGACGCCAGATGTAAAGCATCAGTCTTCTCCCGTTAGTCCCGACCACGGCCAATCCGTTGGGGGTGCCGACCGAGGCGTCCCAATGTCAATTCTTTCATCAGCATCCATGCAAACATGCTGTTAGTGGTGAGATATCGCCGCCACATACGCCGTGGCTCCTGGATCACTCTGAAAGCCCACTCCAATCCGTTCCGTTGCATCCATCGTGGAGCCCGCGATACTCTGCCCGCGACGACGTCGAACGTTCCGCCCACGCCCATGACGAAAACGACACCTAGCTTCTCTTTCCAACGTTCGATGAACACTTCCTTTTTTGGTGACGTTATCGCGACAAACAGCATCTTGGCACCCGACTGCCGTACCATGTTGACCACGGCTTCCTCGTTGTCCCAGAAATACCCATGATGGAAGCCGGCAAGCTGGATTTCGGGATAGCGTTGGCGGACGGCGTTCGCGGTCAACTCCACGATGTCGGACTTTGCCCCGAGGAGGAAGACCGGAATTTGCTGAACAGACGCCAACCCGAGAAGGCGATCGAAGAGGTCAATCCCCGCTACCCGCTCGGGAGCATGATAGCCAAGTGCCCGCGCGCCCCAGACGACCCCCATCCCGTCCACGTTGACAATGTCGCATCCACGTACCGCTGCAGCGAGACGACGGTCCTCCCTCATGTGGACAAGTTTCGCAACATTCACGACGACGTGTTGTGTAAAAACCCCCTGCGCTATTCGCTCACCAATCACCCTGACAGTCTCGTCCATCGACGCCAAGTCGAGCGGGCAGCCGAATAATTCAATCCGCTTCACGATCGCCTCCATCCAAGTTCGCCGCTCCAACCTGCGGCCTGACTGCGTGCCGCCTGCGGCACAGCTTCACGCCGCGACAGGGCACCGATAACCAGCGCGGAAAAGATCACCCCGCTACTGAGCACATAATACGAATAGATATTGTTTTCGAACGCGAGGCGAACTACCAGAATAAGGACCACGATCCGCCATTGAGGCTCGTGCCGCGCGACATGGCGGAAAAGACGCAAAAGGTACGCAACAGTCAGGATAAGAAACGGCGCGCCGAAATCTATCAAGAGCAGTATGAAATCGTTGTGCGGCATTGCGCCGTTCCAGACCTGAGCGAAGCCACCAATTCCGTTACCCGTAAGAAGCCTCACCACCCCCTCGTTGGCCAAGAAGAAACCGTATACAAGATCGGCGTAGATGCGCCATGTAAACGATCCCTGCTGGTCGGACGCAAAGTGTGTAATCCCAGATGCTCCGCGAGCAGACTGAACCAGTTGGTTCCACCCGCCGCCCGATATTAGAAGAAATGGGGCCGCTAACTTGTCGTACGTCGGTTTATCGAATAGATACAGCACCACAACAGCGCAGACTCCGACTACGCACGCAGAAGTCACCATAAGCACTAATCTGGTCACCGATGCCTTCCATTCCCGGATCAGTGCTGGAAGCATAAGTACTAATGCGCCGGTTGAGGTCGTTAAAAAAGCGATTCCGACAAAAATCACCTTCACTAGCGTCATTCCATGGCGACGCCCACCTTCTGTGGCGATGTAATTAATGGGAATCAGCATGATAAGTACATAACTTCCTAGCAGATTCGCGTGCTCGAAATTCCAGAACTCCCGCGAGGCGAGATTGCCAAGGAAAGCGGACAAGAGATAATTCCCGCAGAAGCACAGGACAAACAGTGCAAGGAGCACATTGAATGCGCGGCATAGCGCTTCGCGGCTCATTGAACGGCCAGCGTTGTAGAACAATATGGCCAACAATGGCATTGTCAGCAGCTTATAGCCGATCGTCTCGGAAGGATTTCGCAGCAACTCTGCGAGAAAAAAGAGGGTCACGCCGCTTATCGCGGCGAAAACGCGCCAGTTCATCTTGAGCGGAACCCGCAATCCGACTACAGCAACGAATAACGCTCCGTTAAACAGGGCAAAATCCAGGTCACGCGCAGGCACAAAGAAATCCAGCACGAGCTTCAGGCCAATTGGCCAGACGACGACAGACCACGCAGCCGGCCTGCTCATAGCCGTCCCCCGATCGACGAACCGGCCGCGCCGGCCGGTACGGGGTCTTTACGGCTAAGCGTGACGTTGCCATACTCTATGGTTAAACTTCGCACATCGCTCCTTTGTGCGAGCCATAGCCATTTATAGATCCCCACCTTTATCGACGCATCGTTATCGCCCGAGTAAGCATTTCCCTGATCGTACTCCGAGACCACCTGTTGGCCATCCTTGTACAGCTCAGTGGTGCTCTTCTCACCGACTGTTCCCGGAATGTAGTGTAGTCGCCAGCACACAGTGCGGCCGCGATCATTCTGAATAGAGCCAAACTTGTAGGCGCGCATCGAATGTGGCACGTCTGAATGGACGCGTAACTCGTAATGGTCTCCATTGATGACCAATGCGACCGGCGGGGCCCCAAGTGTGCGACCGCCCTGGAGTATCTGCGTCACGATTTCGGGTTGCGAGTAATCAAATGAAAAGTCGTCGGACAATGTCGTCGACCAATCGAGCAAGTATTCACTTCCGTTGACTATCTTTGTCGCACCGAGGGAAAGCTCGGCACGCGGCACGCCATTCGCCACACGACCGAAGGGATCGCTCCTGTTTATCTGGATTCGCAGTCTCGGCTCGGCGCTGGGGTTCGTTTTGACGATCGTTGTCGCCTGCCCCGTGGCCGTTTGAACGCCGGCTGACCTTGGGATACCGTCGCGCCAGTCAATGCGCATGACCACCCGGTATCCCGGCTCGTTGCTCTTCACGCAGTCGGCCTTAACTGGTTGCATAGAGTTCGCCCATGCCAGAGCACATATGCACACTGCCTTGACTACCACTCTGCCTTCAATGCCGCCGTTCATTCCCGTCTACTCCCACCGCCTGCCTCGCCCGCGGCCTGTTGAACACTCATTTGGTAGACGTCGTGGATACGTTGAGCGACCTGCGTCGAGAGATAGCCATGTTCCGCTAACCGGGCCGGCCCGTCGGTACAGCGACCTCCGTCGAGCACTTCGACCAACGCCAACGCCAACTGACGTGCGTCACGCTCGCGAACGACACCGCAACGACGGACGCCCCCCAGCAGTCCTGCCACGTCGCCGACATCCACCGAAACAACCGGTAGCGCGCAAGCCAGCGCTTCCTTTATGGCTTGGGGAGACCCTTCTCGTTGGGACGTCATCAGCATTGCGTCGGCACCCTGCAGTAGATCGCATACGCCTTGACGGTCAAGTCCATCGATATGCCGCTCAACGATATTTTTTGAGACCATGGCGCGGAGGTGCATGAGCGTCGCAGAAAAAAGTGCATAGTCTTTCTCGGGTCTTAAAGGTGAAGACGGAAATACAATTACTAGATCGTCACGGGGATCCGGACAGCGCGATGGCGGCGAGAAGAGCTTGTCGTTGACAGCGCACGGAATGACAACGGAATACCGCACGATCTTCTCGATCTCGTGTTTAATCGCATCGCTCACTCCGATACACACATCTACAAACCGCACAGCGAACCGCGAGACAGTGCGCATCCATCTTGAGCCAGCTACATCCGATCCGTGCAACGTGACTACAACTGGGATGCCGGTGATCCACCGCACAAAAGGAGCAGACCATGCTGTGAGGCCGAAGTGATAGTGGATAACGTCATATCGACCCCGACGCGCCTCCGCTAGAATGACAAAAAGAGATTGCAGATATGCGCTCTTTCGTGAGAACCCGTCCACCACGACCACATCGACCTGCGTACCGCGAATGTTGCGAATCGATTCGACCTGCTCTGCCACGAAGACACCTTGCGTCGGATTCGCCGCGTTGGTCCCCTGGAACATATTAGTGACCGTCAGAATCTTCAAAGGAGCCTCCTGAACGCAGCTAGGTATTGAGATACGACACTTTTCGCCGCAAACTCGCTTGCAAGGGTTTCACTGCCCTCCTTGAAGCTGCTCCCAAGAAGCGCGTCGATTGCGCCCACAATCTCTGCGCTCTCGTGGGGTACGGCGATGCCACCCCCGTGCGACTCGAGGAGGTCCCGCATTGGACCGGGCGGGCAGATGGCGAGAATCGGTTTTTTGAGCATCGCGTAGTCTGCAAATTTGCTGGCTAGGAATGGACTCTCATCCATATCTGCCTCGATTACAACAAGTGCTTTTGCAGCGCGACCTATTGCCTGCGCCGATTCGGGTGGGAGTTCTCCCGTGAAGTCGACCAGTCCAGTCTGTTCAAGGTAGGCGCATGCCCTACGGAATGACGGTGCGACATCACCCACAAAAGTAATTCCAGTGAATCCGCGCGAATTCCATCGTGTACCAATCGACCTCAAAGCATCGATGAGCGCACCTGATGCGCGTTCGCGAGTCAGCTTACCGACGTGCACAAATCTCGTCCTATATCTCTGTGTTAACTGAAAGCTTGGTGCGGCGGCTGAAGACGGCATCCCGATATGGGTTGCAACTGCCCAGGGCGGCGCAATATCCGGTGTCAATGCGTCGTTCGCAAGGCGAGCAGCCACCGCATTACTGAAAATGAAGATCTTCGCGTGCTCCGCCACGTGCTTCAATGCGCGCATGTGGAGCGGCCTGAATAGAACCGCGAGCTTTGTGCGATACGGAACAGGCGTTAATGAGAGTGGCCACAAGTCACTAAAGTAAGCCACCCATTTCTGTTTCATCGACGGTGGCAGGTGAAGCCCTACCAGATGGACTCGAAAAGGCGTCGACTGTGTCAACACAATGTCCGGCTCGAATTCCTTCCCTATCCGCGCGGCTTCAACCGCCATCCTACGTACCCAGTCAGAATTTGCGCTAATCGAGGCGAATTCATACTGCAGTCGCCGGTAGACACGGCTAAGTGGGCCGCGTCCCGCGGTTTTCGATTCTTCTAAGACTCGATCCACGGGATAGCGAACTTCACTCGGAGTCAGAGGTGAAGCGCCGCATAAGACTCGAACGTGGCAGCCCGCGTCATGGAGCGCGTCGGCCACCTTAGTGGCTTGGAGCGCTTGGGCGCCCGTCTCGGGGGCGAAGTGCACGCACACGATCATTACTTTCATCGGCACATTTCTCACATCAATATGGCTGCACAGCCCGCTAACACACAGCCAGCGACGCTGATGGACGGCAGGAAAATCCGTTTTGCATCGGTTCGGTTCATGCCAGGCGCGAGGAACATAAGGCAGCCGAGATAAAAAATACTTTCCATCGATACTGCAGCGGCCATCGCGCCGACAACTCCATAACGATTGCCGAGCTCGTGAAAAAGGATGCCGCCGACGATCAAAGCGAATGCCTGCGCATACGTACGAAGATGCGCTCGTTCACTGGTTTCTAAGGCGTGGCCGAGTGGCGCGGAAAGACTTTGGATGAAAATCATCGCAGCACCGATTAGCACGGCGGTCTTCAACGCGGCGCCATAGGCGGGATCATGTCGTTGTCCAAGTATTGCAAGGATCAAGGGTGCTGAGACAAGCACCGACCCGGCAAGCAGGACGCCAGTAACAAGTAAGAAGATCACCTCTTTAAATAGAAGGTCGGTCCAAACTTTCTGTCGGTTCTCTCTCGTCGCTTGAAAGAGCCTCGGGTAAAAGGCTTGTCCCACTGCCCCTGGTATTGTGTACAGAAACTGGGGAACTCTTGATGCGAGTGCGAACGTGCCGACGATCGCCAGATCGGTGCTTTTTCCCAAGATCAGTACACCAAGGTTTGGAGCCAACATATAGAGAAACCCGGAAGCCATATATGCGTGAAGCCCCTTAATCAGCCGCATCGCAAAGTGACGAGCACGGTTGAGGCGCAGGTGTATCGACTGGATCTTTAAAGAACGCGTGCCGCACAGACCTCCCAAAAAGAGGCCAAGTCCGTAAGCCAACGCCACGGTCCGGGCTTTCGCAACGTCATCGACGACGGGTAGGAGCAAACCGATCGCCACGCAAGCAAACTGGGCCGCGGCCGCTCTGAGACGCGCCCTGAAAATTGCGGTGGAATCGGACCGCGACAGCATGACGCCCGTTGTCCAGTTCGTCAGCATCGTTCCCATCACGCCGGGAATAAGCATCCACGCGACGCATTGACGTGATAGCGGATTTGTGACAAGCCATGGCAGCGTCACACCCACGACCCCGCAGACGACCAACGCCAGTCCAACCCTGATGTACAATGCCGTCATCGAGCATTCCCGCCATCCGGCGAGGCGCCCAGCAGCATCTCTTAGGTAAGTATTCTGCAGACCGAGCTCGCAAAAGTACGAAGCGAACGAAACAACAGCTAGAGCGTAAGAGAATGCACCGTACCCTCCGGGGCTCATTCGCCTGGCAAGCGCGATTGTCACCAACGCGAATATCATTCGCGAAATGAGATTTCCGGATACAAGTAGGCCAGCTTGACGAAGCATATCCGTTTGATCAAGGAAGCTGTTTAGGGGCAGCCGCAGAATGTGGCTACCTGGCTGCATGGAATGCGCCGCGCGTATCAACCACCGCCTTCTCGTGCAGTTTGCGTAGATCAATGCTACGGAATTCACGATGATCGACCAGCAAAGCAACGATATCGGCTCGATTGAGTGCGTCGGCGGTATCGCATAGTTCCACGTGTTGCGCGAGTGACTGCGGCAACTCGCCGATGTTCGGCTCTACGACGAGAATGTGCCCTAGGGACTGCGAGGCAAGCTCTTCGACAATCTCAATTGCCGGGCTTTCGCGCAAGTCGTCGATGTCTGCTTTGAATGCAAGTCCGAGACAGGCAATCACCGGTTCCTTAAAGCGACTTGCGACCCGTTGAATGCGACCGACGACGTACCTTGGCTTATCGTCGTTGACGACGCGTGCGGTACGGATGAGCCGTGCCTCCTCAGGCGCTGAATCGACAATGAACCATGGGTCGACGGCAATGCAATGACCACCGACGCCCGGTCCAGGCTGGAGGATGCTCACCCGCGGATGACGGTTGGCCAGACGGATCAAATCCCACACGTTGATATCCAGCTTTTCCGCAATCATGGACAACTCATTCGCGAACGCGATATTTACGTCTCGAAAGGAGTTCTCCGTGAGTTTGCACATCTCTGCCGTCCGTGCGTCCGTGAGAATGCATTCGCCCTGTACAAAAGTCTGGTAAAGATCACGTGCGACTTCAGCGCAGCGACGGGTCAAACCACCGATAACCCGGTCGTTCTGGACGAGCTCGTGCACGACTTTTCCCGGTAACACCCGCTCGGGGCAATGCGCCACCCGGATGTCCGAACTCTCCCCGACCTGTTGCGGAAAACTCAGATCCGGTCGGTCTTCCGCCAACCACTGCGCCACTTTCTCCGTCGCACCCACTGGCGACGTCGACTCGAGAACTACAAGATCGCCCTTCTTAAGGACAGGAGCGATCGCTCTGCTCGCAGCCTCAACATAGCTCAAGTCGGGTCGATTGCCGTCGGTAAACGGTGTAGGAACCGCAATCAGGAATGCATCCGCAGGCTCGGCGTCGCGTGTGGCACGCAGGAACCCCTGCGTAACAGCGGCGTTCACTAGCAGATCGAGCTCCGGTTCTACGATGTGGATTTCACCGCGGTTAATGGTGTCGACAACTTGCTGCGATACGTCAACGCCTATCACCTTCGTCTTGCGACCGGCGAATGCGGCAGCTGTTGGAAGCCCGATATAGCCCAGGCCAAAGATAGAGATAGTTTCGAATTTCATGGCATTTTTCCCCGTGACGAGACAACTTTGTCAGACCGCTGAATCTTGAAGTACTCGTTCATTAATAGCAGCACACAGCGCGTCCGTAATCCGAGCACTTGCGTGACCGTCACCGTATGGATTGTGGGCACGGCTCATAGCGTCATACTCGGACTTGCTGGTGGCTAGCCGATTGACGGTCCTCACAATCCGTTCCGTATCCGTGCCCACAAGCTTTACAGTTCCCGCTGCAACAGCCTCCGGACGCTCAGTGGTATCGCGCATGACCAAAACGGGCTTGCCAAGGGAAGGTGCCTCTTCCTGGACACCTCCAGAATCCGTGAGAACAAGCCAAGACGCCTGCATAAGAAACACGAATTCCTGGTACTCCAACGGCTCCTCCAGAATCACGTTAGGCAAGTGACGCAGCCATCGTTGAACCGGCTCGCGAACGTTCGGATTGAGATGGACAGGGTAGACGATCAGCGTGTCCGGCGAGGTCTCAGCAATCTCCTTCAGCGCCTGGCAGATGCTCTCGAAGCCTTTTCCGAAGTTTTCGCGGCGGTGTCCGGTGACGAGAATGATTCGGCCCGCCTCCTGCAGCCATGGAAACCGAGCTTCAAGAGCACCGCGTCGGTTCGCCTCGCTGTTGATACGCATCACTGTCTCCAGTAGCGCGTCCACAACGGTATTTCCCGTCACGTATATGTCGCTGTTTTTCACCCCTTCTCGAAGGAGGTTTTCCCTCGATGACTGTGTCGGGGCAAAATGCCACTGGACTAGTGCTCCGGTTAGCTTGCGATTCGCTTCTTCAGGCCAAGGGGAATACAGATTTCCCGTGCGCAAACCAGCCTCAACGTGTCCGACGCGGACCTTTGCATAATAGGAGGCCAGAGAAGTGGCCAATGTCGTAGCCGTGTCGCCGTGAACGAGCACTGCGTCTGGTTTAAACGCGTCGAAGACGTACGGCATCGCCGACAGAATTGCCGATGTGACGTCACCGAGTGTTTGGCTGGGCCTCATGATATCGAGGTCAAACTCTGGCACGATGCCAAAGAGGTCGAGCACCTGGTCGAGCATGGTGCGGTGCTGTCCCGTAACACACACCCGGCAGTCGATATTGCGTCGAGCCCGCAAGGAATGCACAAGCGGCGCCATCTTGATCGCCTCTGGGCGCGTACCAAATACCACCAACACAGATCTGTCTTCCATCATTGGTCCTTTTTCCGCGTGTTCGCATCAGGTGCGTTATCCGCCCCCTCCCGTCCCTGGTCCGCCGCATAACCGTAGTAGCCGTACTGTCTCGAACGAAGGCCAGGGGTGAAACCGTTAAACACGACATCAACAGGCCCGGAACCGGCACGCTGCAGACGTTTGGCTGTTTCGACGATCTCGGCAGTTGTTGTCCTCCCAGATCGGACGACCAAGAGCACGATGTCCGCGGCGGGGCGCAAGAGTTCTGTATCCGCGATGCCGAGTACAGGTGGCGAATCCACGATCACGAAGTCATAGCTGTCAGCCAATGTACGAAGTGCATCGCGAACGTCGGATTGTTCGAAGAGCTCGTCCGGTTCCTGTGCACTGCCCGCCCTTAGCAGGTCTACGTGCGCCGTTACTTCCCGAAGAATTAGGTGCTCGGCCGTGCCGCTACCCAGCAACAGCTCCGCGAGCCCCGGCCCGGCCTGCCGTCCGAAGTCACGATGCAGTCGCCCCCGCCGTAGATCGGCGTCAACCAGTAGAACGCGCTTGCCGGCTCGGCCTAAAAGAACTGCTAGATTCGTCGCCGTGAAAGACTTTCCAACGCCCTCAGTCGCACCGGTGACGAGTGCGATGTGAGAGCCGGAATTCGCTCCTTTGGAAAACTGGAGCGACGTACGCAGTAGTCTGATGGCTTCAACGGCAGGATCGCGGGGAACACGGGTAGCCAACACAAATGGCCCCAGGCCGCCCTTGCGGCGATGTCGAGCGATACGTCGCTGTCCGGCGCTCGCAGGAATCACCGCGGTCACGTCCGTCAGCGTCTGCCGCTCAACGTCGTGTGGATCGATGACAACGCCCGTCAGCGCAGCGCGCGTGAAGCATCCAAGGACGCCCAGAAATAGACCACCGCCGAAGGAGGCCGCGAGGATGACCATCGGCTTTGGCCAAAGCGGTTTGTCCGGGACGACTGCGTGATCGATAACACGGACGTTACCGACCCCGCCCGCCCGGGCCAATTGCAATTGCTGGATGCTGTTTAGAAGCCCAATGTACAGTTGCGTTTGAACCTGCACATCCCGGGTCAGACGGACCATGCCCTGTTGATCGGCGGGCAACTGGCCGAGAGTGCCTTCGACATCCGACACGTCCGACTTGGCGGCCTCGATTTGTCGATCAAGAGCGAGCACTTGTGGATGGCGCTCCGAAAGGGCTGCCAACAGTTCCCGACGTTTCTGCTGAAGTTGCAGCAGCGCCGTGGAGGCATCGACGTAGTGTCCCAGCAATGCCTTTGACTGGTCCGACAGACTTACCACCTTGCGCCGTTGCTGATATGCAGTGAGCCGATCCTCCTCGTCCTGAAGCTGACGATGTACGCTAGGCAACTGCCCTTGCAGGAAGCGCAGCGACTGGTCGGCCGTTTCTGCCTTCCGCTCGCGGTTTTGCGCCACGTAACGGTCGGCAATCACATTCAATATCGCCGCTGCCCGGACGGGATCGGCATCTTTCAGCTTGACGCCGATCACGCCGGACTGATCCTTTCCGAGTTCGGTCACAACGAGTTTTTTCTGCAACTCCTCGACCACATCGTTCTGCGAGCGCCGACGTATTTCGAACTTCGCACCAGCCATTGCAGCAAGGCTTGCGACCTTCAACGAAACTGGCCCTTCTTCGGTATTTGCGATAAGGAGGACGCCAACCCGTCCATCGACAGGTTGAGCCAAGTCGTCACCGGAAAGCTGGTATCGGTCGTCGCCAACAGCCGTCACCACATACTTATCGTCCACCTTGGCTTTCGGAACGTCAAATTGTGCGATATCAATGCGTTCTTTTCCCCAGGCATATCCTCCAACGCCCAAGATCCCGGGTGTCGACAGTCCTTTCGCGTGTCGTGCAAGCGCATTTCCGACTAATGGGAAACGTTTTGGCTGAGCCTCGATAAACATTCGCTCGGCTTCGACGGCACTCGTCGTGACAAGACGGGAGTGCAGTATCTCCATTTCTCCGTCGTCGGTTGACTTTACACTGAACAGGCTCGAGAGTCCTCCGATTACGCTACCCATAGACGACGCCATGTCATTCGATGAGTCTTCAACCTGCACGGTGATGTTGGCTTGGAAAACCGGTGGTGCGGCGAGCAGGTAAAGCACGCCCAGGAGCAAGAACGTCACTGTGGTCCAAATGATCGCCCGTTTCTGCTCAACTAACATATCCAGCGTCGAACGGATGTCGACCTCGTCGCCAGCCTGATTAACGGTACTCTGTGTCATTCTTTTCCATGAGGTTCATTTCATCGATATGCGCATTCCACGCATAACTAAATGGCGATCAGCAGCGTACCCGCTCGCTGTTGACCTTTGCGATCCGGTCTGCCCACACGCCTGCTTTCTCTACAATCTCGCCAAGCCAGGCGTCGTAGACATGGCGTGGATATCCCCTCGGGTCGAAGACATCCTCGTCGGCATCAAGCGTCCACGTTTTGCCCCAAGATGCACGAAAGCGGTTCTGCACTGCCTGACGATGCGCACGCTCCATTACCAAGATGACGTCCGCCTCTTCGCATAACGGTAAAATGAGCTTGCGAGAGCGATGCGCATCGATGTCAAAACCTGTACGCGCCTTTAGGACGTCAGCCGCAAGCGGATCGACTGGCGCGTTGTCCTGCGCCGCGACCCCCGCCGACGACACCTCGACCTGCGGTAGCCCGCCACGGAGAATGCTCGCGACAACCGGACTACGACAGATGTTTCCCGTACATACCACCAGCAGCCGCTTGATCATTTGGCCACCACCGCACCGGTCAGTCCTGCACCGATTGCTGGTAGCAACTGGCTCAGAACCCTATAGGCGATAGTCAGGTCGGTCGGCCCGACGTAAACGACATCACCTGGTTTCAGCCCGAATTGGCCAGCCATGACCATTGCCACCGGCGACCGAGCATCGAGATGAAAGACCGCCGGCTTCGTTTCCGTGTTGCGCCTAACCACATATAGCTGCCGCGGGTCCGAGGTTGCCAAGTTGAAACTTCCCGATTGCGAAAGCGCGTCAGCAAGTGTCAGGCTTCCGTCCGGTTTCGGAAGAGCCGTCATCGGTTTAGCAACCTCACCCATTACGTACACCCCGCTTTCACTTCGGGTCGGAACTCGCAACAGATCGCGGTTACGCAGAAACAAGGCGGACGGGTCATACCCGGCTGCGACCAGTCCGGAGATGCTAACGATGTAACGCTGCCCACCTCTCGTGAGCAGTACGCGACCTTGGTCCGCATCAGCCGTGAACCCGCCTGAACGGCTGATCGCATCCATTATGGTCATCGGGATGTCATTAATCTGCTGAACACCAGGAGCATGCACTTCGCCGTCGACGAAGACCTGCTTTGACCGAAACGACGCGATGCGGACCGTCACCTGAGGTGAGTTGAAATACTCAGCGAGTCGCTTCGATAACAGTCCCTTGACGGCGTCAGTCGACAATCCCTCAACGCGAAGTTGCCCCACGAACGGGAACTGGATATTGCCCGCGTCGTCGACAATGGTGCCGGCGGGTGCGTCAGCCTGACGCGGCTGCGTCGCAGGCTGTGTCCCCTGACCCAATGCGAACTCGGGATGGTCCCAGACAACGATTTGGAGCACATCGCCGCGGCCGATTCGGTACCCGGAGGGTCCCCCGCCTAGAAGTTGCTGAACGACGACTCTTTCTGCGTCCGTTCGCACGGTTTGCTGTGCTTCTACGAGTCCTGCGTCAATTTCCTGTATGGCGACAGGTGGCGGCGCCGCATTCTTATAAGTAGGCTGAGTCGCGGCACTCGGCATCTGCAATCCAGGCACGGTCGTACATCCCGTCGCCGTTAAAACCGCGGCAACGGACGGAAACATCTTTGCATACCGTATGCCACATCCCTTTGCACTACGAAATAGATTATGAGTGATCACTTAATCCTCTCGCCACCGGTTCCACCTAAAAAGTTAGTGCCTACTCAGTAGGCTTGTCGTCCAATAAAGCCTTTGAAGATCGTCAGGACGACAATTCGGACGTCCAACATGAACGACCAGTTCCGGATGTAGTACAGATCGTGCTCCACACGCCTTTCCATCTTCTCGACGCGATCGGTTTCGCCGCGAAAGCCATTGACCTGTGCCCACCCCGTAATTCCTGGCTTAATACGGTATCGATGGATGTAACCGTTCACCACTTTTCGGTAGATTTCGTCATGCTCAATCGCGTGTGGGCGAGGACCAACGACTGACATTTCACCACCTAGTACATTGATAAACTGAGGAAGTTCGTCGAGACTCGTTCGCCTAAGGAACGATCCAATTTTTGTAATGCGCGGGTCACGCCGAGTCGCCTGAGTGACGACGCCGGTCTGCTCCGCGTGTTGGCGCATCGTCCGGAACTTGTAGATACGGAAGACCCGACCATCTGCCCCTTTCCGATACTGCCGGAAGAACACGGGTCCCTTCGAAGAAAGCTTTACAGCCACCGCAATGACGATGAATACCGGCAGCAGTGCGACCAGCGCCGCGAAGGCGAAGAGCCGGTCAAACACTTCCTTTGACGCGAGCGAGCGGGCCGACACCGGTGACGCAATAAGATTGATGGCGGGTGAACCAATCAGGTCGATAACGCCACCGGAAAAGAGCGCGACACTCTGGACATCCGGGATGAAGCGCACGTTAACCAGGTCATAGCGAAACTCGTCTACGACGCGCTGGATCGTTGCCTCTTCCGAAAGCGGGAGTGCAAGCCAGATTTCTTGGACTCCATCACGTCGGACGTGAGAGACAAACTCTGAAAAGCTGTTGTATGTCTTGGACGGTAGCTCAAGAGCTTCTTCGGAGGCGCGGACATTGAAGACTGCAGCGACCCGGAAACCCGTATCTGGAGTTTCGTCGACCTTCTCCACAACTTCGCGGCAATGCTGACCGTCGCCGACTATCGCAACGTTCCGCAGGTTGAGTCCTGCAAGGCGCATCTTACCCAGGATACTGTACACGATGACCCGCACGAGGATAAGCGCACCGCAAGACATCACCGTCCAGTAGGCGAACCAGAGCCGAGATATTAAATCTGCGCGATGCAACGAGAACATGACGACCAGCCCACACGCCTGCACTGCAAGCCAAGCCACAAAGACCTGTCGGAGTAAGCTCCACACCGGACGACCTCTCCACGATTCATACAGACCGAAAGCGGGGAAGAGAACGAGCGCAATAGCCAGTGCGAGCGTGACATGAGGGCCATCCGGTCGCCCCTGAAGATACTCGCCGAAGCGGATGCTTGATGCCAGCAGCGCGCCCGCGACCACGCAAATGCTATCCAATGATCTGGCCCCGAGTCCTTGCATGCTATGCATTTAACACCCCCTCAGTAAGAGTCGAACCTTCCGTTACACACCGGTGAGCAGGACCGGATCCAGCCACAATTAGTCATCCGAAGCGTATGTCAGCTTCTTCAGTTTCACTGCGGAGAACTGCCATCTGCCTATGCGGGCAGTCGCCGACAGGCCAAGCGTGCGCGAAACTCAGTTGGAGTCGCTGCGAAACGCCGTTTAAATACGCGGGACAAACGTGCTCCGCTTGTCCAGCCACACTGCTTTGCGATACTGTCGATCGGCAGTCTGGTTTCAACGAGCAATCTTGAGGTTAAGTCCAGTCGTGCTTGAGTCAGATACTCGGACGGTGTAACTCCGATTTCCTGCTTAAAGCGGCGCAGGAAGTTTCGCTCACTCATGGCCGCGACGCCCACTGCCTCGCGCACGGAGGTGACATGGTCGCAGTTTTGCCTTATCCACTGCGCCGCAGCCCTGATCTTTTCAGTTGCGCTGTCCTCACGCGTTGCCGGAAAAATCAACGAGAGACCGTCTCCACCGACCGGGCGAATACGAACCGAAATTTCGCGCGCGGTCTCTTCACCAATGTCTTTCCCAACCATGTTCAACGCATTTTCCGCAGGCTCAACACCGTCTGCCATATCGTAAAGCGAGGTGCCCACGCCTTTGCCGTTCACGGCTGCAACCATTCCTCCACTGAACGTGCGTGCGTGCCGGTTTCGCACAGCAGCATCCAGTAGTCGCCACCCTTCACCGATCGGTGCAATCTCGGCGCCGCGCCCGACCAAGTCCGATAGCCAATTGACGATCCGGCTGTCCAGGAGCGCATTCCCGACGCCCGGTCCGTCTGCTATGAATACAGCGTCGAACTCGCTAACGTCGCTGGAATCGCATGCGCATGTCCATACATCAATTGCTGAAGAACACCGTATCTTTGCACCTTTCGCTGAGTAAAATGTAACTTTGTACGGCGTGTGATCATGATTGCGGCTTCTATAAATCTCATTCGCAAGCTGGAATATCTCGGCGATTGCGCTGGTGCTTAGTAGAGCGAATCCGTCAAACAAGAGAATAGCGATATGACGAGCGACGGATCGCCCCTTCTTCTCTTGCACTTCGTCCTTGCATCCCCGAACGCTACGCTTCATCTTTTCCCCGCCGCGCGATCCGTCGCTTGTCTTGATGTTCCGTATTAAGTTTGCTTCCGTTGCGGCGCATCATAACTTGCTCGCGGCTCAACGAAAGATGCATGGCATAAACAAACAACAGAATGGCGGCGAAGCGCAAATCGTTAGAACGCGGGCGGATGTCTATATTCGAGGAGCTGGCTGAGGGGCAACTGTGGCAGAGACTGCTGAGAAGGTGACTGGCGTTGCACTAACCGCGCAGGCATTTTTGAAGCTCTGAAGATGGCAGTAGCGATGCTCACCGGTATATTCGAAGGGGCACCAGGACGGATAACCCTTCAAGCGTAGTATGCATAAGGCATGGCGCATGGCCGAACTGTCCCAGCATCGCAAGATGGCGGATTCAGATAATGTTTTGTCTGCGACGTAGCTTGAGTAGCAAAGACATTTCGAACCAAGCTATCGTTTCACGCATCGAGTCTTGAGACCTAGAATGAGCACGCCCCCCCCTTCTTCCGCCCAATCCATACTTTGTCGTATTCGCCACACTAACCTCCGCGATGTGAAGATCGTCGAACCGCACATCGCTCACGATGCGCGAGGGCTGTTTTTTGATAGCTTCGACCAGGAGTGGTTTGAAGAGAATGTGGCGCGGGGGTACACCTTCGTTCAGGACCAACACATGGTTTTCGCCCACAATGTATTGACAGGACTCCACTATCAAATCCAGCACCCTCGAGGTCTGCTGCTGCGAGTGGTTAGCGGCGATGTATTCGCCGTAGCACTTGATCTCAGACGGTGGTCGGTGACGTTTGGACGTTGGGTTGGCGAGCGCATCTCTTCGGCGAACAACTGGCAGATGTGGATTCCCCCGGGGTTCGCCTATGGATTCCACGT
Source organism: Paraburkholderia sabiae (assembly GCF_030412785.1). Lineage (NCBI taxonomy): Bacteria > Pseudomonadati > Pseudomonadota > Betaproteobacteria > Burkholderiales > Burkholderiaceae > Paraburkholderia > Paraburkholderia sabiae. Next base: position 216,944 of record NZ_CP125297.1, read on the forward strand.
TCGCTCAGACGTTGCGGAGGTGCTCGTCAGAGCGACATCGAAGCGTAACGCAACGTTTGAGCGCACTGTATGCTGGAACGATCCCGAAATTAATATCGCTTGGGGCATGAAATCCGAACCTCTCGTTACAGCGGCATCCGCAAACGGCGTCGGCTTTCCCGCTATCGAAGTTTATTGACGCGCTCGCTTTGAGCGACGGGCGAGGAACGGGATCCTTGCCATTGCCGGATTCCGACAGAATGAGTGACCTGTCAGACGCAAGGTAGACAATGCGCCCTTTAACCCCGTAGAGTGGCATCCGGTATCGAAGGTCGGATTCTCTCGGTCTAAACGCCCTTCACGGCTCTTGCTGCCACAACCCCCGTCCGTGGCCGGCTTGCTTCGGTCCTTCGTGCTGTCGCGAAGGACCGCTTTTTTTCGTGTATCGACGGGTCTTGGCTCTCCCCACACTGATTTACTGGTTCGACCCGCGAGGGCTCCGCTCACGATTAATTTTAAACCCATCATGCTCAAAGTCACTAAGGCGGTCTTCCCAGTCGCAGGTCTTGGCACCCGCTTCCTGCCTGCCACCAAGGCCAGTCCGAAAGAGATGCTGCCCGTCGTCGACAAGCCGCTTATTCAGTATGCCGTAGAGGAAGCGATAGCTGCGGGAATCGCCGATATGATCTTCGTCACGGGTCGCAGCAAGCGCGCGATTGAAGACCATTTCGATAAGTCCTATGAAATTGAAGCGGAGCTCGAGGCGCGGGGCAAGGCGAAGCTGCTCGAGCTCGTACGCAGTATCAAGCCGAGCCATGTGGACTGCTTCTACGTGCGCCAGCCCGAAGCGCTGGGCTCGGGCCATGCCATATTGTGCGCGGAGAAGCTCGTCGGTGACAATCCTTTCGCGGTGATTCTCGCGGATGACCTGCTGCATGGTGCCCCGCCCGTCATGAAGCAGATGGTCGATGTCTTTGATCACTATCACAGCTCTGTGATTGGCGTTGAGGAAATCGCCCCCGAGGACAGCAGGTCGTATGGCGTCATTGATGGCAAGTTGTGGGAAGACTCGATCATCAAGATGTCCGACATCGTCGAAAAGCCGCATCCGGATGTCGCTCCGTCAAATCTCGGTGTGGTCGGTCGATATGTGCTCAAGCCGCGCATCTTCGAGCATCTCCGAACCCTTAAGCCAGGCGAAAGCGGCGAACTGCAGTTGACGGACGCGATCCAAGCCCTGCTCGCAGACGAGCAGGTGCTCGCGCACAAATATCGCGGCACGCGCTTCGATTGCGGCAGCAAGCTCGGCTATCTGAAGGCGACGGTTGAGTTTGCGTTGAGCCACCCAGAGGTCGCTGCCGATTTTCGGGCATATCTGTTGGAGCAGTTCGGGTCGTCCTGTGTAGATTGCACTGAGGTTTAGCAGGCTGCGGAAATACACTCCAGCGGAAGTGCCGTCGCACCGTCCACAGCTGATCGAACAAGGTTTCGGGTGGGCGAAGACCGTGGGGCGCATGCGCCAGGTGATGGTGCTTGCGCTTTTGCTGCGAAATGGCGTAGCCCACGCTTGAGGCAATCGTATCGGCCACCGCCGAACGCCGCCCCGAGGTGTTTTGCGCAACGTGCGGTGTGACCTTCATCTCGCGGCAGGCTTCAATGAATTCCTGCGCATCGTATCCCTTGTCTGCACCCAGCGTGATTTCTGCGGCAGGATATGTTGCAGCTTGCCTTGCATCGTTGATCATGATCTTGGCCGCCTCGCGCTCAGCATGCCCGTCAGCGCTGGTCACGCGCGCGTTGACCACCAGGCCGTGCCGATTATCGGTGAGCGTATGACCCATGTACCGCAATTCGCTGGCCGTCTTGCCTTTGCGATGGAGCCGCGCCTCAGGATCGGTCGTGGACTGGTGCGTTTCGTTGCTGCGCTTGCTGCCCTTGAAGTCGCCAGCACTGCCGCCGTCGCCGTCCTGATCGTCACCGTCCTTGCGCACGAAGATGGTATGGACGCCTCCCTCCTGCGTCGGTGAGGAGAGGCAGCAGAAACGGCGGAGCCAGATGACCGGGCAGCGGAGTGCCAAACTGGTGGGGTTTAAACCGACCACTGAGGGTTTAGGAGGACTCAGAATGAACACTACGGCATTCGGCATCGACTTAGCAAAGCGCGTCTTCCAAATTCATTGGGTTGACACGGAGACCGGTGAGATCGGTCGCCGGCAACTCAAGCGAGCCCAACTAAATGGGTTCTTTGCCAATCGTGCACCGGCGGTCATCGTTACGGAAGCGTGCGGCAGCGCGCATTACTGGGCCCGGCAATTGATCAGCCTCGGGCATGACGTCAGGCTCATCGCGCCGCAATTTGTCAGACCTTTCGTGAAGCGCAATAAGACCGACGCTGCCGATGCGCAAGCGATCTGGGAAGCGGCCCAACGACCCGAGATGCGGTTCGCTGCGGTAAAGAGCAAGGCCCAGCAGAGCGTGCTGACGCTACACCGCGTGCGCGAGCAACTGGTCAAGGTGCGCACGATGCAGATCAATCAGATATATGGGCTACTCTACGAATTTGGCGCGGCTGTGTCGGCGAATCGGCACAGCCTGAGCGAGGCGGCGCAAGCGCTCACGCGACTTGCCGATACGGTACCGGCGGTCGTGATTGATACGCTGCGCGAGCAATTGCGGCGTATTGACGTTCTCACGCAGGACATCGTCGAGATCGAGCGTAGGCTTGCCGCTTGGCAACGAGGCAATGAAGCGACCAGGCGCCTCATGGCGATCCCCGGTGTCGGGCTGCTCAGCGCGAGCGCAGCCGTGGCCACGATCGGTGACGGGCGCACATTTCGGTGCGCGCGCGAATTTGCCGCATTCCTAGGGCTGGTGCCGCGACAGAGCGGGACTGGCGGCCGCGTTAAGCTGCTTGGCATCAGCAAGCGAGGTGACGTTTATTTGCGCACCTTGCTGATTCACGGCGCGCGCGCCGTGCTCGCATGCAGCAAACATTTAAACGAAACGTTGCAACGCCTGCTCGCGCGACGGCCGTTCAACGTCGCGGTAGTGGCGCTCGCCAATAAAAACGCCCGCACGATCTGGGCACTGCTTGCCCACGATCGCGTATACCAACCCGATCACACGGCGCATGCCGCGTAGTTCATCACTCAGTTCACGGAGATCGGTCGCTAATAGGTTGCGCAGGTAGATGATGTACGCGTGATGGCAAAACAGGTCGGACCGCGGAGAAGCAAACCTGAACAAGAGCATGCCCTTCGAGGGCGCCACAAAGATGAGGCCTTCTCCGGCGAATTCCATCAGGGCCAGCGGACATGGCGTCCGCCTCATAGGCTGATGGTATGGACTCCCGCCCCCTTCGGGGCGACACTGATCTCACCAATTTCCGGGAGAACATCAATGCCTGCGCTCACCATTGGTCTCGATATTGCGAAGAACGTATTCCAGGTTTATGGCGTCGATCACGGTGGCAGACCTGTCATACAACGGAAGCTCCGTCGAGCGGACGTGTTGAAGTTCTTCTCAAAACTGGAACGAAGCGTGATCGGCATCGAAGCGTGTCACGGTTCGCACTTCTGGGCCCGTGAATTGACCTCACAGGGGCACACGGTGCGCCTTCTGCCAACGCAATATGTGAAACCCTTTCTGGTCGGTGGCAAGAACGATACGAATGACGCTTCGGCCATCTGCGCGGCGGTGTCACGACCTGGCATTCATCCGGTCCCGATCAAAAGCGCTGAACAGCAGTCACTGCAGTCGGTTCATCGTATGCGCGAGCGGCTCGTTCACGAGCGAACAGCGAAATCAAACCAGATACGAAGCATGTTTGCCGAAGAGGGGTTCATCTTCCCAGTGGGTATCGTTCATTTAAGACAGGGTGTCGTGGCACTCGTGAGTGATGCTGATGCCCGCATCACGATCCTGCTTCGACGGCTTGGCTCAATGTACATCGAACAGTTGGCAGCGTTACAGCGATGGATCGACGAACTCGCTTCCGAGATTGCTGAGATATTCAAACGGAATGAAAGCTGCCAGCGCCTCGCTACCATACCCGGGATCGGACCGCTCGTAGCAACCGCATTGTTCAGCGGGGTCGGAGATCCACAGCAGTTCAGGAACGGGCGGCAGTTCGCAGCGTGGTTGGGTCTGACGCCCAGGCAGCGATCAAGCGGTGGCAAGTCAAAGCTGGGCGGCATCACAAAGCGTGGCGACACCTATCTCCGCACCCTGCTGGTCCAGGGCGCGCGCGCTGTGATGCGCTTTGTAGAACGTCGTGACGACCGACATAGTCGCTGGATCAAAGCTGTGATGCAGCGCCGCCACGTGAGCATCGCTGCGATCGCGCTGGCGAACAAGACGGCGCGAATTGCGTGGGCAATATTGACGAACAATGACAGCTTCAAGCTGGCGTAGCTCGCTTGTAACGCATCGAAGTAACTTCACTCCATCAACGATTGCGCAAGAAGTGGCAAGCATGGCGAACCGGTCGGACCGGCGCTTGTAGATCCTGATATATCCGGCGGCTGCATCAAGAAGCCAGGAGGCCGATGAGGGACAAGCGCGCAAACTTCCATGATGGCTCGTGCCGATGGCCGGCACACAAAAAGCCGAATGTACGGACGCAGTCGAGACCTTCAAAATGCACACCGATCTTGCTCATAGGCGGGAGTCCATGTACGGATATAGTGGAATGGCCTCGTCCCACCTCCGATGCGTGAACGCAAACGATCGCCATCAGAGGGTATGGCAGTATGAGCACTCCCTGATCCACGTATGAGCGGAGGCCGTCATGAGCGTCTCGTTGCTGAGCATCGATCTGGCAAAAAACATCTTCCAGTTGTACGGCGTCGACGAGCGAGGCCACCCAGTGTTGAGCCGACGAGTCAGCCGCAGCAAGCTCCTCGAAGTAGTCGTTGCTCTGCCCTGTTGCCGGATCGTGATGGAAGCTTGTGGTGGGGCGCACTACTGGGCTCGCCGCTTCTCGGCGATGGGGCATCACGTGCAGATCATCGCTCCGCGATTCGTCAAGCCGTTCGTAAAATCCCAGAAGAATGACCGCAACGATGCGGAGGCGATCGTCGAAGCTGCGTCCCGCCCGACCATGCGCTACGTCGCAGTCAACAGCGTTGAGCAGCAAGATATCCAGTCCATGCATCGCGTCCGCAGTCTGTTGATGCGAGACCGCATCGCACAAATCAATCAGATTCGAGGCCTGCTGGCTGAATACGGTGTGGTCATTGCCCAAACACCTCTAAAAATAAGGACGCAACTCCCCGCGATTATCGACGACGAATGCAACGAGCTGACAGGGTTGACTCGGTCAATGATGCGAGATATGTACGAGAGACTCGTCCTGCTGGATAAGCAGATCGCCCGGTACGATGAGTTGATTCATCACGTGCACAGGGCATCGCCTGCAAGCCAGCGCCTGGAAAAGATTCGTGGGGTCGGGCCGATGATCGCAACCGCCGTCATCGCCGCTGCGGGAAGCGCCTCCGAGTTCTCAAATGGTCGGCAGTTCGCGGCGTGGCGGGGTTTGACGCCACGCCAGCACTCCTCAGGCGGCAAGGATCGTCTGTTCGGTATCACCAAGCGCGGGAACGGCTACCTGCGAATGCTGCTAGTACACGGTGCGAGATCCGTGGTACAGCAGGCGATAAAGCATACGGATACGCTGTCTCGATGGATACTTGAGGTGCAGGCGAGACGGGGAACAAACATCGCGGTCGTAGCGCTTGCCAACAAGATTGCCAGGACGATCTGGGTATTGCTCGCACGCGGTGTAGAGTACGTATCGCCGATATGAGCGGAGTGTCGGTCGGATAGTAGCAGTGGTTTTACCTCTTCACTGGTTGCACAAGTAATCTGATTCAATGGCTAACAGGTCGGACCGTCGGTGACAAAACCTGCGCAGTCTTAGGGCTCTCAAAGCCGTGGATATAAGTAGGAGTCGCCGGGCGAAATCCATTGGGGCCGGGCACACGCGTGCCACAGAAAGGCCGAATGTATATATGCAATCCAGTACCTGCTCGCCGTAGAACAGATTGTTTGGCAAACGGGACGAGGCCATGTATAAGTCTGCAGCCTGACCTCTACACCGTCACACTCAACATCACCTGGCAAACCGGGAGGCGTCCATATAAGCTCTTGTGTCCCGCCCACGCCTGGATCAGCGTGCCGTCTACGCTGAAGTGCTCGCCCGAGAGCAGATCCTTCTTCTGAGCGATGGCCACCACTTCGTTGAAGAATTCGATCACGGCATCGTGATTGATCAACCGCTCGCGGTTCTTCGTGAAGACCGTGGGCACCCACACCAAGTCATCCATTGCCAGGCCGATGAACCAACGAAACAGGAGGTTGTATTGCACCTGCTCCATGAATTGCCGCTCCGAGCGGATGCTGTAGAAAACCTAGATTAGCATCGCCCACAGCAACTTCTCGGGCGCGATGCTTGGGCGCCCACCCTGATGTCGGCTTCGTACATTCCGGCAAACAGCCCATCCATCTTCGCAAGTGCTTCGTTCGCCATGACGGGAATCGAACGCACGGGATCCGACGCGGGAACGAACTCATCAAGCTTGCGAAACGAGAACAGACTCTCCGTGAAGGTGTCGGCGCCGCGCATGATTTCCAGAGGGCAAGTAAGGTCTTTTTATCAACGCTTCAGGCGCGCTGCGCGATGACGGGCGCCGTCGGTATTTCAGCAACCTGTTAAGCATCACCAATTTGCGGCTTAAGAGATCGGCAGGCTCATGAGACGGACCCTTGTAATGCGGTACCCAACCCGCGCATATCAGAGTGATCCACCGTCGAAATTGCTGCCACGTCGCCCCCAGGAAACTGACCGAATTACATATGTGAGAAGTAATCTTTGAGGGGTTGCTTTCACGGAAGTCATATCAGATAACTATTCTTCCTTTAACAAGGATTGACATAAAGCGAATTAGCAACATTTCATTAGTTATACTAACGACGTGAATAGAATGGATAGTTGCGCACCGATAAACCAGTTGTAACGCGCAATTATTCTTGCAGCGGCATCACGAACACTCGACAAGCTCATGTGCCCCGTAGCCAATGTTCCCTCTGCTGCGACGAAGGCGGGCCAATCCTTATGAGCAACCACTTCGCTCAATCGTGCTGACGAAATGAGTTCGTCCCACGTTTTGCGCAGCAAGGCTGCAATCCACCACGGCACTTTATTCGTCAGATCCCGGATGAACGCAGGTACTCATCGATTTGATAACGTTCGCGAGGGTCCGAATCGTAACTGCTGATTCTGACGGGCAACTTCCCTGCATTGGACGACAGGTGAGATCCGTTGTCACCGATCATCGCGAATTTCTCCGCCAGTCGGTCAGCGGCACCCGCGAGAACGGTTCCGTTGGACACCTCACAAACGTGCAGACGCCCCTGAATGCCTCTTGGATCAAGAGCAACTGGATTTCGGCATCGGTCATGGTCGGCCCTTCATTGCGGCGCCTGCGCCCCGTCGATCTCGTCGAATTTTTGACGCAGCAAGGTCTCCTGTTCAGCGAACCTGTCTGCGCTCTTCTTCTTTAGTTTTTCGAGGTTTTGGATCTTCCACCGAATCGCGGGGAGCTCGCTCAGATGTCCATATGGCAACAGTGCCCAGTTTGGCTCCAATCTAACGAATGAAAAAAGAAATTCGCGATGCTCTGCGGTGAGCGCCGCAGGTAGCTCACGATGTAGCTGATCTTGCGTCGCCTCCAGCGTCTTCACGTCGACCGCTTCAATGGTCAAACCGACAAATTCCTTCTCGTGCGCATCGTCTATAGGGTGCTTCGGAGCGAACAGGACTTCGTGAATAGGCCTGTTATGCCCTGCAAGGTAGCAGACGAACGCATCGAGAATATCGCTGCGCAGTCCGAGCGATGGCGTCGAGTACATATGGAGCACGTCATACAGGTCGCGCGGGTGCTGACGATCGAGCGCCGCAACCAGCTTGCTGCCGTAAAGCTCGGCTTCATGCAGCGTTGGTACGGTTATGCTGGTGTTGAACATATCTTCTGCCGCCTTGACGAGCGGACGGCTTACGGGCTCGAGCAAGGTTCCCCTGAACACATAGTTCACTTCGACCTTGACAGATGTTTGCCCGGAGATCACGGTCAGTTTCACCTCGTCGCCTTTTGCCTTGCCGGAGGCGCTCGTCGTGGAGAATTTGACAGCATGCCCTTCCGCCTCGATCTGCGCACGGGCACGGTTAAGTTCACTGCTGATCGCCGCGATTGCGTCGTCGCGGGCGAGTTGTCGGTCGATCATGACCACGTCAATGTCGACTGAGAGCCGAGGCATGGCCTGCACGAAAAGATTCAATGCCGTCCCACCTTTCATGGCAAACAGCGGCGTGTCGAAGATGATGGGAGCGATGCCCAGCATCAACCGAACGGTGTCTACGTAAATGTCGTTCATCGCGGTTTCAGTGTCAGTCGTTTGCCGTCTTTGGTTTTGTGCGTCCACCGTTTCCCGTGACCAAGACGATCGACGTGCTTTTGAACATCTTGCGCCCAAGAAAATCCCGCCTCAGCGCCGAGATCGCGAACAAGCCTGACCACCTTCACTCGTGTGCAGTGACTCAAGAACTTGTCGAGCACCTGTGGGCGGATATTGCGCAGGCCCACCATCAGGTTGTTCGCCTCTTCCAAGGTTTGACCTTTCCCAACATCGCTGGCGAGTTCAAGCAGTGCTCGCTCCGGGATCGAGACCAGGACGGCGGGGTCGCCCGCTGGCAATGGTTTAAGACCTTCGTTGTAGACAAAATCGTCGTCAAACAACGTAGTGGTCTGGTACGAGTAGAGTAGATGCTCGCCCACCCAGTCAGGAAAGGCATAGGGCTTCTCTCCCCACAAAACGACGCGTTCGCGGAACGCGATGTTATGGCGGACGCCCTGCCACGAGAGCGCAGTCTTACCTGCGACGTGCATACCGGGCACACGACGGCTCAGGAAGGCGATCGTGCCGTCTCGCGTTGGAACATCACCGGTCATGAGATACGCGCCTCTCGAGAGGTGTTGGAGCCAGCCCGACTTGACCAGATCGTGTGCGAGCGCAGCGCTGACACCCATGTCCCGTAGCATTTCGGAATCCAATGGGCGGCCGCGTTGGGTCTCTTGCAATAGGCGCTGGATGCTGGTTCTGGCACTCATTTTCGATGCATAGTTTGTGGGAAAAAGTTCTGGTGTTTGCTTGATTATCTGCCAATATTCTATGCGCCTGCAACTGGCCGCGAATTGATATGCCCCAAATAATTAAGCTTGTATCGCATAGTTTATTTGCCGTAAATCAAGCAAATCGGGCACTTTCACAGATGAAATTATGCAGGGACGCACGTGTCCGCTGCCAGCACGAATGTTTGGCATCGTTTCGGCGCTGGTCCACATCGAAGACTTTGAAGTCGCGCCTGCGATCATCGCCCGGCCGGCTCTGGATGCCCTTTGGAACGCGATTGGAATTGACCACAGTCAGACGAATTTCGGCGGCTCGCTGCCATGAGCGGGTTGCACGGCCGGCGAAAAATCGCCGACCAGCATATGAGCGTGCGGGACGCGCCCGACAAGCTGACGATATGGTGTTGGCGACCGTGAGCATCCGCGTAGGTGCTATCCGTTGGTGCCTCCCGCATCGAAGTCTCGCCGGCCTCGGGCATGCGGTATGCATGACGCGTTTCGTCTGCACACGCGTTCGAGCAGGAGGACGGCATGCGTGAGTCTTGCGAGCCGTATCGTGGATACGCGATTGAGGTGCATGTAAGCGTCAGCCACGCAATCTCATTCAGTGGCGTCCAACGTCGCTATACCGTCTCATGGGCGATTTACTCCGCGGACGATGCTGTTGCGCCGGTCGCGAGCTTCCCGGAGCGAGTCGACTTCGTTTCTCATGACGGAGCGTTCACTTACGGGGAAAAGCGAGCCCGGGCTTTTATCGACTGCACACTGGCGTGTAATTCAGCCTGATGTCTCGCCGCCACAATGCGCGCTATCGCCGCATGGCCTTCGAAGTTATCTGCATCCGTGACAATGATCTGGTGTGCGGAAACAGAGCCGTTATGGAGCGTTGGGTCAATCCCCTCACCGGAGGAAGACACGACTGAAAAATCAATAGACCGCCGACGATGATGCTCACGTCGTCTGCCGCAATAGCCGGCTTGCCCGTAGAGATTGAGCTTCCAGGCGGATTGGATATCTTCATCGTTTTACGAACCCGCCCATAGGCAACCCGTATAAACCTCTGTGGCAGCTGTGTCGCGTTGCCAGCCATACCGTTATGTTGGCGCCCATGCTGACGCTCTGCACCGGACCCGCTTTCATTCCGGTTCCGCATGGCGTCACGGCCCCAAAGCCGACGTGCCCGATCGTCGGTCGTCGCATACACCCGCCGTTCCATGAGCATCATCGATATTCGACCTTTACGCGTCGACGCCCGCGAAAAGAAATGGCCTACAATCGCGACGTAGGCACCACCCGACGGGAGGCGTATATGTACTTCGTTCACCACGGCGTCGCCATCCAGCCATCCGTATCAAGAGCCGGCAACACGTTTGTGGCCCGGGTTTCCATCCTCGAAGAGGATGGCGAGACGACTTCCCTTGGTGACCTGGGACAATTTGCCAACCGCGAATCGGCCTTCGCATTTGCTGTGCGTTGCGGCACCGCGTTCGCAGATGCCGAGCCGCTGCCCAAACCGCCCTGCACTGTCCGGCATCGCTGACCGCCCTGCGCGGTGATCAAGGTGGACCGTCTCGCCCGCGATCTGCCGCCCGGTTCCGGCAGAAACCGCATTCCGTTGCAAAATGGGCTCTCCGGTCGACGTGAATGTTCGCGGATCCACGCGGCAGCATGGATACACCACAGGATGGAAGACCCGGCCCACAGCGCTGCAGGTGTTGCTGGCTATCTAACCAAACACCACCGGCAGCTAACCCGACGCTGGTTGCGTGCAGTAAGTCAACAGATGCGCATCCGTGCCGTCACCCGGGACGCGACAGCACGACTCATCAATCAGCTGCCCCAGCTTTTTGACGAACTCTGTGCGTTGTGCAGGGAAACGGTATTAGCTGGACTAGCGCACGGTTAGCTGGACTCGATAGCGCGGAATTGCCAGGACTGACCGGACAGGCTGCCAACAAAACCGGCTGGACGCGTCTCGAAATTGCGCGGGTGACAGGAGCGGATGACAGGTGTTGTTTGACGATGGCCTTCCGGCGCGGGCTCTATCATCGTCATCGCCACACGCGCTGAATATGCGCGGTCGTTCCGCTTAGGCATCTTTACCTTAGGGCGGATTCATTTTCAGATGGGGCCGCCGTATAAAATCTGAAAAAATTGTCAGGCGAGAACAACGAGGCGGCAAGGAGATCGATTTGTCTAATCTACTGGTGCAGTTCAGCCCTTGGGGCGCAGGCCGCGACACAGTCCCGGTTGGTCGATTGTTCGAATACACCAACGAGGACATCGCCGCATCCTTTCGCGACGGCGATCGGATTGCGTTGGACCGGCTTATCCGCCTGCCGTGCGTTTTCATGGAGGAAGGCAATGGCGATCAGCTGGCTCGGGTTGGAACGATTACGCATGCTCGGCTTGCCGGACGGGAAATTGCCATCGAATACACCTTCGACATGGATATCCCGCCCCTCCTGAACAGCGCGATTTTCGCGAACAGGATCGATTTCGATATGCCTCATGATTTCGAGTTTTCTCGGAGTCATTGGGCCGTGAAGGACGTGGACCTTTACAGGGTCCTTATCCGAAATACTCAGTCGCGTCGGCAGCGCCCTACCGTGTTCAATATCACAGAGCATGAACGTATCGAACCAAGGTTGCTTTCGGCCATGATGCCGTTCGATGCGCCCTTCACGCCTGTTTATGAAACCCTTCGACAGACCGCCGAAAACGTCGGCCTTCGTTGCCGCCGCGCCGACGATATTTGGGAAAATCCCGCGATCATTCAAGATATCGTCTCCCTGATCGACCGTTCGCGCGTCGTCATCTGCGATTGCACAAACCGCAACCCGAACGTTTTCTATGAGATCGGCGTAGCACATACCTTGGGCCGCGAAGTTATTCTCATCACGCAGAACGCCAACGACATACCATTCGATCTCCGACACCTTCGCTATGTGACGTACCTGAATAATGCAGAGGGCCGCCAAGTCCTAGCTCAAACGCTTGAGCGACGCCTGGAAGCCATCATTGAGGGCTAGTATGCGCTCCACGGCATCGAGGACGCGCCATTGGTCTGCTGATCATGCTCTTCCAGCAAAAAGGTGAGATAGCTGCGCGCGAGGTTGCAGTACAGACGCGCCTCGTGCGGCTGGATCGCGATGCCCTCTTTGAGATCGGTTCCGTGGTGGACCCCGCCTCCCGTCGGCGATGAAAGGTAGCCGTGCAAGGTCGTCATCCAGGTCAGAATATTTTCCTGCGCCTTGCCCCGCTCCCGCTTTTTCATCTCGTTAATGAACGGCCCGAAATACTTCCCCTGAATCGTCTCTGTGTCCTCGCCCATGCCCCGAAAGGCTGTCGTGATCGATTCCAGAAGGAAAAGAATTTCTTGGACCGCGCGCCGGCCCTGACCCACATCGAGCAGCCGTTCAGATTCCGCCAGGCATTCGTCGATAAGCGCGCGGGCCTGTTCATCCAGCGAGGGCGCCTGACGCGGAACGGTGATCGGCATGTAGGCGCGCGTTGCGATTAAATCAGGCAGTCGAATTTCATAGCCCGCATCATGGTCCGCCAGGATGGCGTTGATAATTTGGACGTCTGGCACGCCCAAGCCGGACTGTTCGAGATCTTCGCAGCAATTCCAAAAAGCCTCGATAAACACAGGCGCATTTCCAGCCGAGATATCCATGAACCGAGATAAGTCGCTCCACGCTGGGCGGCGACAAATGGAATGAACGCCCCCACCTACCAGGTGGGTGACGCCGAAGAGGCGGACCCTCACGGGCCGACGGCATCAAAGTGCCCAAATGGAAGATCATTGAGGTCTTCACAGGCTAACCGGAGGGTCCGAAATGAAGTATACGACGGTCGGGGTGGACATCGCGAAGAACGTCTTCCAGCTTCACTGGGTGGATGCCGGCACGGGCGAGATTGTGAACAAGCAACTGAAGCGCGCCGCATTCCTCGAGCATTTTGCGAATCGCGAGCCTTGCCTCATCGGAATGGAGGCCTGCGGCGGTGCCCAGCATTGGGCACGACGATTGATGGAGATGGGCCATCAGGTCAAGCTGATGCCGGCGAAGTTCGTCAAGGCTTTCAATATCGGCAACAAGAACGATCCTGCAGATGCTCGTGCGATCTGGATGGCCACGCAGATGCCGAGCAAGCCCGTCGCTGTCAAGACCGAAGCCCAGCAGGCTGTATTGGCGCTGCATCGGTTGCGGCAACAAAAGATCAAGTTCCGCACGATGCAGATGAACAGTCTGCGAGGCTTGCTAACAGAGTACGGTGAGGTGATGGCCAAGAGTCGCGCCGCGCTGGATAAAGCGATTCCCGGGGTGCTGGCGAGGCTGGCCGAGCGTCTACCGGCGATGCTGATCGACTCGTTACGCGAACTTTGGAATGACCTTGATCGACTCGACAAACAGATCGCTGACATTGAGCGAAGTTTGCACACATGGATGAAAGAGGACAAGGCATGCAAGGCGATTGCCGCGATCCCCGGCGTTGGCCTGCTGACGGCGACGGCCACTGTCGCCACGATGGGTGACGCCAAGGCGTTCAGGTCCGGACGGGAGTTTGCCGCGTGGCTCGGTCTCGTACCAAAGCAGATCGGCACTGGCGGGAAGATCCAGCTATTGGGTATCAGCCGGCGCGCCGACACGTATGTACGGACGTTACTGATCCACGGAGCACGCAGCGTGCTCTTCCATGGCAAGCACGCCGGGTCGTGGGCTGAGCAGTTGCAGAAACGGCGACCATCCAACGTGGTGACTGTAGCACTTGCCAACAAGATGGCCCGAACAATCTGGGCGGTTCTCGCACATGGCACGCCATACAACCAGGGGCACGTCAGTGCACAACCGGCTTGATCAGTTGAACCGTATGGAAGATTGAAGCTTGCAGGATGACGTCGAAAGGTTGCGTTGGCAATCGAGCGTGATGACAAGACAGGTCGGACCTGAACTCGCTAAGCCTGAAAGATAATTTGAGCGCGTAGCTCGTGCGACAAATGAGGAGCGAGTCAGCGGATTTCATCGAGGCCCGCAGCGTATGAGGCTGCAATGAGGCCGCATATAAAGCTGCAACCTATCCTGTCGATGCAAAGCGCAAGAAAACCTGGCGCATCGGGGGCGTTCATATAAATTAGCTTGGCCGGTCGTTGACGTTTGTTTTGGCCGGTGGTGAGGAGTCGGAGGCGGCGTAGCCGCTGGAGACGACGAACCACCGGCGGCGCTGCGTCGGCGGGGCAATAGGATGGCTGATCGATTCTTAAAGAAGAAGCGGTCAGCACATGTCTGGAACCCGCATCACCGACCAACAGGTTCGCCTCTACATGAATAAGCGCAAACATCATTCGCAGGAACTTGCGGCTGCCAAAGCAGGAATAAGCGTTCGCAGCGCACGCCGCATCGAGCGTGACGCGACATTGCCATCCCAGAAGCCGCGGCGCTCCTGGCGTACGCGTCCCGATCCATTCGTCGATGTCTGGGACAGCGAAGTCGTGCCGTTGCTGCGTAACGTCCCCCACCTGATGGGCATTACGGTCCTGCGCAAGCTGCAGGAGGATCACCCGGATCGGTATCCCGACAGCATGCGTCGTACGCTGGAACGACGCATTTCTCAATGGCGGGCGCTCGAAGGTCCTAGCCAGGAGATCTTCTTCCCGCAGGAGCATCAGCCCGGCGTGCGCGGGCTGTCGGACTTTACCGACATGAGCAAGCTTTGCGTGACGATCGGCGGCGCACCGTTCAAGCACCTGCTGTATCACTTCGTGCTCGCGTTCTCTCGTTGGGAGTATGCATGCATGGTCGACGGCGGCGAGAGTTTCGAGGCCCTCGCAACCGGCTTGCAGAACGCGTTGTGGCAGGCAGGAGGTTGTCCGCGTGAGCACCGCACCGACAGCCTGTCGGCCGCCTTCAAGAACCTTAGCGAGAAGGACGACTTCACGGCCCGATACAAGGCGCTGCTCGATCACTACGAGATGCAGGGTACGCGCAATAATCGCGGTCTGGCTCACGAGAACGGGAGTGTCGAATCCTCGCACCGATATCTGAAGGATGCGGTCGATCAAGCGCTGATGCTGCGGGGCCATCGAGACTTCGTTGATCGTGCCGCCTACGATGAATTCATCCGCGAGCAGGTGATGCGTCGAAACCGCCGCAACGCCGCCGCGTTCCGTATCGAGCGCCAACAGCTTCAGGATCTGCCGGATTACCGTACCACCGACTTCGTCGAGGAGGAAGCGCCTGTGACCCGCTGCAGCACGTTCACGGTACGCGGCATCCTCTACAGTGCGCCGTCGCGCCTGATTGGTCACCGGCTGAAGGTGCGCGTCTACGGCGACAGGCTCGACTGTTACCTGTCCGGCGTGCTGGTGCACAGCACCGCCCGGGGCAGCCGTGCGAACGACAACCGTTACGCGCTTGATTACCGCCACTTCATTGGCTCCCTGAAGCGCAAGCCGCAGGCGTTCAAGGGGCTCGCGTTTCGTGACGCACTGTTCCCGCGCGAGGCCTACCGCCGGACCTGGGAGCAACTCGATGCCCGCCTGTCGCAACGCGAAGCATGCAAGACGATGGTTGGCCTGCTTGAACTGGCCGGCCTGCAGGGTGTCGAGGCCATACTGGCGGCACAGCTTGACGCGTTGCTGGACGCCGGCGAACTGCCCGATCTCAAGGCGCTGCGTGAGCAGTACGCACCCCGTGAAGCCTCGTGCCCCGAGGTGGTGGTCCAGATGCCGCCCGTTGCAGTCTATGACGCGCTGCTCGAGGAGATGGCAGCATGAACGCGCCCGCACATGATGGTGGCCGCCTGGCCCTGATGCTCAACGAGCTGCGCCTGCCAACGATCGGCAGGTTGTGGCCCGAGTTCGCCGAGCGTTCGGACAAGGAGGGCTGGCCGGCCACGCGACTGCTTGGTGCACTGCTTGAGCACGAGCTGGCCGAGCGCGCCAAGCGACGTATCGAGCGGCACCGGACCGAGTCGCAGATGGACCCGACCAAGACGCTTGCGAGCTTCGACTTTAGCGCAGTGCCAATGGTCTCGAAGGCCCATATCACGGCACTGGCCACCGGCGAGTCGTGGCTGGAGAAAGGCGCCACGGTCCTTCTGTTTGGGCCACCCGGGGTCGGGAAAAGCCATCTGGGTTCAGCCATCGGGCACGCCCTGATCGACGCCGGATACCGCGTACTGTTCACACGCACCAGCGAGCTCGTCCAGAAGCTTCAGGCAGCCCGCCAGAGCCTGCAGTTGCCTTCAGCGCTGGCCAGGTTGGACCGCTTCGATTTGATCATCCTGGACGACCTGTCGTACGCGCGCAAGGACCAGGCCGAGACCAGCGTCCTGTTCGAGCTGATTGCCGAGAGGTACGAGCGCAAAAGTCTCCTGATAACGGCCAACCAACCGTTCTCGGGCTGGAATGCCGTGTTCCCTGACCCCGGCATGACGGTCGCCGCCATCGACCGGCTTGTGCATCACTCGACGATCTTCGAGCTCAACGTCGAAAGCTATCGCCGCCGCAAGGCCGGCGACAAACAGAATGCACGGCGGCGTCAATTAAACGATGACAACCCGTTTAGCACCCAGTTGCCGGAAGACGGCAACGTTACGCAGTAGCGGTGAGCGTCAACTACGCCATTACGCAACGACAACTACGAAGGAGGAACGCTAAATATGACCTGATACCCAATGACAACCACCCCGTTGACCGGCCAAAATAGTTGTCGCTGACCGGCCACGCTGCTTGACGCTCTCTACTCCACGCCCAGTCCAGGCTGCTGCTTCGACCAGCCCCGCCGAAGCGGCTTTTGCATTGCTCAACTGCGCGCCATACATCACCCTGCGCCGCAATTTTTTCGATCAGATCGTAAAAAATCACGGACAACGCCTTGCGGGATACGCCCCGGGCTTTTGAAACGCCACGATTTATCGAAGTTAAGCAATTTACTTGTCCTCGCAATCATCCAGAAAGAAAACCGCTGCGCAATGGCCGCCACCGAGGGCACCGGTCACCTGAACGTCCAAATTTCGGCGCGTCCGGATGACCGTTCATGGTACGGTCGGGGATATCCCGCGCCGGTCTAGCCAATTCGCACCGGCAATCCGGCCAGTCTACCGATTTCGGTTCGCGAACCGTGCCGAAGCGACACAATTAGTTAGCAAGTCGTTGATTCTCAAGGAACCGCAATTCGTAAGACTGAATCCGAGTTCGTGAGACCGGATACCCGGAAATGATGAGACTGCCGGGATTAGCGCTCCGAAGGGTCCATGGCCTGCCGATGAACACACCCTCGCTGTCCCGTTTCCTTGACGCGCATTCGCCTAGATTTTGGGCGAGGCGTGAGAAGCCTGAGCAGGCGAAACAAGGCATCTCTGTGAATGGGGCATATCAGCGAGCGTTATCGCTGGTCTGGCCCGTATCCGGATCACCAAACAACAGAGGTAGATCGCGCTTGAGCTTGGCGGCAAATTCATGGTCGGGGAAACGTGTTATCGCTGAAGCCCAAACCTCCGCCGCAGTTGGGAGGTCACCGCTATTCCAATGAGCCCCGCCGAGGTCGAACCACGCAAGGTCATGGTCCGGGTCGAGCGCAAGCGCCCTCTCGTAGGCGTCGACGGCTTCGGGCCAACAACGGAGGCTGGCGTATGACGCAGCCAGCTGAAACCAGCTCATTGCATCCGGCTGAATGGTCTGGGCCTGCTCGAGCAGCAGCGGCACGCTCTCATCGAACCGCCCCAGTTGCTTGAGGGCAATCGCCAGGCAGTAGCCATACTCGCCGCCCGCCAATTCGTGGGCCTTGCGAAAGCAGCGCTCCGCTTCCGCCCAGTCCTCATCATCCTGCGCCCAGTGGCCCAAACGATCCCATGGGAGCGCCGCGTTGTCGGCGTCAATGTGGGGGATGTGTTGGTCAAAATCCTGGCGGAACTCGGAATACGTCTTCTCGATGCTCACCCCGCGGCCGCGCAGATAGAAACTTGACATCAAAAGCTCGTACCTCCCAATGGGATCCTCGGGGTGCGCCCTCACGTAGCGTTGCCAGAAGGGCAAAGCCTGTCGGGCATTGTGCACACTTGAGCGCCCGAAGGCAGCGACCAGACGGCGACACCACGGCCAGATGCAGCGGAAGCGGTCAGCCTGAGTCAACAGGCCATTGATTTCGCGAAACGCTGCGCGGCCGTCACCAAGGTTGAAGAGGACGTTTGCACGCCAGCCGATGACTGTGGAAGTCCGCCCCTGGTTTTGATTCGAAAAGACAACCTGATCAAGATGATGCAGCGCGTCCTCATACCTGCCTAGGCGGACAAAATGGATGCCTAGGGCAGTGTGAGCCTCTGCGAGTTCGGGATTCAACCGCAAAGCGTCGTGGTAGTGACCCACCGCCGCGTCTTGGTCGCCAAGCAGCGCGCAGCTGGATCCAAGGTTCTTGTGGATCTGAGCAGCCAGTTCGGGGTCCGCAGCAAGCGCCGGGGCGGCGAGGGCGGCTTCGAACGCACACTTCGCTTCCTGCTCGTTATGGAGAGCGTGAAAGGCGTTTCCTATCGTGTAATGGAGGGCGCTGACCCGATGGCGACCGTCACTGAGTCTCGCGCGGAAAAAGCGGATAGCCTCTTCGATTCTCTCCGGATGCTGGCACATGCCATCCATGCCTAGGTTAATCTCGGACATGTAGCAAATGCCCATTTCGTCGCTGCCAACGCCCAAAGCGGCAGCGAACTTGGTGAACCCGGCGCTGATTACGTCGTCTGAGTTCTGCTCATGGAGTTCCACGAGCAGCGTTCGAGTCAGGGCCGGATCGTCGGGAACATGAATATCCGGCGCAGCAGCGCCGACTTCACCTACGCGCCGGTCGCGTGATGACCTTGACCAAGCACGGGCGAGATCCGCAAGCCGGCAAAGGCGCTCGACCGTTAGCTCTTCAACAAACGACACGGTCAGCGTTTCCTGGTCGGTCCAGTTCGTTCCGCCATGCCCATAATGACGAGCAACACTTTCTGCAGCGCAGATGCGCAATGAGCGCGTCGGCACGTGATAGGCCACGTATACGCTGTAAGGCTGCATTAGCAGGTAGTTGAGGTTCGTGCGGTCGACCTCGACACTGAGCGAACCGTTGGCGTTCAACGCCCTTTCAGTTCCCTTCAGTTGGACGTGAACGCGAGCATTGGTTGCACACCCATTGGCGCTCGCCTCGATCTGGCAGTCCGTCCCGTAGTCCTTGCGGTCGGTCCCCTGCAAAATGAAAGCGCCGCTCTCCTCAAGTCGCGCCTGGAAAGCGGTGATTGCCTT
Organism: Paraburkholderia sabiae; assembly: GCF_030412785.1. NCBI lineage: Bacteria > Pseudomonadati > Pseudomonadota > Betaproteobacteria > Burkholderiales > Burkholderiaceae > Paraburkholderia > Paraburkholderia sabiae. The sequence goes on from NZ_CP125297.1 coordinate 236,387, forward strand.
GTCCTCAATCGCGTGATTTCGATGGCGACGCGGCAGCTCGTCAAAGTGATTCATTTGCGGATGCTCGGGATTTCCATTGCCGTACACGCTGCCTCCAAACTCGACCGGATGACGTGGACTTAGTCCGCTGCTTTGGGCGCCCGAGCCGTTATCAGCGTCTTTCATGTTATCAAGGAGTGGCTGTCGCAGGGAAGTCAGCCGCTGCGCTAGATTCTACAGGTATCGAATGACGGTATCGCAGATAGAAGCGGTCTCGTTCGTATTTGACGCAAGTGGCCGCTCGTGGGCCGCAGCCTTTCGAACCTGCGCAACACGGGCCGCTCGCACACTCTGGCAAATCCAACGAATTCGCATCACAAACCCGGCGAGTCCAGTTAATTCGGCTCCGCGTCATTTGGCGTGTGACCGAATATGTTGCGAAGTCCTTGATTTTTGATGACGCCCAGTCCAACGAATTCCGTATCCCTACAGTTGCTGCGCGACGGCGAACAGGCAGATATTGCGATGCGCGCGCAACACGATGCGCGACTGCATGCGACCGAGCGATGGCGTCAGGGCTTCGCGCTCGATGAACTGTATCTTGAAGTCGACCTGCTGCAGCGATGCGTCCAGACCTGCGTGCGGGATTATTACGCACTCGTGCCTTCACGCGAGCATCAGGCGGCCACGCACGACATGGTCGAGCGTTTTTTCAGCCAGGTGATCCATGGCGCGATTGACCAGTTACAGAGACAGCAGGACCGCCGCGTCAGCGACGCGCTCGAAGAGCGCGATCGGGCGCTGGTTTCGCAGGCCCGAAGCGAAGCACGGCTACGCATTGCGGCTGCGGCAGCGGAGCTGGGCATCTTCGAATGGGATCCCGAAGCCGACGTGGCCATCTGGGAAAACGACCGCATGTACGAGATCACCGGTCAGCTACGGGAACACGGCCCCCTGTCCGCACAGGAATTTTTCGCGACGGTCGTGGATCCTGCCGATACGGCGCGCCTTCGCGATTAAGTGAACGCTGCCGTCGCCTCCTCGCAGGATTTTCACGCGATCTTTCGTATTCGCACGTTGCAGACGTGTACGCCGCGCGTGCTCGAGGTGTCAGGAAGGTTCCTGCCGGACGCGTCGGGTGGCCGTCGCGTTATGGTCGGCGCGTTGGCCGATGTGACAAGCCGGGTGAGCGCCGAAGCGGCACTCCGGGAGGCGGACCGGCGCAAGGATGTGTTTCTGGCAACACTGGCCCACGAACTCAGAAATCCGCTTGCCCCGATCCTCAACGCAGCGCATCTGCTGCGACAGACCGGTTTGTCCGGTTGCAGGGACTGGTTGAGCGGCACGCGACCCATCTCTCCCGTCTGATCGGCGATCTGCTCGACCTCTCGCGCATCACCGCCGGCAAGATCACGCTGCGCATGGAGGTCTTCAGTATCTGGACTGCGATCGATCACGCCATCGAGATCAATGCGCCGGCGGCTGCCCAGCATGTGCACCGGCTTGAGGTCACAAACCCGCGATCTGCCGCTCTCTTTGTGCACGGAGACCCTACCCGCGTGACACAAGTGCTCGCCAACCTGCTTGACAATGCTGTCAAGTACACGGACGACGGCGGTCATATCCGGCTGGGCGTCGCCCGTGACGATGTACACGTGACGGTCACGGTGGAAGACAACGGCATCGGCATGGACGCCGCGACGATTCCATCACTTTTCGACATCTTCGAGCAGGCTCCCGCTACGCCCAGGACGACCAGGACGGGACTGGGTATCGGCCTCTCGGTCGCGCGTGCGCTGATGACCATGCATGGCGGCACGGTCGCGGCGGCCAGTGACGGACCCGGCAAAGGCAGTCGCTTCATCATGCGTTTACCTCTCTGCGACGCGCCGGCACATGCCTCGACGGGCAGTGCCACGGGTGGCACAGCGACGGCACGCTCATACCGGGTGTCGATCGTCGACGACAACCATGACGCCGCGCTGCCGCTCGCGATGATCCTAGACCAGCACGAAGTGCGCACTGCGACCTCCGGGGAAGCGGCGCTGAACATCGCGCGGGATTTTCAACCGGATGCAATACTGCTCGATTTAGGGTTACCCGACATGAGCGGGTACGAAGTCGCGCTGCGCCTGAGGGAGCTTGTCACATCTGGCCGCCCGTTGCTCATTGCCTTAACTGGCTACGGTCAACCCGAAGACAGGGCACGCACGCGCGAAGCGGGCTTCGATTTTCACCTCGTGAAGCCGGCGCGCCCCGATGAAATTCTGAACCTGCTGCGACAGTAGATCGACCGGCCACCTCACTCCCTGCGCACCCGCAGCATAAGCGCAGGGATATGACAGGAACGTGTCCCTGGAAACAACAAAATAACTGTTCCGCGGCATCATCGTAGGACTACATATCATATGGCATCGAAGCTCATTCGTGACGTGGGCATGCGAAAGCCATTGACGCCGCGGTGGAGTCCGTTTCATGGCCCGCTCTCGACACTGCCATACTTCGAGTTGACTGCGCTTTTCTGATCGCTGCCGACCGAGCGACACTGGTTCAGGAAATCGTCTCGTGCGTTGGACGTCCCGCTCAGATCGAAGTGACCATGGTGATAGCGCACGATCGAAAAGTAGTCCGCCTCATACTGGCTGCACTCGCGCCCGCCGTTACCACCCTGCATCAGTCCGGCAAGGCAAAGCACTGCCCCACACGCACTCTGATTGTCGTCGTCGGCTCGCGCCTTTGTGGCGGCTGTTAGCACAGCGCACGCCGCTACCGTGACCACAAAAGATGTTCTGAATTGCATGGAACAACTCCTATGTTCCGACCAGATGCAGCACCTGGACTGCACCGACCGAGAGGACCGCCGAAGCAAGCGCTGCACAGACGACCCATGTCGCAAGTTCGAGGCGGCCAATACCGCAGCGGCACCCCTCTTCGCGCAGCACGTCACGCAACTGACCACGCACGCGCCCGCTTGCCGCGTCGTACTCGCGCAACGCAAGTTCGCCGACCAGCTGGTCGCGCGCCTCCGCGAAATGCCCTGCCTCGGCGAGCACGCCAGTGGTTGATGCGTTGAAGTCCTTGAGGAAATGCTCATAGCGCGACGTGAAGCGCAGCAGCGTGAGTTCGCCGTCATCCTTGAACTGTTTGCCGCTCACCTGCAGCAGCTGGGTGAGTTCTTTCACATCGCGCCGCAGCTGCGACAGTTGGCCGAGCACTTCGCCGATCAGTTCCTCGCGGATCGAGTCTTCTGACGCGCCCATCAGCGCACCAACACCTTGAACACATCATCGAGTTCTGTAGTGACCCTGCTCGCAAGACGCTTGAGTGCCACCATCTGTCGAATATGTGCCTTTTCGGCCTCCGATGCCCCACTTTCCATTGCCTCTGCATTCAGCGCGACGTAGTCGCGCGGGTCATCGCGGATTTCGACGATCGAGCTGTCGAAACCCTTGATCTTTTCGAAGATCGGGTTCTCGTAGATGACTGCGTCACGATGCATCGAAAAAACATCGGTGCGTGAGTGAAACTCGAACAGCTTCGCGAAGCCCCGGCTGAGGTCCTGTTTGCGGTCGACCATATTCATGACCAACCGGATCTTTGTGGCACGCACGCCCAGATCAGAAAGCGCACGCAGCGTTGCGATCGTGTCCACCTGCTGCTTGGCGGTCGATACAGCCGGCACGATGAAGAGATCGAAGTCTTCATGCGAGCCGTCATAGCTTCGCATCAGACCTACAAAATCTTCGACATTCGATGCGCCCACATCGACGACGGCGTTTTCCAGTGTCATCAACTGATCCTGCAGCTCATCAAATTGCGACCCGCGCAACGCACCTTCCTTTTCGCGGTCATCCGAATTGATTGATTCGATCGGGATTACTTCAGCGCCCGGCAGACGTGGCACAAGCAGATGGTGTGCAACGGTACTCTTGCCAACGTTGCCCGAGAAATTGATAACCGCAATCTTCATGATGCAATGTTCCTTATCGGTTGAACTGGATGTGCCCGCATCACCGCGGTCACGCCAAACGGCTTCAGTTACGGGTCAATTTCCAGCGTCGGTGTGTCATGTCCAGCCTCGTGCGACGGCTGGTCCTGTTGTTGTTTCTGTTCCGTGCGCTGCTGCTGTTGCTGCCACATGCTCTGGCTTGCGCGCTCCCGCTCGATCTGTTCGCGCATGGCATCGATCGTCGCTTCGCTCACCTGCGGCATCGGAACATTGAGCGGATGGTTAGTAGCGCGCGCCTCGGCCACGGCGCTTTCGAACTCCCCCCGCAACTGCTCCTGCTGCTCGTCGGATAGTCCCCTGATTTCGTCTTCCAGCACCTCGCGCGCAGCCTGTTCCTTAATCCGCTCACGGGCGGCCGCGAGCGTGGCCCGCTGCGCGTCCGTGTATTGCCACTCGCCATTCAGGAAGCGCTCGCGCGCCTCGTCGATGCGCCGGCGCTCGTCAACCTCGCGACGCGCGGACTCGACCCTCTCCCGCTGCTCAGGCGTCAGCAGTCGTGACAGGTCGGGCGTCGACACGCGCCATTCGTTGCGACGACTCTCGACCTCGTTGGGTGCCAGCTCCTGTCCGGTCTCATCGAACTGCCGCTGTTTGACGGTCACGACCTTGCTGCCGCCCCTTTCGAGTTCGATACGCTGACCAGGTTGCACACCGCTCTCGCCGATCGCGCGTTCGAGGTCCAGCCCCCATACCGTGCGGTCGCCAGACTCCGTGCGTACCGTAGCGTAGTAACTTTCGTTTTCCTTCGGATCGTGATGAAAGTGCGCGGCGCCGTGTTCAACCAGGACGCCAGCCGTGACGGCAGGCGGTTTCTGCGTCCCAGCCTTTTGACGTGCCGGTTTGCCGGAACCTGTCCGACGCGACGACGCACCGTCCGCGTCCAGAGGCAACTGTGTCTGTTTCGAATCTTCTGACGCAGCGCTCGCGTCGGAAGGAGCAGAGGGTTCGGTAGCAGCCGGCCCAGGCTTCGGAGGACGCGGTTTGCCTCCGCGCCGGCCTCCGCCCGGCGATGCCCCTCCGGGATCGGACGGATCCCTGCCGGATACATCAGCCGTCGCCGCCTTGCGGCTCTGGCTCCCCTGCTTCCGTTCTCTCCCAGTCGCCGACGTCGAATCCATCGTGTGCGTGCGAGGAAGATCATTGGTTGTCGACCGCTCGCCTGCCGCAATGCGCATCGCCTCGCGCGCAGCCTGCAGCGTCGCCCGATCCTGTGCTTCGGGTTTGAACCCGCGTGTAGGCATGCCCGCGAGTTCCGCCGCAATCCACGCCTGCCGGCGGAATTCCTCGCTACCCTTCAGTTGCAGCTCGCCCCAGTGCTTTGCCTGAGCGACGGCAACCATGTGTTCGATCACGTCACGATCCTCACTGGCCGTAGCGAGCGAGCGTCCCTTGTCCTCGAAGTGCACCGCCTCGCTTTTGCGATCGAGATACTTCCCTTCAAATGCCACATACCGGTCGCTGACCGACTTCGGTACCGCGTAGCCGCTCTTCTCAAAGATCGGCTTCGGGCGGATCGCGTTTTCCCACTCTTTACCGTTGATGGGCTTGCCGATACCGGTGGCGGGCGCGACCCCTTCGTCCGCGGGCATACTCGCGCTGGCCCGATTCTCGTACCTCTTCCGGTCGGCGTCACGGATCCTTTTCATCCGCGCGTGCGTCGCTTCATCTAGCGGGGTATCCGGGTTGCCGGGTGCACCGCGCGCGTGAGCCTCGTTGGCCGGCGGCGTCGCGCGCGCGCGAATGGACGATGCATCATCCGCATTGGCTGCCTCCATCTCGCGGTAGTCGAGCTGATCGGCCGGAAATTCAATCTCGTTCATGATGCGGCTCCTTGATGGATAGATGGGGAGGCTGCATCGCCCTCGGCAGGTGTGTCGGGCGACGCCTCGGGTAGCACTTCACGCAGATAAGGCATCAGCTGGAATAGCGATGCACGGATACTGGAGCGGTTGGCGAAGTGGGCGGCACTCAGCACGCCGATCTCATGTTCGCGGACATCCCTCACCGCATTCGCCGCATGGATAGCCGTCGCACCCTGAGCGCGGCGCGCAGCATTCTGTGCGTGCCACCACTGCTCGACATCGATCTGCGGAACGGGCGCGCATAGCTCACGCGCAACGAACGCGGCGTGCTTCATCTGTTCTTCGTCCGGCAACTTCGGGCCGAAGCCGAACCACGCGCGACGGCGGTTGGCTTTTTCCAGCTTCGCCATCACGCCTTGCAGATAGGGGCTCTGCTGCACCAGACGGTCGACCAGTTCCGGATCCTCGTAGAAGTACGCCTTGTCACACAGGATCGGCTCGCACCCGTCCATCGTGATGATCTGCTTGCGACCCGGCAGCGCACGCAGCTCCTGCGGCATCATCAGCGCGCGACCGTGCTCGGTCTCGTTCGTGCTGGTCGACGCGTTGCGTCCCCGGCTGCGGCTGCGCGAACGCGACAGGTGGGTGAACGTGCCGAGGAGCTTCGAGTACTCTTCGGAATCCTTGAGCGTGCGCGGCGCAAAGAGGCTGCGCATCTTGCAGTTGATCGCGAGCGTTTCCGCACCGTGCCTGCCATACAGCTTCGGATCTTCAAGCTGTGACATGCCGTGAAAGATCAGCATCAGTCGCAGATTAAAGCCCGCGATGAAGGCGTTGGCCGTGTCGATAATGTCGATCTTGCCCGGCGCCGCAAATTCGTCCAGCATCAGCGCACACTGGTATTTCAGGTCGGGATTCTCTGCGGGCTGCTCGCGAGTATTCAGGTCGATCAGCTGTGAGAAGAACAGATTGATGAGCAACGCGCCCGCTTTCAGGTCGCCCGGCTTGATGCCCACGTAGATCGACATGGGCTTCCTGCGCACCTCACCCAGGTCGAAGTCGGAGCGGCTGGTCGCCGCGTCGACGATCGGATTGCTGAACACATTAAGCGGCGCCGTCATTGTGGACACGATATTGGCGAACGCTTCCTTTGACTGCGACAGGAACCGGTTCAGGGCGTCCAGACACTCGAAGCTCAGCGGTGGCAGCGTGTCGGTCGCATGCGATCGCGTGCTGACAATGGAAGAGATGTGCTCGCGCACCGCCCTGCCCTTGCCTGAGGCCTGCCGCAACACTTCGCCGAACGTGCAAGGCAAGGTCGGCGTCTCGAGCAGATACAGCACGACGCCAATAAAAAGGTTGCGCGCATTGTCGTTCCAGTACTTCAAACGCGCATCGACGTTCGACGGATACAGGTGCTCGCCAACCGTCAGCACGTCGCCGACCCGCGTATAGGGCGACCTGTGCTGGATGAATTCGAGGGGGTTGTAAGCGTGAGTCCGGCCATTCTCCGAGAACGGCGACCAGAGGAAAGTTGCCTGGCCGCATTTGCGCCGATAGCCGGATGTGTACAGGTAGTTCTCTTCCTTGATGTCCTCGACGACGACGGAATCGGGATAGGTGAGAAGATTCGGGATCACCATCGAGACGCCCTTGCCCGAGCGCGTGCCCGCAGCAAGCATCAGGAAATCCTGGCCGCGGTACTTCAGATATTCGCCCTTGTACTTGCCGACGATAAAGGGGGGATACATGTGGGACATGCTCACTCCTGAGGCGGGATGCGGTGGGAGGCTAGGACACGAATCGTCATCGTCACTTCTCCAGCAGGCCGGCTTTCACGATGTCGCGGCGCGTGGCGAAGCGCGCGTTGCCGAACTGCGCAATGCGACCGCGTGATTTCAGAAGCGCCATCGCGATCACCATGGCGGGCAGGCCGCCAATGACAGCCGAGAGCAGCGTGCAAACCGACAGCGCCCGCTTCACCCCCGGCACATCCCCATACGCCTGCCAGTAGTCGAAAAGCGTGAACACGCCCACCGAGTCCTGCGGCAGTTTCTGCAGGCGGGCGAACAGCAGGCCACCAAGATACTGGCCGAGGGTCGCGGCGCCAGCGACGAGCACCAGCAGCACAAGACACGGGATCAGGATGCGGAGATATTTCGGCATGGTGGATTTCAGTGTGTCGGAGCAGACGATTTTTCAGTGCGCAACGTGGACAGGATTCGCAGCGCGTTGCGCTGCGTCTCATCGAGTTCCGCATCGGCAAGTGCCTCACACCCATGAACGATCACAGCGCCGTAAAGCCGTGCGAGGGCGCAGGCCTCAGCACTCGTTGCAAATGCTTCATCGGACGAGGCACGCTGGCGCCAGTTCTCGATCGCCGCCTCGATATCGCTGATTGCGAAGTTCATGATTAGTCTTCCCTGCGCATGAGCCAGTGCGCCGCGAGGCCTCGCGCCCATGACGCCGTGTAGACCAGGCTCAGCGCGAGCACGCCGTACTGGTGTGCGCGCCACGCCATGTCGAGCCAGAATGGCTGCGCAACGAGCCCGAAGATGCAGGCCCAGCGACGCCAGCCCAGGCGACTGTCCTGCGAGAGGAAGACGGCGAGCGCACCGCACAGGCCGATCAGGGCCTGCTCGATAACCTCTGTGCCTGCGACCGCGTTCATGCAACACCCCCAAGCAACTGCCACTTTCCGACGGGGTCGTACCAGATCTCGGCCAGCCGCTTGTCCCGCATGAAGAGCACGAGATCCATCGTCATGCGAACCTGCTCCAGGATGAACTTCCAGTCGAGCGTCTGACCGACGGCACTCTGCTTGATAAGCGTCGCGGCGCGCGACGCAGCCGAACGTGCATCGTTGCAGTGAATCGTGGTGATGCCACCGGGCGTTCCCGTGTTCAGCAGCGTCATGTAATCCCACGTCTCGTCGCCCCGGAGTTCGGCGAGGAACACACGGTCGAACTTCATGCGAAGCGTCGAGCGCACGATTTCCTTCGCCGGAAGCGTGTCACTGAAAAACATGTGCACTCGGTTCGGATGATTCGGTAGCGACAGCTCGGGCGTGTCCTCGATTGTGCCGATCCGCTCACTGATCGGCACAAGGTCGGACAGCGCCTTGTTCAGCGTGGTCTTGCCGGAGCCGGTACCGCCGGCGAGAACGATGTTCAGCCGGTTGGCCACGGCAAGTTCGAGCATGCAGGTGACGTCGCGCCGTGACTTCGCGTCCATCATCCCGACTTCGAACGGCTGCAGGTCGACACCGTCCGGAACGGTGTGATGGGGCGACACATCGCGGAAACCATCGAACCACCCGTTGCGCTGATACTCATCAACCGAGAACCGCACGTTCGAGGGAATGCGGATCGTGATCGAGATCGTGTCGCGCTCGCACGCCGGCTGCATCAGCACGTGTCCCCGCTGGCCTTCTGGTAGCATCACCGGGTGAATGGGCTCCTTCGTGGAAAACTTGCCGCCTTTCATGACCGTCAGCGCGTTGGCCAGCTTGAAGCACGCGTCCAGCGTGCAGGCAGGTGCATCGTGCCGTTTCCATGCGCTGGCACCCTGCGTCCAGATCTCGCCGGGACGGTTGATCGCGACTTCGGTGAGACTGCCGTCGAAGAAATTCGCAATACCCATCTGCTTCAGGAAGTTGCGAGCGACGGTCCCCTTTTCGATGACATCGATAACCACCGAATTCATCTGCACTCCTTCTGGAGATGTCTGTTGCAAACTGGTAAATTGCGGCCCGGAGCGCGCCGTCAATGCGATGCCGTGTCTGTGCCCTGCGGCTCGACCTGAACTGTGACCCGGTACGATCGCCTGTCATCAGGCACGCTGCCCGCCAGATCGCGTAATGTCTGCGCGGGCGACGTAGAAACAACCGTCACCATCATCGATGCCGTAACCGCAGGACTGGCAAGCTTCCACATGACTGTCGCCGTGGCCAGTACACCAGCCGCCGTAACTGCTGCGATTGCAAGAGCGCCGTGCACGGTCCGGGCACGGCGCAGCGAAGGCGGGGCCTTTGACGGCGGACAGTTAGTTGCGCCCTCATCCTGGCCGACAGTGCCCGTCGCGATCCCGGGCTCAGACAGTTCAAGGCCAAGCCGCGCGGCGATTGCATGCATAACCACGCGGCGCAGCGCCATCGACATGTCGTCGAACCGGCAGCGGTCGAGCGTCATGCATTGCTCGAACGTATGCTCGTCGCCGATCCGGCGCAGCGGCAGGACATCAGACGGCTCGAACGGCCTACGCGCATCGACCTGTTCGGCCAACCGCCGTACGCGGCGCCCGTCGAAGACGTAATGCAGCGCGTCGCGCAGCTTTGCCTCGAAGGCATCACGCTCGACACCATGGAGCGGAAAGGTATCGGGAAACCGGATCTGCAGTTGCATCGTCATGTCCTCACATTCATCATTGCCGCGCGGACGGCGCAATCTCGGTGCCGTCGCTGCCGACGTTTTCGTATACGCTGGCCAGATCTACGTCGCGCGCAACGAAGATGTTGATCACCGATCCCTGGTTCGAATAAGCGGTCGGCGGGATATTGATCGTGTTGCGAAGCGTTTCGGCAGCCACGTCCTGCGTCGCGTTCGAGCTGTTCGAGAAGGTAATGGTCTGGCCCGCTCCGATTGCCTTGTTCGCAAGCGCCTGACCAAAGTCGCCAATGAGACTCACCATCAGGGCACCCTTGAAGCGCAGCCAGAAATGCTCGTCGATGTAGGCGGGAATCCCGGCCGCACCGAGCGGATCGGTCGCCGGCGAGTTCAGGGGAATACGGACGTCGCCGTCGTCAATCTCATCCCAGATAGCACCAATGACACCCTGTCCGTGTACCACTGCGTCGCGCTGCTCGCCCTTGGCCAGCGCGCCCTTGCGGATGAGCAGCGTCGTGCCATCGTCCGACCAGACGTCATCAGCGATCGGACAGCCAACCAGTCCCGGCCGGTCGGTGCGGATTGCGGTGGCCTGCCCGCAACGGATCATGGTGTTCCGCGCAATCATGTAGTGCCGGTTCGGCCTGAACGAGGCACGCATCGGCTGCAGCTTCGAGGGCTGCAGTGACTGGTCGAAGGAAGATCCCTTGCTGTTGCCGGTGTCATGGTTATCAGCCATGCCTGCGCCAGATGAACCCGCAGTTCCAGATGGACCGCCCCGCAGCGCTGCGAGCCCCATGGACTTCGCCATGCCGGGCAAACCGTCGCCACCCGAGCGATTGCCCGTGGTGTCTGCATTACCACCTGCGTCATTCGACGGGAGGGCGGAGTCCTCAGGCACGCCGGTAGCCCTGCTGTCATCGGACATAACCAGCACGCTGCCGTAGAGACGCCGCTCGGCGGGTGTCAGTGGCCGCGGCTGGTTGTTCGCCATCGCGGTGCGCCCTTCACCGACAGAATGCGACGCGGCGCCGGCCGGCGTGGCAAGCTGCTGCCTCGCCGCGGCGGCGGCCGCCGCTTCCGATGCGGCACGCGCCTGCTCGGCTTCGGCCCGCTTGATGCGCTCCTTCTGTGTCTCGAGGTCGGCGCCGGTCTCGCTCGCGCCGCTGTCCTTTGGCTTGTTGAGCGCCGCCTGCTTCGCGTCCTGATGCTGTTGGAAGATCCGCTGCAGGTAGAGCGTGACGCCCGAAGCGCCCAGCGCGATCACGATCAGCGCGACCAGCACGAGCCTCAGCCTGCCCGCACGCGCGCGGCGGCGCCCGGGCAGGTCCAGCGACGGCTGATGCCCAGTGTCCGCAGGCGCTGCATTGCCGATTTCATTGCGTTCGCTCATGCGACTGTGCTCTCCCGTCAGTCTCCCGGTCGATCGCTGCCGGCATGTGCGCGTTCGATGCGCGCCGTGCCGGTCAACGACGAGGCGGTACGGTTGTAGTGGCCGTCCGGCGAGTAGCCGTCGTTGCGGATGCCCAGCACCGACTGGCCGTAGCGGATGACAAATTCCCTTGAGACCTCATGGACGACGACGGTGTCGCCCTCCATATGGAAATTCGCTGTCGCCTCGCTGCCATCCGGCAGCTTCGTGAAGATCGTCGGCAGGTCGCGCGCGGTTGCATACCTGAAGTAGGTGAAACGGCCGTCGTCCCACAACGCGGTGGGTGCAAGCGCGCGATCGCCCCGCATCATGTACTGCATGTTCGCTGCCGGCGTGGATGACCCAGGCGGACCTGAAGACGCCGCTGAGCCCGGCGCTGCAATTCCGGCCGGGACCGCGGGCATGCCCTGCTGGTCCGCCAGCGCCGCGCTGACAGCTTCCCGGCGCCGGAGCTGTTCGGTCGCGGCCTTCGCCTTCGTGTCCGGATAGTCGAAACGCAGGATCCACGTCGCGGGTTGCAACCGCGATACGTCGACAAGCGACAGCGAATAGGTGCGCCGGTTGGTCACCAGCACGAGGTTGGTTTCGGGTTGCAGCGCGCCTGGCTTGAGCAGCGCCCCGCTGTCGTTAACCGAGACGTGCCAGGCGTGCGCGTCGCCAATGCCGCCGCCATCCTTGAGGATGTGCTCACCGGACTCAAACTGGATCATCACCACACGCCCAGGCATCGTCGCCACGCGGTAGGCCTGGTCGGGGCTATAGGTCGCGCACTGGATATGCGGATCAGCGCCGCAGCTACGCGGGATTTCAAGCGCGCAGACGCGGCCAGCCGCAACTGCACAAGCGGTAATCGCGACCACACTAGCCGGCAAGCGAAGTCCAGCACGACTCACGACGCACTCCCCGTCGCCTTCGATACTGCCGGTACGGCATCGGGCGATGCATCCGCGGGCGCGCGGGTATAGTCGCGCGTCACTTCGTAACTGGTGCATCGGAACCCGTCCGGATCAACGTCCTGCTGATCCTGTTTTTCCGGCACATCGACGCGCGTGAAGGCCACCGTCGCAATCCAGTAGGTCGGGTCTGGACGCTTCGCCGCCGCATTCAACGGGATCAGCTGCCGCGAGAAAAACACCTGTGCGGTCGAACCGACAAAGGTAATGGAGCCGACCCGTGCGATGACGCGCGCCTGGTCCTTGAGCAGCTTGAGCGGGCCGGCCGGACCACGGATGAGCGCGTCGTAAGCGTCCTTTTCGTGATCGTCGCTCATGAACATCACCGCGCTATGCACGTCCGAGATCGTCTCCCAGTCGTAGCTTTCCCGCATCTCGACGTAACGGCGCAGATCAGCGCGATCGGTTTTTTCAGTGAAGCTCACATGGCCGTTCGCGGTCGTCGGCAATACATCCACCCTGCCGGTTGTGTCGTTCACCCGAAGCACAGCTGGCGGGTTCGGTCTTTTCAGGAGTCCTAAAGCCGTCAGACCAAAAACGGCCACGAGGGCGATGCCACCCGAGAGCACCGATCTGCGGTCGGCGATGCGCGCCTTCTCTTCAGCCGCCTCGACCTTCGACTTCTCGAACTCCCTCGCCCGGTCCAGATACCAGCTGACCGCGTCGCGCTCTGACCGGTCAACAGCATTTGTTGCTGCCTCCACGTGCGCCGCCGATGTGGCCGGCGAGCGCGCGCGATCGCCCGAGCCTGCGCCGAACCACTGTCTGATTGTCGATACCATCCTGGTCCTCACCTCGGTTCCGTACGGCCTGACTGCTGCGCCAACGGCTGATTTACAGGGATCCACTGGCCCGTCGGCTCCGGTGGTTTAGGCGCAGAGCTGCACGCCTGCAGGACAAGCGCGAGCAGCCCCGCGCGGAAGATCGCTTTCACGCCTGAACTCCCCTTTCACCGGTCATCGATGCAAGCGGTGATAGATGGCCATACCGATGGTGTTGAGCAACGCGCCCACGACACCGGCAAACGTAACCCAGCATACGACGAGCAACCACCAGCGGACCAGCTTCGCAAAGAAATCCGGCACGCATCCTCCTACGTTTGCGAAATGGAGCCACCCGTCCTGTACTTGCCGGCGCCGCCCGTTTTCGAGGCCGCGGCCAGCGCACGCCCCAGACCACCCAGCTTGCCTGTCATCGTCGAAATGCCCACACCACTCGCCAGCGCCGAGGCAAGGCCCGGAAGATTCAGCGCGACGACGAAGAACACCCCGCCCATCACGTCAATCTCCACCACCTGCCGCATAGACGGGAAGGCCGACCCGCTGGGTGCAATCGATTTCGCAAAATTGACTTCAATCGCGCCGGCGCCCGCGAAGAGAGCCACGAGCAGCGCATAGTTAAAGCACTGTCCCGCCCAGTTCCAGAAGTACTGCCGCACCGGCGGAAACAGCGCCATCGAAATGAACAGCGGCCCGAGTGCAAGCAGCAGTCCAAGGGCAAATTTGGCGAGGATGATGTAGGCAACCGCCAGGCCCATGAACGGAGTGGCAAAGATAAGCATGACGGAAATCACCCACACTGCCCCGATGATTTCGAAGTTGTGTGCGTGATCGTAGATCTGCCCACAAGCGTTGATGTACGCGCTCAACAGATTGTCTAGCCCCGAGACAGGATTGCTTTGTCCCGTAATCGCGCCGGACAGTTGCTCGCCAAGACCATTAACGGCCGGCACGATGTATTCGGTATAGAAGTGAATGTTCATGCCGCAGGTCAGGATGAACGCCCAGGCCGCCATGCGAATCAGGAAGTCGTTGATCGGTTCGTCGTTCTGCCCCTGCCAGTACGACCATACGACCAGCAGCACATAGATGCTGAAGCAAGCCATCATCAATGGCGAAATCAGACCGATGATGCGTTCCGAACCTGAACTGATGGTCGCGACGACGTTAGCGTCGAAATCGGACGTCATCCTTGAGAAGATCGTCGTGGTGATAGGCGTATAAGACATCTTCGGCTCCTGAAGTCGTTCCACACTCATTGCATTGCTTTCGTCACCACCTGTTCGGCCTCCTTGTCCTGCTCACGCTGTGCGGGCGTTTCCTCTTGCTCGAGCTTTTCGGGCGTCGTGCCAAGCAAATGCGCTCTGAACTCCAGATCCTGCCTGTGTGCGATCTCCTCCTGCACGTTGTGCTGGTGTCGGTCCCATGCGAGATAGCCCAGATAGCCTGCAATGACGACAAGCAGACTGACGATCGCGCCAAGCAATGCCTTATTGACCATTTGCGCCTCCGAGAAACTGGTTTTTGAATTCCCGCTCCTGCTGATCCTCCGCGAGCTTGAGTTCAGCCGCCTGCAGCTGTGCGGTGAGCTGCAGTCGCGTCTGCTCATTGGAGACCATCGCCTCTTCAGCAGCCATCCGGTTCTGCAGGTCAGCCTTTTGAGCCGGATCCTGCGTAAGGTTCGACTGTTGCATCAGCGACTGGATGTTATTGAGCCGCGCCATCGTCGCGCTGTACGCCTGCTCGTTCATCGCCTTGTTGGCCGAGAGCACGTCGTAGTAGCGCTGCTGCCCCGGCGTCGCGGCGTCCGTCATGCCCTCCTGCCGTTCGATCGAGCGCATCGTCGCGCTGATGCCCGACAGGCTGCCACTTTTCGCCTGGTCATAGATGTCCTGCCACTGGTCGGGCAGGTAGTTGCGCAGTGACGCGTCGTTCATGATCGTTCCGAGGCTGCTGTTACCGGTCAGTGCCCGGTACTGTGCTTCCTGGTTCTCTATCTGCTGCATCAGCTGCTGGACCTGCACCATTTGCTGGGCAAGCTCAGCCGGTGAAATGGTCGGCACACCCTGCGCGTGTGCGAAGACCGCGGCACACATGCTGAGCGAGGTGACGGCCACACGACCGGCCCACAGCAGGCGTGTGGCACGTTCGACATCGTTGACGTTCACGATTGCCTCCATCAGACAGTGACAGCTTCGTTACCCGCGTCGACAGCGCGTGCCGACGGATAGATGCGGGCGAGTTCGCCCCGCTTGCGCTCGAGGCCGCGCCGCAGATCGTCTGCCCACAGCCGCTCATCGGCGCCGTGCTGTGCCGCTAGCCGTGTGCGCAGCTTGCGTTCGAAAATACGTTCCAGGTAGGCAGGTAGCCACATGTCCGGATCGTCCCCAAACTCCGTGCGCACGGCGTCGCAGATCAATACGTTCTCGCGGTCGCCTGAGAACACCGCGATCGCGTCGTCCATGCCGCTTAAATCAAAGCTCGCGAACGCCGACTGGTTGCCCTGCTTGATGAGGAACCGGCGCGACGACGGCGCGAGCTTCCTGAACTCGCGAAATTCCTTGCGCGTCATCCCATCGCGCGCGTACGCCTCCTCTTCCGCCGCCGGATCGGCAAGATACAGATTGGTCGCAACCAGACTGCGTAGCGCCGGATACAGATCCGCAGCCTTCTGGCCCTGCTCGGGCTGCTGCGTGATCAGCATGATGAACTCGCCCTCCTTGCGGCCGCTGGCGAGCGTCTCCTCGATCTGTTCGCGGATCGTGCGGAAGCGGATCGGCAACCAGTACTCTTCCATCACGGTCTGCATGAGCCGGCCCTCACGTCGCATGATCTTCTTGAGATGGAAGAGCCAGGCAAACGCCGGCTCCGAGGGTTCGTAGTTCTCGACGAGGAACGCCTCGACATCGAAGCCGATCCAGCGCTGCTCCGTCATGTTCAGCGCCAGGTTCGGCGGGTTATCGAACACCCACCAGAAACGGCCGTTCTCGGATTTGCACCAGAGCGACAGACGCTGGCGCAGGCTGTCGTCACCCTCATCCGGGATGCTGTCGAGCAGCAGGCTGAATCGCCGCAGGCGAACGTCCTCGATGCCCATCACCGCGTCGACGGCGTTGCGGCACTGGACCTTCTCGGCTGCGCTCAGGTCGATCTTGATGGGTTTGCCCTGGTGATCGACGCCGTTTCTACGCCCGCAAAGCTCGACCAACTCGTACAGGAACTCGCGATTCTCAGCGGTATCGGCCAGCTCGAACGGTGCCCAGCCAGTCGGCTTGCCCTTTTCCAGATGGACGTACGCGCCGCGCATCGCGCGGATGAAAACTTCCCAGCCTCGGCCCTTGTCCAGTACGAAGAGCAGCTGTCCGAACCGGGACAGCATGCCAGTGATGGCGGTCGCGACAGTCGACTTGCCCGCACCCGTCGTGCCCTGCAGCTTCAGGTGCGCGGCCAGCTTCTCCGCGACGTTGACGTCACCCTGCCGGGTCGCGTGCGAGCTGAAGTGATAGATTCCCGATGCCGACCGGAACGGGATGACAGCGGAACCATCGCCGATCGGGTTGCCCTCGGCCTTGCCCGCCGAATAGTCGTGACAGGTGAACATCGATGCGAAGTTGCGCGACGACTGGACCTTCGGTCGTGGCTTGACCTTGGCGCCCGGGACCTGTGAGAAATAGGTGAAGGGTGCCGAACCGGTCGCGAGCGCCCACTCGACACCGCATTCGTTGAGCGAGCGCGATGCGAACAGGGTGCCGTTTTCCAGCGCCTCGTCCGCACTTGCTCCGTAGACCACGGCCGCGCCGTGGTACTCGCCAAACGAAAGCTCTCCCGTGTTGACGTAACCCTGCGCATCGCGCAGTTCCCGGACCTGATGCTTCGCCTTGTCGCCGGCGGACTCCAGCTTGTTGATCGCCGAGTCGATTGTGCGGTTCGACTCGAAACCCGTCATGCAGTTGAATGAATGCACCACCGTGAATTCGACTGGCAACGAGAGCAACGGGTCAAGCTGGCCAAAGCCCGGCTTGTCCGGGAAACTGCGCAGGTCACGGCAGGTGAAGAACCGCCGGTGGTCCGGCACACCCGGCCCGTCGATCGCGTGCGCGTCATAGCCGAAACGAAGATAGCTGGACGGAATGATGTCAACACCCGGCTCCGCAGCCACCGGCAGATCGCCCGTCACGCCGTTCACGAGATAGCTGACGAAACCATACAGCGGCGAGACGAGCATTTTCGTGCCGTTCATATGCGCGCGCTCATACACCTCGAGCAGTTCAGCCTCGTAGTCCGCAAGCTGTTGCAGCGCCTGCCTGGCGAGGGACGCAATTTCCTTCAGCCCGTCCTCGAAATCCTCGGATTTCAGGATCATCGAAAAGTAATAGCGGTTTTCAAAGAACCGGCCGCCCCTGAACTGCCTGCCATGCTGCGTCGAAAACCAGTTCATGAAGGGGCTGTCGAAACGGTACTCGCGACTGACGCTCACGCGCCGTCGCATGAAAACACCGTGGTAGGCAAGGCGCCCGCCAAGGTCGCGACCCAGCTTGCTCAGGGTCTCGGTGTCGCGGTCGAACTTGCGCTCAAGCACGAGGTTTTCGAATACCTCGAACGGCACGCCGCGCAGCGCAAGCGTCACCATGAAACGATTTCCATCGAGGTGCTGCACGTGCTTCGTGACTGGATGCCTGAACTTCGGCATCCAGTCTTCGACGGCGCCGATGGCGCCGAGAATCCCGCTCGAGACGGTTGGTCTGTTGCCCATCACGGCTCCTGATCGAGCTCACGCAGCCGGCGCTCGCCCTTGCCCAGTGGTTGGAGAAAATCGCGGAAGACACGACGCTGCCGGCCGTACCGCAACGGCGCGAGCGTCGACGTGTTGCCGAAGTTTGGCGCCGACCGTGCGGCATTCACCCGTGCGCGGGCGCGCAACTGCCAGAAATAGAAGCGGCAGCGGAACTGCAGCCACATGATCCACAGTCCCTGATCATCAGTTTCACAGATGTGCTTGAACCACAGCAGCACCGGAAAGCCGAGAAACACGAACAGCAGCCCGCCCGGACCAACGAAGAAGGCCACGAGCACCCCCGTGAACATCGAGGCGACGACCACCACCAGCATCGCCATGTAGGGCACCCCCCAGATCGCCGCGGTGCGTCCAAGACCATTGAAACCAGGATAGTGGGCTTTCTCGTCCGACATGGCGCGTGCTCAGGTAAAGAGGTTCCACAGGTACGGAGCAAGCACGCCGACCACTGCGCCGACCACCGCGACCTTGCCGCCGAGCGTAACGAACTCGCTCCAGTGAGAACGGTCTGCCCAGCACTCCGCCCCTTTCCACAGCAGCACGCACGAGGCACAGACACCGAGAAATGAGTACAGCCAGATCTTGAACGTATTCGCACCCTCCGTCGCCGAATCTAGGCCTCCTCCCGCCATGGCAAGTGCGGGCGCAAGCAGTACTGCGCCAAGCAGCGTTGACCTCGCTGCGCCGGCTATGCGCTTCGCATCATCTTTCTGTTGTACTAACTGATTCGCATAGAATTTCACTTTCCGAAACATAGAGCCTCTCCTTTTCAAACGAACGCCGCGGCGCGGCCGGTCAGGTCATCTGCATGAATCGCTGTCACAGCCGAAGTCGCCAAAAGCATCCCACGACGGATGCGGCGAATCTTGGCGCTGCGATCGAACGGCGCGGCTAGCGGGGCTGGACTTACCCGCTCCGGCACCAACCTGCGCTGTCGGGGCGGTTGGCCCGTCCATGACAACGGGTATCGCCGGGACCATATCAACGGGTGCTGCCGTGCTCCGTGCGTTGGCAACGACACGCTGAACGTAACTGGACCCGCTGGACTGAACCCGTTCGCCGCCAATGAAATTGCCGCTGTAGTAGCAACTGATTGCCGCCCGCAACGCATGTTGGCCCTGACCGTATGCGGCACTTGCCCGCTGATAACAGTCGTGAAGGATGGCGCTGCCTGCGCGAAGGTTGGCACACGGGTCGAAAGCGGTTTCGTACGTCAGACCGTACCGGGCGAGATTGAACCGGTTGACCTGTCCTAATCCCACGCTGAAATTAGTTCCGCGGGCCTCGAGCGCGCGAGCCGTGGCAACCGCCTCTTCGGAGTCGCGGGGTTGTCGCGCCAGACGGCCGCCAACTACGCCGATTGCAAAGGGATTGAAGCTGGATTCGGTGCGAGCGATGGCTTGCATCGTGACGGGATGCACAGACGGCGCACACTGCTGTGCCAGCTGGTTGAAATCAAGCATGGGCACACTCGAAACAGCGAGCACGCGCGGCCACGGTCGATGCGGCTATAATGAAGCCAGCCATTATTTCCCTCGCACGGTAATCAATGGTTAGGCCGGTGACGGTGTTGGTAGCACCGTCACTGGTCGATCATCGGATGTTCTCTGCTACAAACTCCCTATCCTTGAAGCGGATCCGGATCTCTTCCGCGTCCTTGCAGTGCTCGCACGCAAAGGCGATCGCGTCGTCCAGAGCTCGCCACGTCTTTGGATGCCCTCTCTGCGTCTCAACGGCCAGGACTTTCTCCTCCGTAGTCAATTCGATCTGCCATGAGCCAAGCGATCCCATGAAGATCGACACTCGAGGCCGGATGACCAGTCCTTTTGCCAACTCCGCTTGCGTAATACCCATATCGCCCTTTCTTTGCACCGAAAGAGGCTTTTTGCAACAAGCGGAGGGATTCATCAAGCATCGAGAATCACTTTCTGGTTAATGAATATCAAAAATCGAAATTCGTGTTTTGATTATAGGCATCGCTCTTTTGTCCGTCAACCTGCAATCCGCTAGGCATGCTGCCCGACGATCTGTGGAACAGGCGCAATGACCCCTACCCCGGCGCGCGCGAGGTGCTTTCTGAGCATGCGGGCAAAATCGACCGCGTGTGCGCCATCGCCGTGCAAACAAATTGAGCGTGCCCGCAGCGACACGCTTTGTCCGTCTACTGAACGCACACAGTGTCGGTCAATAATATCGACTACCTGGGCCTTCGACGCCTCGTCGGTATCCAGAAATGCTCCGGGGTCTGACCGGGGCACCAATTTCCCATCAGCCGTGTAGCCACGGTCCGCGAAGGCTTCGTCTATCGCAGGCAACCCGGCTTCATGCGCCACGCGGACAAGCTGCCCGCCAGCGAGACCGTAAATGGCCAGACGCGGATCATAGTCCCGTATTGCCCGCACTATCGCAAAGGCAAGTTCTTCGTCCATTTCGGCCATGTTGTACAAGGCCCCATGCGGCTTCACATGCGAAAGCTCGCCGTTCAGTCCCGCCACGACAGCCGCAAGCGCGCCCACCTGGTACTGCACGCCGGCGTAAATCTCGTCCGTTGGCAAACGCATCGGCACACGGCCGAAATTCTCGCGATCAGGAAAGCTCGGATGCGCACCTACTGCGACTCCCTTTCGTATCGCCTCCGTCGTGACGCGTCGCATGGTCAGTGGATCGCCAGCGTGCCACCCGCAGGCGATGTTCACCGAACTCGCGTACTCGATGAGCTCGACATCGTGTTCGAAGCCCTCGCCAATATCGACGTTCAAATCGATGGTTTTTTCACTCACGTCCGTCTCCTGCATGGGTGCAATGCCTATCAATCGAGATCGCGCCATCGGCGATAACCTCATTCCGGAATGCGCATGTCTCATTGCCTGTCACGTAACGCCCGGAGTACACGTCGGCGGCGCTCGTGCCCCAGGAAAGCGACGCATCGGATTCCGCTCTGGTGGATCCGAACGTGCTCGCTGCAACTACAGCCAACACGTACGTCGCGGCGGCCAGGGTTGCGAAAGCGATGTTGGTTCGTTTGCTCATCCCAAGCCTCCGTTGAAGTCATCGCCTAGGCTCCGTCGACACTCATTTCCGACTGCGGCTGCACGATTGCGATAGGCTGCGAGTACGGCCCGCACAGCCGGCCGAACTCGACCCGACCATTCCAAGGCCCGCGCCTGCCCCTCGCGCTCAAGCGCGGCATGCAGATCCACTGTGATCGGATCCTGAACGGATACGCCGTTCTCCCTCATGCGCGCATAGTTCGTTTCCATGCGCTCGGGCAGAGCCTGCCATTGTGCTTTTTGCGCGGCGCGAGACGCGGATGTGAGTTGCTGCTGCACCTCGGCAGGGAGCGCCCTAAAGCGTTCTTCGCTCATCAGGAGAAGTGAGACCGGAAAGGCGTATCTGACATCAGCAAAGTTCGGTAGCATCCCCGCGAGCGTGTCACCCACCGCGCCGTCTCCTGACGACAGCACCGCATTGATGTTGCCAGTTCTGACCAGCCGCTTCATGTCGCCCATTGGCAAACTGACGGCGTGGGCACCCATGTTTGCGAATACGCTGGCCGATGCCTGGTCATACGTTCGGATCTTGAGGTCAACAACGTCCCGAATGCTGCTGATCGGCTTGCGTGACCAGAGACCGGTGGGCGGCCATGGCGACATTACCAGTAGGTGCAGGCCCGCGCTCGCCAGCGCGCGGCGATATTCGATTTCGGCCAGGCATTCGAGAGTCGAGGCCTCCGCTTCGTTTTGCGCAAGGAACGGCAATGTCGAAAGCTCGAACAGAGGGTCAAGCACGGCAAGGTCGCCGCCGAACACGTCTGCGACATCGACCCTTCCCGACTGGACGTCGAGCAGGAGCTGCCCCGTACCTCTGTGCGACCGATACTGTAGATGAGGCCCAACGTAACCACGCGTTTCGATCGCTGCACGCTCGGCGAAAACGCGAAGGCTGTTACCCGATACGGTGTCCTGAGGATATGCGGTGACCATTGACCAGTCCGCGCGTCGATCGCCCATGTCGGCGCACGATTGGCTGCCAGTCAGCAGGCATGCTACTGTGAAGCAGATCGTTCGGACCAGATTCGCCGTTTTCATTGCCGGAAGTAGAATGCCAGGGAAAGGCCGACTCACAAACTTGTGATCAATCTAGACCACATTCCCGCGTAAAATCCACTCCCGTTTTTCTCTTCACAACGGCGCCAAAATCTGGTACGGCAATCGGCCAGATAATCAGCTCAATTAATCAAACCGCATTTAAAGGCAAGTGTTACCGCGTCCTTGATGTGAGAAACGCCCATTTTTCGGGTAATTCCGGGATACACAATCTGTCTGATATGGCGGGCTCGCAAATTGAGTTCTTCCGCAATGGTGTCGGCCGAACTGTCTTTCCAATGCAACAAGGCGCGCAACACCGTCAGTTCTTCGCCAATGAGTCCGCACTCAGTAGCAATCCCGCTCAATTGACGCAAACGCCAGTCCGAGAGGGCACCAGCGGCGCCGCGCCACGTGTGCTTATTGCGCGAAAGGATGTGATTTCCGTCGACGACACTACCGCCGACTGCCACCTGCAGCACCGTCACACTCGATCGCGCGCTCTCGTGTACCGGACACGCCAGTATGCTGGACAATCCATGCAACCGTGCCTCCTGAAGCAGCCAGTGTCCTGATGCATCACCTTGGAGATCAGAAGACGTCGCCGGCGTCGCGTTTCGCTTCGCATATTCCAGAAGCGGGTCGTTCATGTAGCCTGCGCGATAAACGTACTTCTGAATCCACGCGGGATCGCACCCGACGAGATACCGATGATCCGCAGTGTTGCCACCGCTGTCGAATTCCATCCAGCTCACGCAGTATTGCTCGGCGCCGAGCGAGCCCGCCAAAGCTTCGAGTACGGCCGCCAGATCACACTCGTTGCTACACTCGAGAATCCGGGCCCCCACATCGTCCACGCAAGCGGACCGGACCTGTCGTGACAGACGGCGGCGGCCGTTGAACACGTGCCGGCACCTAACGTGAATAGCGTCGTACGCCGGCGCGAGAATGTCACCCCACGGGTCGGCACTCGAAAATGCGAGGAACAACCGTTCGCTGTGCATGGGAAGCAGTAGCGTAATGCTCACGTCCTCGGGACGGTCAATCACTCGCTCCAGGACCAGGCGACCACCGCCGTGGTCGCGCAACCTCAAAATGACACGATCTGCTCCTACGTCTGCACTATGCAGATCGACAATGTTCGCGCTGGCGTGAGGCAACTTCTCGATCATTGAGCCGAGCATCATGAACCCGACTTCAGTATGGGCGTGAGATCGATGAGCTGCGCAGGTCTCGCGTAAAAGTTTCCCTGAACGGACACCTCCTTGAAGCGTGACAACCACGCGGCCTGCTCGTGTGTTTCCACGCCTTGGATCACGAGAGATAACCCGACATCCCGGGTAAGCTTTTCGAGACTCTCGATCAAGGCAGCGGCCATCTGCTGCCCTGGCGCCGTTTCGATGAACTGTCGGTCAATCTTGATGCCGTCTACGGTCTGCGACACAAGATTCGATAGCGATGACTGTCCAGTTCCGAAGTCATCGAGCACCACCTTGACGCCCAGGCGTCGGATGTCCTGAACTCGAAGTCGCAGGTCGCGGCTCCCTGAAAGCATTGCGGTTTCTGTTATCTCGAGCTGCAGCGCATCGGGATCCATGAGGTTGTCGTTCAGGCATTGCCTGATGGTATGCGACAACCCTCCCCTTGAGAACTGGTGCGACGACACGTTGACCGACAGAAAGATCCGGCTACCAGCGGTTTCCTGCCACGCCCGAAATTCACGGCATGCCTGCTGCAGCAGGGACTCCCCGAGCTGGACGATCAATCCGGTTGATTCAGCGAGCGGGATAAACTGGTCGGGCTTCAACATGCCCTTGTGCGGATGCCTCCACCGAACCAGCGCCTCAACGCCTCGTAGCGTTCCATCGAGCGAGACGATCGGCTGATACAGAACGAAGAACTCCCGATTAATGATCGCGTACTGCAGCGCCTGCTGTTGCTCCAGAAGCGAATGCGCACGCGCGAAAAGTTCGGGCGTGTAGACATGGAACCGGCTTTCCTCGCCGTGACGACCGCGTTCTTTGGCTGCATACATTGCCATATCGGCTTTCGTAAGTAGTCCAAACTCTGTCTCGTCGGACTGCTTGTGCAAGGAAACCCCGATGCTGACGTTAATCGTGTAGTCGTCTCCCCGCATGACGAAGACGCGCCTGAAAGCCTGGACAATATCGTTTGCGGTCCTTTCAGCATGGTCGAGCGCCCGCTCATCGGACAGGAGGTACGCGAACTCGTCGCCACCTATCCTGGCGAGCACATCGCCCGGCGCTGCGCACTCCCCGAGGCGAAATGCAACATTGCGCAGTAGTTCATCTCCGACCTTGTGGCCCAAGGTATCGTTGATGGCCTTGAAATTGTCGAGGTCGATGTACAGCAGCGCTACCCGTCCCGGTTCTTCGTTGCGAATCCATTGACGTACCGTTTGCAACATGAGGTGCCGGTTAGGCAGGCCTGTGAGCGAGTCGGTCTCTGCCAGTTTCTGGAACCGACGCGTGACGATTAACTGCCAGGCGGCCGCGCCCAGTAACATCAGGCTCAGGACTGACGCGATCATGACGTAAAGCAGCCTTGACTGTCGGTACGGGGCAAGTGCGTCATCAGCCGAGACACCAGCGACAACCGAGACCGGGTACGCTGAAAGATGTCGGTACGAGACAAATCGATGAACGCCATCCACCGGATCTTTAACGATCGCGCCGCTGGCGCCTCTCATTGGTGAGAAAGCCGAAGCCGGCAGCCCCCTGGGCGACGTCGGCTCTCCACCCGTAAGTCGCGACAGCAGGTAACCGTTGTCGGAAAGGGCCGCCAGCATTCCGTGAATACCGAGCCCCTCGAGGTTGTAGAAGCCGTGGGTCAGGAAGTCGGGGTCTTCCGAGACCACCACAATGCCTGCGAAGGAGCCATCCGGGTGATTGAGTCGTCGTGTGAACTGGAGCGACCACTGGGACGATACCCGTCCCACAACGGGCTCACTAATGTAGAGACCGATGTCGCCTCTTTCGTGTACTTTGAAATGCTGGCGATCCGACAAGTTGACGGAACGGGCAGCCGAAGTTGTGGTTTGCACGACTTTGCCGGCAGCGTCGACGATGGTCACCTGCAACGCGGTGTCGGCGGAGACAAGTCCGCGCTGCTTGTAATCGGCGAGCGTAAAAGTCGCCGGGGAGCGTTCATACTCGTACTTGACCCACCGCACGGCAACGTCAGCGTCGTGAACCGTCCTCGCGATGTGGGCCGCGAAGGTGTCCGCCAGTTGCGAACTGGTCGCGGCAGCAGTCGCTCGGGCCGCTTCGCCTTCATGCTGAACACGCTGAAGCGTGACGCCCCAGATCGCACCGGTGATCACTACCGCTACGAGCGGGAACGCATAGGACCGGTCGGCGTACGCCTTTACTATTCCCGACAGACGGCCCAACACCGATGCGCGATCTGATGATGTGGACACAGACATTTCGTCTTTCCTAATCCCTACGGCGCTTATACTCTGAGGAAAGAACCGCTCAGCATGTGGAACGGTTACAAAATGTTTCGTTTCGTCATACCCGCGTGCTCATATCGGTTCGTTACACATGTCTGGAGCTCCCCCAATAGAGAGCGTCGTGCAAAGCGGATCGGGCATTTTTCATGCGGAAAAGACTACGTTTTACGTATCATTCGATACGATCTGTGACAGAGGCGCTGCTACGCGCGCCAACTCCGAAGCGGGGACGGTTTTCTTGATCCGGCAGAACGGATTTCGTGAAACATTTCGACCGAAACCAACGTAAGCGGCTGTTTCGCATAGCTTTTAGATTGAACAGCATTTCTTGCCTCCTTGTTTCACACGGTCTAGCTCGCGGGCGGCGCTACCGGTGCGGCTTCAGCGATAGCCCGTTTGCACGCGGTTCCCCGCCCTACGTTTTTGAAATTTGCGCCAGGAGTGCGGTTACGACGGTGCGATCTGCCCAAGCCGTCGCAAAATGCAAGGCGAATGAGCGGCAAAACCGATCCTGGGCGCTCTCCGCCAACCACCAAGGTCTCGAAAAGGACAGGTCATTGGTTGCAAAACCGGTTTTCGCCGGCGTTCCATCAATCCGTTCGCAGCTCGCTACGTGCGTGTCCCACTAAGCAGCGCATTTCCACGCCCCCGGCATGTGCATCGTTCGCGCGATCGGCGGAAGTACGCGTTTGCGAGGCGCGGAGCGCGAGCGAGTGCTCGTCGAATAACCGGCGCGGGATCGCCCGAGCGACGGCTGAAGAGCCTCGGGATGGCCGTGCTTCTGAAAGCATAAGGACCGTTGTCCGATCGATTGGCTTGCAGCGCCCGGCATACGGTCGAGGTCGCGGTAGCGCCCCAATCAGAAATAATCGCCGAATGGCTGTTTTTATACCGGCCCATTGCACAATCTCACGGCATTGGTGGATATCAGTCCGCTTGCCCAGCTGGGCAGCGGATACGTAGTGGTAACCAGTTCGCCACGTTCCCGTGGCCATCGCTCCGCCAGAGGCGCTGTGCCTGCCATGCGACGAATCGCAAGGTGACGATCATGCAGCGGCCCCCAAGTCTTGCGGCACCGATGACCAATCTGGAAGGGGCTAGGCTCGGATTTGGACAAACGGACAAAAAGCGCATCATCCGTGAGTCACAACGCGTCCCAGCGAAGTCGATCGCGGCGGACCTGTCGGCCGGCGTATCGACGAGCAGGACATCGCTGGCGCCGATCATCGAGCATATTTTGCTCTGCGTTTCGTTACGCGAAGAGACTTCGCCCTGCGGAACTGTGCTGCTACGATCACCGACACGCTGTCTCGATCAGCGATAGATACCCATCCACACAGACGTCTGGACGTTGGTAGAAGGCAAATGACAAGGTGGCGAGTGGCGGATGCGCGTGCCGCCGCAACTGGTAGGAGCGCGGGCCGCGGTCGCCTCGCTGGTGTTGCAGCGGCGCCTTGAACCAATACGCCATGACGTGCCACATCATAACTGGAAAGTCGCTTTGGTCCGATGGCATGGCACGGTGGTCCTGGCGTCTCTTCAGGGGGCACCAGTCACGCAGCGAGGCGGCGAAGCGGGGGAGGCGGCGCCGTACGCATTGCAAATCATGCGTTCGAAACTGATTAGCGAGACGTTCAGGTTTGACTGGACATCCGAGCCAACGCGAGGAAGGCGTTCCGACGAGTCCGCGGGCCATCGTCGACTTGCATGGGCGTCGTGAGCTGATCTCACGAAGTCCGCTGCTCGAGAGGCCAGTGCCTGTGAGCGCCTATCCGGGCTGCGGGTCTCTAAGGATTCAGCGCTCCTAGCCGTCACCGAGGGGACGGCCTGCGGGAAATCATGTAGAAATAGCGACGTGGCCGCCGAGCGCACGATTCGGCGCCAGCCTGCACATGACCGGAGCGACACGCGCGGTCGGGACAGCATCAAACGAGGGAGCTTTCGGGCGCGGCCTTATGCAAGGCTGGACCGTCTTCCTTGTACCTAGGTAGCGCCTACCGATCTGTCGGCAGCTTTCGTCGCGGTCGTCTTCGGTGGAAGCCAATGAACTGTTCGCTAGCGCGTTTCGGAGTGTTCTAATTGGAACACCGTTCGCTGGCCGCTCGATACGAATGAAGCAGACCCCCTCGCCGTGGCAGGGCCATAGTCGCGGGCTGGAAGCATCGCATCGGTTACCTGTTGAGGGAAATTGCGAAAGCGGAGCCACACACCCGCGTCGTTCGCGCGTTACGGAGTGTTCTAATTAGAACACTTACGTCGCGCTGGACTCCTTCGCGCCCAAGGTAGCAGGCCGCGTCGGTATGAAATGACCATCGGCGTTTCAGTCTCGCCGTGTCAGCATGCATCCCGTTCGAAAAGGCCTCCGGCCAGAGTCGATTGCAAATCAAGCTTTACCCCGATAGGACGAACGCCGAGTTGGGAAGCAGAGGTGGATAGTCGCCGACCGAACAATCCAACCGCACTGTTCTAATTAGAACACCGTCAGGAGCGCGCGAATCTTTTAGGACGTCAGCATCGCCTGATAAACCACCTAGGGCCTGTCGCGGTCCGAGTTGAATCTGCCCTCTCTCGCCCGCCAGCGCGAACGGCACTCGCATGGTCGAATCGCAAACATGAGACCGCTGGTTTGGATCCCAACCGCTCAGTAGCGTTGTATGAAGTCGGTCCATCCGAATCAACGTCTATAGTGGGACATGTTAGTTAAGTTCTTGTCCTTCCGGCGCGCCCCGTGGATGGCACCTGTTTACGTTGAACGTCTGGGCGACTGGCTCTTTCTACTTCATCCGGCACGCGGCCCTGCGTACCGGAATTGCGCTGATAACTCCGCATGCCCCGAAGAATGACGCGGCCAAGGGGTACATTCGGCAAATGCGCCTCACTCAGGCCTGACAGAAAACATCTTTCCGATGTGCTCGCGAAGCTCGCTTTCCTGCTCTTCTGTCATGACGCCAGCTTTGAACTTGAACGTTAGCCCTTTGACATCTTTGGTAATGCTGCCGGCCTGGACCTTGCCGGCAAAGATTTTCAGGATACTTCGCCCCCCAGCGTCACTTGGCGCGAGCCCTCGCGAAACCTGTGCTGTTATCGATGCACCCACCTTTGTCTGCGCCAAGTCGCCGCCTAGTAGGAGAGGCCATAACTCCTTCAACGCCTTCAATCCGGGCTCGCCCGTTTTCTTCAACACATTCGCTATATCCTGAGCTGAGTTTGCTCCGAGCACCGACGGAGTCAGGTCCAAGTCCCGCTTGACGAAGTCAGGCAGATCGTCGAACGCCAGGAACTTATATAGTTCATTGCGGGTTACACCCATCACTTCCGCTAGGCGGGTACGGTTCGGAAACTCGCTCTCCGCACGACGGACCGCGATTGCAATCTCGTAGTCGGAGAGATCGTCCCGGGTGACATTTTCCATGAGTGCGAATGCTGCCAT
Source organism: Paraburkholderia sabiae (assembly GCF_030412785.1). Classification (NCBI taxonomy): domain Bacteria; kingdom Pseudomonadati; phylum Pseudomonadota; class Betaproteobacteria; order Burkholderiales; family Burkholderiaceae; genus Paraburkholderia; species Paraburkholderia sabiae. The sequence continues at coordinate 265,511 of NZ_CP125297.1, forward strand.
GTCCTGATCGGAACACTCGATCACGACACCACGGATACTTTCCCGATTGAGAAGCTTGTGCGCACGCCAGCGTCGCTCACCAGCAACCAGCTGGAACGTTTCCCCAACCCGGCGAACAGTTACGGCTTGCAGCAGACCAGCCTCGGAAATCGAGCGGGCCAGTTCCGAAAGCTTCGCCTCGTTGAATTGTCGGCGCGGCTGCCAAGGGTTCGGTACGATGTTGCTTACCGCCATCTCCGTATCGACGCCTTTCGACTCCAGCTCCTGGATACGCAGTTGGGCCGCAGCAAGCGCGCTCGTGATGCCAGGCATTGTTTGGGGCCCCCGGCCGCCTTTGTCCTTCTTTCCCCCATCCTTAAAATCAGCAGGAGTTGGGAGGTTGGCCGTCTTTGCCATCAGCTGTTCGCGGATGTTGTTGCTCATGTCGACTCCTTCCAGGATTTCACAAACATGTCGTCCAGCCATCGCGCGTATTGCATCATAGGCTGCCGAACACGCTGTAGTGACTTGGCCGTCGAATGGGTGCTGACGACATCGAGAGCCGTGGAAAATGACAGCGCTCCCCCGCTCATCACCGAGCTCGATGGAATCTCAAACGGATCAAGCCATCGCCCATAAGCACTTTGCGCCCACTGTCGGACCACCGGTGCAGACGACGTTTTCCCGTAGTCCACTTTCGACAACAGAATTGAAATGAATTCATAGACTTTGTCTTCCTCGTACGGAAGAAAGTCTTCCGCAACATCCGAAAACAGACGCCAAAAAGCCAAGGAGCTAATGAAGTCCAGATTCTCCGGGATCATGGGCATCACAAGCGCATCGGCCGCCAGCAGCGCGTTCAGGTTCATGTACGACAATGACGGCGATGTATCGATCAGTATGTAGTCGTACTGCGACCGGAGTGGCTCAAGCCCCTGTCGCAGTACTGACCAGAACCGGTATCCCTGAACGGTCTTCTGGCGGGCCGGCAGAAGGAACTCTGCGCCATACAGGAACGTATGACCCGGGATGATGTCGAGGCCATCCCAGTAAGTCGATTGCACTTTCGCGCTCAGGCCACCCTCAATGTTGTGGTCATAGATGTACGGCAAAACAGTGTCTTCACCCGAAATCTCCTTCTCCGCGTATAGTCCGCAAAGCTCGGATGCAGATGCCTGCGGATCGAGGTCGATCAGAAGCACATTCCGTCCTAGCAGCGTCAGAGCCTGCGCGAGGCAGACAGTCGTTGTGGTCTTCGCAGACCCACCTTTCAACTGTGCCGTGGTGAGTACCTTGCCCTTGAAATTGCCGTCCTCGTTTCCAAGCCGCGTCTGGTATACGTCGGAAGCCATCTTTACCCAAGTGCGTACTTCGGGCAGGGTGAACGTCCTACTGCGACCGTTGCCGTTAAGCGTGCCTGTCGGCAGACTTGCATCGTCCCTAGTCACCAGATACTGGATCTGCTGACGCGTCAGACTGCACATCTCGGCAAGTTCACTGATCGTGTAGATCGGCGCAACCTTGCGCGGCCGTGGTGCGAGAATCTGTTCCCGCAAGTTATCGGAGAACGGTTCGAGATTGTCTGCGAATTCCGCGACTTCCCGAAGCGTTACCTTTCGGTCTTCCATTGGTAAGGTGCCTACGTTAGCCATTCCGCGCTTTCCCCTTGAATTGACGTCGAAGCGCAGAATACACGAATCCGCGTTAACAGGGTTATATTGAGTCAGTTTTTTGTTACCAGCGCGCTGGAGTTACCTGTAAGCCCCTGATTTTTACGGCCTTTTATTTGACGGCACGGGCGTTCCTGCTCAACTGACGCTTGCAGGCCCATCGAGCGTAACAATCGCCCGCCGAACGCAGCGCTTTTCAGAAACGACATGCGCACAAAAAACACCCTGCGGGCGGTTTTTGTGCTGGCCGTATGCACACCAAATTTGGTTTGTATTTCAATGACTTAACTAGATTGGTTTCGTTTCGGCCACTGGTTTTCAAGCTTGGTATGTCTGGTTTTTGTAAACATAAAACCCACGAACTTACAAACAGGCGAAAGAAAATCTTTTAAAATCAATGACTGGATAGCCATTCTGGGGTGGTTTTTGTGCTTCACGGGGTGGTTTTTGTGCCCACGCGGCCGTAAGTTGGGCGATGTCGTGCGGTTTTTGTGAAAATTAGGGCGCAAATTGTGACGGCTACAACGGAGTGGGGGCGGTTTTTGTGCGCGCTTTGCTGCACTGGCTCGGGGTGGTTTTTGTGTTGACAGGCGATTCCCTGCTGATAGAGTGCGTGGGATTGCGCTGAACCTGTCGAATGGAAAATCAAACCCCTCCCGCTACCCCGCATCAGCTCGCGTTGGACATCTATGAAGACATGTCCGCTGTGGGCATGCCCATTCACGAGGCGAGCAGGGACATTGGCTTCCTGCGCAACAATATTTTCACGCGCGTTGGCGGACTGGGGATTGCCGCTCGCCGAGTGCTGGACGCGGCCTATTTCATTGTCGCCACGAAGTCGCCTGATGACCTCGTCGACGACAAGGTGTACACGTTCACGGCCGACATCAACTACTTCAAGTGGTTGATGCGATACGACAGCCGGAATCACAGTCATCTCATCGCGCAGATGAGAGCCGCGGCGAAGGCTCGCGTGGAAATCATGACAGCGCCGTCAATCGAGGAACTGACTGAGAAAGACTCGTGGGGGACGATCAGCCTGCTGGGTGATTGCTATATCGAACGCAACGTCGTCTGCATCCTGCTGTCCGGCAGGGTAATTAAGTATCTTATCAGCCCGTATAAGGCGCACTGGCTCAGCCTGCGTGCCTCTACCGCCTTCTCCCTATCGCTGGCCCGTGCCATCTACGACCGGCTCATTCCGTGTGAAGGTCATGGTGTGACGGAATGGTTTGCATATGAAGAAGTCTTAGAATGGCCAGGGAAGGTTGGCGAGTCACGTAAGGAAGTCAAGGAATTCAAGAAGCGGTTTCTCGAGCCGGCAATGCTTCAGCTCAATGAAGTTTCCGACTTCGAAGTGAACTGGGAGCCGAACGCGGAGCGCATTCCGCCGGAGAAACTCAAGATCCGGTTCCGTTTCACGAAGAAGCGAGGCGCAGACGCAGCACGGGCTGGTATCCAGGACGACATGTACCTCCTACTGCACAACGAGTTTGCGTTTGACACGCCCGATTTTGAGATGCTCGCTAAGAATCGCCACATTTGGACTGATGCGCGCCTTGAGCAAGCAATCGAATACACCCGGCACAAGTTGAACCAAGGCAAGGTGACGAAAAGCCCGAAGGGTTATCTTTTCAGGGCGCTCGACGGCAACTTCCGCTTGGGCGATGCTGACCGGAGAATGGCGTGCATTCAGGTGAGGCAGCTGGAGGCTGCGCAGAAGGAAACACGCAGCCGTACCGCTGCAGAAGCAATGGTGCAGGCAAGCATTCAGGCCGAGGCCGAAAAGGCAACTTCCAAACTGAATTCTGAAATCAGGGCCGGCCGGGAATTCTTTGAGTCTGCTGACTACGACCTCCAGAAAGACCTATTCCATTCTTTCGTCAACCAACGACTGCAGCAGCGACTTATCGAAAGGCAGGGCGTATCACGGGATTTGCTTGGCCCCGACAACATACTTTCGGTGAATCGGGTCGTCGCAGACGCATTCGGCTCGCACGTGCACGCGAAGATGAAAAAAGTCCTGCTTCGAGGCTCGTCCTGACTTCGAACGTAACGTGAGGGCCCGTTGCCAGAACAGTCGCCTATTCGGGCGGGCATTCGCTTCAATGTCGCAGACGGTGAATCGATCCAAGGTAAGGGTCCGGTGAAGTCAGGTTGAGGTTCGCGGCCTGCGCATAGGAGCATCGTGTCCATCATAAAGCGTGATGGAGACGTGTACACGATGGCGGACGACGATCGGATTGATGATGGAGTGGTGCCGGTAATAGAGCGTCGCAAACACAGCCGGGAATTCAAGGAGATGGTGGTGCGCGCGGCGATGCAACCGCACGTGTCGATTGCGGCGGTGGCAATGCATTACCGCCTGAACGCAAACCTGCTGCGCCGATGGGTGGTGGGCGCGCGACAGCATGTGGGTGCCCATCCGGCGCCGGACGAAGCGCAGCCGCCACCGACGACGGCATTCGTGCCACTACAACTGCAAGCACCAGTGGCTGCAACTGACCGTGGCGAGATCAGCATCGAGGTCCGCCGCGGAGCTGCCACGATTACGCTTTACTGGCCGGTGTCGGCGGCCGATGATTGCGCGGCCTGGCTACAGGGGTGGTTGCGATGATCCGCATCGACGCGATCTGGCTGGCAACTGAGCCCGTGGACATGCGTGCGGGCGCCGATACGCTGCTCGCACGCGTGGTCAAGGTATTCGGCGCGGCGCGCCCGCACCATGCTTACCTGTTTGCCAAGCGGCATTCGACGCGAATGAAGGTACTGGTCTACGACGGCCTGGGGATCTGGCTGGCCACGCGGCGCCTGAATCGCGGGCGGTTTATATGGAGCAACGGCGAGCAGGCCGTTGCACTGCCGCTGAACCAGGAACAGTTACGGGCACTGGTCACGGGACTGCCGTGGCGCACGCTGGCCAGCGATCACGCCATTACCGTGGTGTGAAGGCGACGCGCACGTAAACAGTTTCGCTTCCTGATGCGTGGTGTGTCTGGCAGACTCGATGTCATGGACCTGCCCGTCGATCTCACCACGCTCAGCCCTGACCAGCTTCGCGCACTGGCCGCACAGCTGGCCGTCCAGCTTGCAGACAGGGAGCGCGAAGTCGGTGAGAAGGAACGGGAGCTGCAATATCGGCAAACCCGTATCGACCAGCTCACGCATGAACTCTCGGTCATCAAACGGCAACAGTTCGGCAAGCGCAGCGAGCAGCTCAATACGGAACAGATGAGCCTGCTCGACGAAGCGGTCGATACGGATCTGGCCGCGATCGAGGCCGAGCTCGAGCAGCTTCAGCCAGATACGCCCGAACGCAAATCACGACAGCAACGTGCGCGACGCGCACCATTGCCGGCGCATCTGCCGCGCACCGACATTCATCACGACCCGGATACCACGACATGTCACTGCGGCTGCGAGCTCGAGCGCATTGGCGAAGACATCAGCGAGAAGCTTGACTACACGCCAGGCGTGTTCACAGTCGAGCGACATATCCGCGGCAAGTGGGTGTGCCGTCAATGCGAGACGCTGACACAGGAACCCGTGCCCGCGCACATCATCGACAAGGGCATCCCGACGGCCGCGCTGTTGGCCTGGGTGCTGGTATCGAAGTTCGCCGATCATCTGCCGCTGTACCGGCTTGAACGCATCTGCGCCCGCGCAGGGCTGGCGATCCCTCAGTCGACACTGGGCGACTGGGTGGGCGTGTGCGGCGTGCGACTGCAGCCGCTGGTCGATGCACTGCGCGAACAGATCCTGCGTCAGGGTGTACTGCATGCGGATGAAACGCCTGTGCAGATGCTCAGTCCGGGCAAAGGCAAGACACATCGTGCGTATCTGTGGGCGTATACCACGACGCAATACGCGTCGCTCAAGGCGGTCGTGTATGACTTCGCCGACAGCCGCGCTGGAGAGCATGCGCGCGCCTTCCTGGGTGACTGGCAGGGCAAGCTGGTGTGCGACGACTATAGCGGCTACAAGAACAGCTTTACCCGGGGCATCACGGAGATCGGCTGTGCCGCGCATGCGCGACGCAAGTTCTTCGAGCTGCATGCAAACCATCAGAGCGAGATCGCCGGGCAGGCATTGAAGTACTTCGGCACGCTATACGAAATCGAACGGGAAGCTGCGGTGCTTGATCCCGATGCACGGCGTGCGCTGCGCCAGAGCCGTTCGAGACCGGTGATGGATGCGTTGCATGCGTGGCTGAGCGCGCAGCGGTGCCTGGTTCCAGAGGCCTCAGGAATTGCGAAAGCACTGGACTACAACCTCAATCGCTGGGTGGCGCTAACGCGCTATCTCGACGATGGGCACGTGCCCATTGATAACAACTGGGTTGAGAACCAGATCCGTCCTTGGGCGACCGGGAGGAAAAACTGGTTGTTCGCGGGCTCGCTTCCCGCCGGCGAACGTGCCGCTGCCATCATGAGCCTGATCCGCTCGGCACAGTTGAACGGGCACGATCCGCTCACCTATCTGAAGGACGTGCTCACGCACCTGCCAACACATCGCGCTTCTGACATCGAACAGTTGCTTCCTCACTGCTGGGCTCCCGCCTTGCCCGATCACAGCTAGCCAGCTCGCTCCCGTGCCTTCACCGGGCGCTTACGATCCAAGCGATAACGAGGCCTCTCTACCGGTCTGCCTAGTAAAAATGCCGCGGCCGTCGGCTCAATGCCGCGCCCAAAAAGAAGAGCCCGCCTCGGATCGAATGACGCTGCAGGAGGTCACGTGCGACTGGGTGGCCGATGCAGCAGTGCCCAGTCCGTTCAACGCCGCTGAACACAGCGTTGACGCTGCCCGCGGCGGCGTCGCGCGCCTTGCGGGACATGTGAGCCAAATTGTCACTCATCTTGTCTATTTTTCTCTCCAGACCACTACCAATCGGGGATTGCCCGCCATTTCCGCGAAATACAGGAAGTCTATTCTTTAAGATCGCTGTCCGATCCGGATTGATCGTCTTGCGGGCTCGCCGCCAAAGTCTTACCCCGCCAGATTCTGCCAAAACCAGCCATTTCGCAGAGAATGGCCCACGCCGGATAGTTGATCGGTGCATCGTCGGAGATCCAGCGGCGGATCTGCCGCCCACCGTGTTCGCTCAGCCCAAGCACACGCGCAACCGCGCGGCCGGACAAACCAATACGTCGCACGACTTCCTGCACTTCGGCGCCGCGCGGCCGCTCCCAACCCTCGTCAGCTGGTACCAGACATTCGGGCCGAATTTCTACATGTACGTCAACGGTCATTGTTATCACCTTCTGTTTGTTCAACACTGCAGACAGACAGCGCTCTATCCATGTTTCCGGGCGACTTCCGGGGCTTCGCGTCTCACCGCGCGCCTCGCAAGCACCTGCAAGCGTGGCAGTGGCGTCGCCGCGTCAACGGCACGCAGGCACACCAGGTTAGATCACCAAGCAAATCACGCCGCGGCGCGGTCAACATTTTTTCTATTGCAAGCCGCTTTCCGCCTTCGATACTCTCCTGTCCTTGGCGCCGAGCGGTACTCCGGTTCATGTGCGCATGGTCGGATGAATGTACAGACGACGGAACGAGTGAGTCCGCCGACGCTGCCTGTTATCCAGCCCCGGCGGCTTCGCCGCGGGGGACACACGCGCCCTCCGGACGCTTGACGACCCCGACCGTTGGTTTGCCTGTGCCCGAGCCGGATCGTCACGCCTCGATCCGGCCGCGCGCCGCGCGCGACGCACCCGCGATTATCCGACTTCCGGCTTGCAGAAGGGTCGGTCAGAGCGCGACGCGATTGCCAACATCTCAAGATGCCGAGGCGGCCCGCGAGGGCTGCGTGGCCTTACGGCGGTAGGTCCCGCCGGTGCAACGCCCCCGAATCGCGTCCAACAGTTCATCGTTAAGCTTCGACGCTTCGATGGAATTGGCGCGCCTGAAGAGCATGAGCTCCTATACGTCAGCCAGTGGGCGGGCCTTTGCGCAGAGCGCGCCATCCTCGCTGCGTGCCCACCGGGCGCAACAATAATTGATCGCCTGTTCGATTTTGACGATGGTTGAAAGCGGTTTTGCTCATGGAAGTTCCCAGAGGCCCGCGCAACCCACGCGCGGGCCTGTATATCGGTCGATCAGACAACGTTACTGCAAATGACCTCGATGCTCGATATCTATTGCAACGGGTGCGGAAGACGGCACGCGATCGAAGTCAGCCAGGGCGCGGCGGGCGATAGCGCGCAACTCCTCGCGATGCATATCGATTGCGTTGCCGTCGCGGTCCAGCATGTCGGCGATGCGCTTCAGCGCTTCGGCTGAGCGCGCCGCCGCGTCTGCCGACAGGGCCATGCGATACAGTTCGCCGCGAACCTGGCTTCTATCGCCGTACTGCCAGATGGCCAGAAGCGGGAGCAACGTCGCCAGCCATGTGGGGCGCGTCTTGAGTGTGTCCATGTGAGTTCCCCAAGTATCACGATGTGCCCTGACCCGAAGATCAGGGCGAGCCGGTTAGCCGCGCAGGCGGCGTAGTTCGTCAGCGAGGACCCATAGGGCACGGTTGAGGCGGATATTCTGGTCGATACCCGTCACGGCGCGGGTGGTGGTTGCCCTGCCGCTTGCATTGCGACCGTGCAGTCCGCCACGGGTTATGCTTTCCTGAACGCGGTTGAAGGTCCTCCAGAGATCGGATCCACGGTCTTCGAAACGGCGGGGCGACAGAAGCTGCTGTTCCGTGACTGGAGCGGGCCGATCGTCGTCATAACGCAATGCGAGCGCCGCGCGAGCGAAGGCGGTTTGTTCGCCTTCATCGAGCACGGTTGCCGCCATGGCTTCACGCTGTTGTGTCTGGACGTCAAAGCTGTCCAGCACCTTGAAGGCACCGTCAATCACTTCGCCAATAACATCGCCCTTATGCGGCACACGAATATCGCTAACGTTGTCCCCACAGACAATCCCGTTCTGACAGACGAAGCGGAACATACCCCCGAGCATCTGATAGCTCGAACTGCCATCGTGGCTATTTGAAAGAATGATCTCGTTCGCCTCAGGTCCACAGATCTGCTCAGCATGTCTGAGGCGAAGCAGGTGTTTCGTGAAAGCGCGCCTTCCATCGTCACGCACACGTGTCTGACATACCATGAAGGGCTGGAAACCTTCCTTGCGCAGGGCGTCAAGCACCTCGACGGTCGGAATATAGCTGTAACGCGACGATCGGCTTTCGTGTGGGGCGTTAGCAAGAATGGAAGGCGCAACGCGCGCGATTTCATCATTCGTCAGAGGACGGTCAGAGCGCAGGGCGACGGCGTTACGGCTGAAGCGGCTGGCAAGCGTGTTCATGCTGTTCCTCGTATTAAGGAGTCACCCCGGCCCGCAGGCCGGGGCCGGTTGATCAGTCAATAGCGCGGAGGATGTTCGCGGCTTCCACATGCTGCGCGGCATACTCACGCAACTGGTGATAGCGCTCGACGATGGTGTCGTCCCGGGTCTTTTCCGCGAGGTGGCAGAGGGCGAAGAGGGTAACGGTGACGCCGAATGCGTCCGCACCCATCATGTCGCTGTAACCGTTCATATGCCAGCGGACGTGCGAACGTCCCTGGTTAGACGGCGCCATGTAAAAACCATCGTTTGACAGCGTGAAGAAGTCCCAGTGACCGCCCTCGTAGCTGTGATCCAGACGCCCAGCCCAGTCATACACCAGCGACTCACCTGCGAAGTAGTGGCGGCCGAGGTAGCGGGGCAGCACGTTCAGACGAAGTTCATCGGGAACAACAGCAGAAACAATCTTGCGTTCAGTAGTACTCACGGTATTTCTCCGGTTATTGCCACCGCGACACGCGAGGCACAGAATCAATTATAGTGGCTTCAAGACCTTATAAAGAAGATTATCGTTTGTTATTTTAAATCAAACATAAACGCTCATTAAAAATCAAAAACGAGATTATCTAAAGCGCACGTTGGATAGGTCTTTATGTCCTTATAATGATCCGTATGCCTCGCATGTCGCGATGGCAATAACCGGAGAAATACCGTGAGTGAAGACGTTCAAAGCAATCAGGCAGCACCACGCACTGAAAGGAGCATCGAGACCAAAGGGCGCATTGAGTATGTGCCGTACTCGCGGCTGTGTCTGTCGCCGCTCAATGTGCGCAAAAAGCAGCCAACCGGCATCGAATCGCTCGCTGAGACTATCTACGAACAGGGCTTGATGCAGAACCTGGTTGTGCACGAGATCAAGAGTCGAGCGAAGCTGCCGAAGCTCGGCGTCTGTGCGGGCCAGCGTCGTGAAGCCGCGCTTGACCTGCTATTTGCACAAGGTCGCATCACGAAGGATTACCCTGTGCCCGTGCTGATCGTTAGCGAGGGCGAAGCGGTGGCCGCCTCGTTGATCGAAAACCGCGAACGCGAGCCCATGTGTATCGCGGACGAGTGCGTAGCCTTTCGGCTGCTGACGGAGGAAGGGAAGAGCGTTGCGCACATCGCCGCACTGTTCAAGCTTCCGGATGTGGCCGTGCGCCGTGCACTGAAAATCGCGAATCTCGCGCCATCATTGCTCGACCTGCTACGCGATGACCGACTCGACTACGAGCAAGCGAAAGTGCTGGCTCTGGCAGACGATCATGCGACGCAGGAACGAGTGTGGAGCGAAGCGTCCAACGACTGGCAACGTCGCCCGTCCGAGTTGCGCGCCGCACTGACAAAGGCGGAGATCGACGCGCGCGACAGCGCCCTGGCAAAGTTCGTCGGACTGGACGCTTACGAGGCGGCGGGCGGTCGGGTGCGTCGTGATCTTTTCAGCGACGATCAGAACGCCGGGTATATCGAAAATGCGGAACTGCTGCACCGGCTCGCCACCGATCGACTCATCGAACTATCGCAGACCTTGTCCGCCGAAGGGTGGAGTTGGACGGAGTGCCGCACGCGGTACGACGCGATGGAGATCATGCGTCATGGCCGCATTCAGTCCACTACGCGCGAGCCGACTAAGGCCGAGAAGACGGAGCTTGCCGACTTGACCAAGAGACGGGATGCGGTGCAAGCGGAGCTTGACGCCTACTACGATGAAGAAGGCGAGGCCGACGAGGACCGATGCGAGCGACTGGAAGCAGCAGCGACGGCGGCGGCGTATGCTGTCGACCAGTACGCTGAGCGCTTCGAATCGTTCGACCCAGACGACATGAAGAAGGCTGGCGCGTTCGTGTATGTCGACGAAGACGGGCTTGTCTGCATCGAACGCGGACTGGTACGGCGTGAAGATGCGCCGGTAAATACCGGTAACGAACCGCACGCACCCGTTACTGCGTCAAGAGGCCAGACGCCGAAGGCGAAGCCCCTGCACGGCGAGAAGTTGTGCAGACGGCTGACGGCACACCGTACCGCTGCCGTGCAGACCGAGCTTGCCCAGCAGCCAACAGTCGCGCTCGCCGCGCTGATGTACCGCATGATTCCGGTCGTGTTCAGGGAACTGTACGAACGCGCCCATATCGATCACGCGGTCAAGATAGAAGTGCAGACGGCACGCGATGCGCTCGTGTCCAACGCGGACGACATGGCCGAGCGCGTTGCATGGAAAGCGCTGGAAGGCCAACGGGAGAACTGGGCCCAGATCCTGCCAAGGCGGGCGGACGAACTGCTTGCATGGCTGCTGCAACAGGATCCGGGCGTCATGTCGAGTCTGTTTTCATTCTGCGTGGCCGCAACTGTAGACGGCATCAGTAACGCCGACCGTCCGCACCCGGTCAACGAGCTAGCGAATACCCTCAACGTGGATTTCGCGCGCTACTGGACGCCGACGCGCACAGCCTACTTCGAGCATGTATCGAAAGCCCGGATCGAGGCAGTTGTCAGCGAAGCCGTTTCGCCGCAGGTTGCCGGTGAGCTTCGCGGCATGAAGAAGGACGATGCGGCGGCGGCGGCCGAGCTGCGTGTCACGGACTCGGGCTGGTTGCCCGAAGTCCTGCGAAACCGCGAGGTGCCGAAGCATGTCACCTACGGTTACTCGGACGATAACGACGAAGAAGAAGCCGATACGGACCCGGAGACGGGCGAGGCGGCCGCCACGGTTTCCGATGATCCGCAGGACGAAGCCGAAGCCGTCTGAGCGGTCCCGCCTTACGTAGCCGCCCGGGCGTAAGCCAGGGCGGTTTTCTTTTGTTCCAGGGTGGCAAACGAGCCGGTTGTCCGGACTGGCTCGGCGAGGCAAGGTGGACAAGACGGTTCGACCTCAAGGGCGGGAGTGCGGGGGCTGTGGAAACAGGAATTCGTGCAGACGGTCCACTGGCCCTTCTTTGCAGTGCCACTCAGAACGCATTGCGACCGACGAGGTATCGCGCGCGCCGCGCGCTCATCGAGTGCCACGGGGGACCTCACGCGGGACCCGCGCGGAGGGTCCTGACCCGACGCAGCGCGGCGGGCGATACTATTCAGCGTCTGGGCGGCCCGCCGTACTTGCGCGCAATTTCGTCGAGCCCGGCGCTGGAGATGGACGGCTGATCGTATTGCTGCGCTTCGAGCTTGATCAACTGCATGCGCGACATGTGCGGATTTTCAGCGGCGAGTTCATCGAGCGTCCTGATGCCTGTGCGAGGTGAGGAGGTGGATGGCGTGGACGCCTGCGGCGCGGGTTCTACCTGCCTGACAGGGGCGGCGGACACAGGGGTGGACGCGGACGGTGCAGGACGGCTGAGGGGCGCATGTGTGCGGTTTGGTGCGCGTCGGCCCAGGCGTTTGCGGATGCGGTGGAGGGCGTTGTCGAAAACGGGGAGACTCATGGTGAGGCCGCGCTTTTGCAAACGCGCGTGGAGTTCGCGCCTGGAGACGCCGCGCGCCATGGCGGCATCGATCTGGTCGATCAGATCGGCAAGCTGCGCGGTTTCGGAGCGCGCCGTGCTGGCTGCAGGCGCATCGAGCAGGTCTTCGGCGACGGCGGCGAGATCGGTGAGCGGCATGGCGAGGTCTGCGGGGAGAGTCGACGCTGCTTGATGGTGCTATGAAAGTGCTAAATAGTCAAAAATGCGTGATGAGTAAAGCTTTATTCAAGCTTTAGTTATGCGAATTGATGCTTGAAACATGCAATATCGCTGCTACAGTGTTTGCTATGGTGTGGCGAATTGAGGCACGTCGGATATGTTTACGCATCGCTACGCGCTTCGTAAAATATCTCGTGCCAAAGGGGCGAGGCCCCTTTGCAACCCCGACGCGGGCACTGCCCCGCGTCCATTCGCGCCGACAAGTCTGACGGCAATACTGAGCACTGCCTGGTATGCAATACGAATAGGAGGTGCGTCCTATGATTCCGACCAGCGAGTGGGTGATCCAGCTTGTGATGGCGCCGGGTGCGTTCCGAGCACAACAGGCGGCTGCGCTATCTGCCGTGGGCGGGTTATACGTATCCCATGACAGGTGATCAGGCGATGTGTGCGTTGAGCGAATGCGAAGCGCACTGGCCGGCGTATGAGTTCCGCGCGCATCCGATCGACGGCGACATGACGCGATTCGATCTGCCGGGTCAGTCGGCAGACTGGACGCATCCCAGAGGGATGTGACGATGCCACGCAAAAGGAGCAAGGACGGGGCAGGGCTCGGCAAACCGATTGCGTTCAGGTTGTCGGATGCGGACCGCGCGGTCTACCTTGAGAAGGTGAACCGGAGCGGGCTGACGCAGTCTGAATTTTTCAGGCAGGCGGTGCTGACGAACCGGACACAGGTGATTGCACGACCGGTGGCCAGTGCGGATCGCAGGCGGTTGCTGTACATCTTCAACAAGACCAGTAACAACCTGAACCAGATCGCGCATCGCGCGAACTGGGAACACAAGAGCGGTGACCTGTCAGAAGCAACCTATGAGCAACTGCTCACGCAACTGCAGATGATTTCCCGCTATCTGAAAAGCACGCTTGAGAAAGTGGACTGACCGGATACGGAAACTATGGATACGGATGCAGGCATGGACACCGATCGCATACACCGCGCAACCGTCGTCAACCAAGCGACGCCACTGCGTGTCGAGCGGAATGACGATGCCATGGGAACGTTATCCAGGTTGCATGCGCTGCTGCCATTTCGCCTTTCGCAGCCTATGCTTTGGCCCGCGCAGCAGGGAAAGTGAGCGATGCTGATCCGGGTGCGCGGCTATCACGACGGCATTAAGGCCTATCTGGAAGAGGGGCAGAAGAAGGATCGTGAATTCGAACGCGACGAGATGGATGAGCGTGTGATTCTCGCTGGGGATCTGGCGCTGACCAACGACATCATCCAGTCAATGGATACGACCGCCGAGCGCTATATCAACGTGACACTGTCGTTCAAGGAAGACGAGGTGTCGCGCGAGGTACTCGCGGAGATTGTGCGCGAGTTTGAGGCCTTCGCTTTTGCTGCGTACCGGCCCGACGAATACAACTTCTATGCGGAAGCGCATGTGCCGCGGCTCAAGAGTTACGCCGACCGACGCAGTGGCGAGCTGGTCGAACGCAAGGTACATCTTCATGTGGTGATCCCGGAAGTGAACCTGCTGACGGGGCGGCGGCTGGAACCGTTCGGCAAGGTCGACCGTCATCACCGGTTTCTCGAAGCGTTTCAGGAACATATCAACGCAAAGTATGGGCTCGCAAGCCCGAAAGATAACCGGCGCGTGCACTTCACCGACGCCTCGGAAATGATCAGCCGGTACAAGGGCGACGTGTTTGCGCCGATGAACCGTGAGCTGAAGGCCGCGATTATCGAGGCGCTGATGACGCGTGACATCACGCGTTATGACGATTTCCGGGCGATGCTCACCGAATTCGGCGCAACGCGCACCCGCAACGCGGGTCGGGAAGGCGAGTACGAAAACGTCAAACCCGGGGACGCTGCGAAAGGCGTCAATCTAAAGGAATTCGTGTTCTCGCGAGCATTCATCGAACTCGATGCCGACGGCAAGCGCGATGCGCTCGACCGGAACGTCCATGCTGAGTATATCGAACCGGGCTTGCCGCGCGCTACGCCCCGGCACTATCTGGACGCCCTGGACGAGTGGGCCGACACGCGCGCGCGTGAGATCAAGTACCTCAATAGCGGTAGCAGCTTCTACAGGGAGTATCAGGCCGCGTCGCCGACCGAGCAGCGACGCATTCTCGAGCATCGCGAACAGCGGTTCTATGACGCAGCAGGAGGAGTCGATGAGCGAACACGACGAGGCAGTGGTGGATCAGGAGACTGGCGAGATTGGCAGCGGAAGTGGGAGCAGGACGGGGAACGGCGCTGGCACGCGCCAGCGATCACGGAACACGAGGGGCGGGGCCGCGGGCGAAAGTGGAGAAACGGAGCGGATCACGACCTTGACGCTCGCTTCGATCGATCCCGCCCGTCGACCCGATCCTCACACGGTGTGCGAGGTGTGCCCGGCCGCGGTGTGGATGGCGACCCCTCGCGACGTCAAATGCTTCTGCCGGCTGATGCACTACTGGAGCTGGGAAACCACCAAGCCGACCGAATTGACCAACTGCGATGGTCTGGCGATCGCGAGCGAGCGGGACGAGAACAGCTAGCCCCAGGTGATACGTCGTTGCTCGACGTGATCACCGCGCGCATGTACGGCGCGTGGGACGCGGCGGACGACGCCGGTCGGACGCGGCTGGCGGCGACGGCCGCCGACAAGTTCATGCGTGCGTGCGGACGGCTTGATGATCGTGGGCCGTCAGGCGCCTCATTTGGCCTGAACCCCGTCTTCGGGGACGGACAGGCGCCGAAGTATTTCGGACCGCATGACCCGATCCACAATCTCGCCGATGTCCCCTCACTCGATGCTGTTGAGTCGCTTCCCTTTGAGCCGGTGGAGCGTGACATCAATGCCATAACCGACACTTTCAACTCGCGCGCGAGGCTGCCGACTGGCCGGGAAGCCGATACCGTTCGCGACCAGTTTGCGCGGGATCTCGTGGAGTCGCGCAGGGTTCGAGGTGCTCGCGAGCGATCGGAGTTTGCGGAGATTCGGGCGACGCTTGACGCGAGCCGGCTGCTCGCCGCACTTTCGCATTCACACGGCCTGATCGTCGACAAGTACAGCATCGGCAAGGGCGCCGACGGTGGTGACCGGATCCGCGCCGGTGCACGCAATCTGAATGTGTCCGACTTCCTGACGAAAGAGATGAATTTCAGCTGGGCGGAGGCCGCGCAACTGCTACGTGACACCTGGCGCGCGCAAACCGGGCGCAGTCCCGGGCACGCGCCGCGTCATACACCCGAGCGTGACCTCTGGCGGGAATTCCAGGAGTGGCGTGCCGCGTATCGCGACGGATTGCACCGCGCCTGGAATGAGCAGGCGCAGCTTGAGAAAGACCGGCGCGGCACGATCAGGGCCGCGTTTTATCAAACGCGTAGCAGCCTCGCGGACCGCAAGGACCTCTCGTCGGTCGAGCGGCGAGAGCAACTGTCAGCCGCCCGCGTGACGCGGCTTGAGGCCGAGGCCGCGCTGCGCGACCGCATCACAAGGGAGCGTGAAGCCCTCAAAGGTGCAGGACGGCAACCGATTACCGAGCAGTACCGGGATTTTCTGCAGGAGCGTGCGCAGGCCGGCGACGCGCGGGCATTGCGCGAACTGCGACGCATGCAGCAGATCCGCCAGCGGGTCAGGCGCGCGGAGGATGAGCACGTCGTGACCTTCAATGGCTCGTTGCACAGCCCAAGGCCAGCGGTCGGGCCTGACCAGAACGAGCTCATCTACCACGGACCGTCGATCACGTACGAGGTGCGGCCCACGGGTGAGGTGGACTACTGCAAGGATGGCGTGGCGTTCCTGGTCGACGAAGGGCGCACGTTGCGGTTGTGGGATAGCGAACGCGAAGCGATCGAGATCGCGCTGCGTTTCGCGCAGCAGAAGTTCGGCGCCACGCTGTCGCTGTCCGGCCCTGACGCTTTCCAGGCCGCCGCAGCACGCGTGGCCGCCGATACGCGCATGCACATCGTGTTTGAGCAGCCGGAGCTGGAGCACATCCGCCAGATCCGGCTTGCCGAGCTCGATGCCGAAGCACACGACCGCCGGACGGCACAGCGCGAGCGCGACGCATGGGAGCGTGACGAACTTCGCAACGCCGTTCGGGAAACGCAACTACCTGTCCGTCGCGATTCACGCCCCCCAAGTGGGGACATTGGAGCGCCCGACGACCACGACGCTGCCGATAGCGGTCCCGGGAGCAATCCCAGTAGCGGCAAGAGCCGCGAACGATGAATCATCCATCCGAGAGGAATCGAATGCCCCGGCTTGCTACCAACAACCGCGACCGTGCCGTGACTGTCGTTGAGGGCGTTATATTCAGCGGCACCCCGTCGCAGGTTGTGAACCTGCCTGCGTATCTCAAAGGCATCGCCGGCGCTATCAGTGTGTTTGTTGCCTACGTGTACGCGGCCACCCGTCGGCCCGTCCCGTGGTACGCGCCACTGATCGCGTTGCTATTGATCGCGGCGAGTGTCGTGCTCGCGTACCTGCGAACGGCCACCACGGAAATCATCATCGACACGGCGCGAATTACCTGTCGCCAGGGCATTTTCAGCCGGCGGGTCGAGAGCCTTGAGCTCTTCTGCATCCAGGATGTGACGTCGCTGCACCCGTGGTGGCAGCGGCCGTTCGGGATCGGCACCGTGATCGCGCTGACCAGTGACTCGAACAATCCGCACTCGCGGTTGCCGGGAATGCGTGGTGCGGAGCATTTGCGCGACAGTCTGGACCGCGCAGCAATCGCGCTGCGCGACGCGAAGGGCATTCGCGAAGTCAATATGGGTCGGATCTAAGCGGGTCGTTTTTGGATTCTCGTTGAGGCAATCAGATGACTCATCGCTTGAGGTGGCCTGGCGTCACTGGGAATCAAGGAAGGACTGGGAAAGAAGGGGATCGCATCACGGATGGCGACGTATATGGGCAGGGGTACAGGACAACGGCCGGCGCATCAGTCGAAACTGTCCACCCATGCACCGGCCCATCTAAGCCCAGCCAGCTCGGCCTCATCTTCCGTGCCGAACTCGCCGAGTACACCCGAAGCTGCGACGACCTGGTTGTCCAGCGTGATCGTGCCGCTGGCCGCGTAGCGTTCATGCGGTGAGCCTTCCTGCTTCTGGAGAATGGCGTTTCCTCAGAGCGTGTACCCGTTGTGCTTTTCGCTTCGCATCAGCGTTCGACCTCAGCCTGTGCATGATGTCCATCGACGCGAAGTACATTGCCCTCAGGTGTCATCTGGCGCGGAATGTCTTCATAACGCGGTTCATGGGCGCGGTGATCGACGGTCGCGACAGATGCTTTCGGACCGGGCGCCGCCGCGGCAACCCGGTGATGCAACCCGTTGTGCGCAATGCGGACGCCCGCGCGTCGATGCTTCGGTGTCTGGTGAACAGGTCGTCCCGCCGGCATCGCGCCGTGCGCTTCGGGTGGATTCCACAATTCTACGTAGCGCGCGCCGGCAAACGCGGGCGATCCCATTGCCAGAAAGAACAGGCCGTACCTGATTGTCTTCGTCATCCGCTTGTTCTCCTGGAGAGGTGCGACGTGACATGCCGGTTTCGAATACTGAGCGACACAGTTGACGCCGATATGCTCGCATCACGCTGTCGATCGGGAATACTTGATAACCGGGTCCTATCTTCGCGAGCAGTGCATTTTCGCACGGACGGAACGCGAACCTGCATTTCGCCGGTGCTATGGAATTATTTCGCTAGAATGACTGCAGTGACACTTGCATTGATAAACGAAATGAGTTCAAAGCGACGCGGGACAAGTGCTTCCGGACCCCGGAAGCACCTCACGAAGGCAATGTTATTGCCGACGGCTGAGGCATCTGTGCGCGAACAGTCACTGTCGTCCCATCTTGCCCTCGTTGCCTGCAGGGATGGTCACGGGAACCGTCACCTGTTTAATGAATTGATGCGGACCGTGTACGTGGCGTGGTTTCTTCAGCAGGAAGGCTACGGGAAAGAACCCGTCTGGAGCTTCAAGACAGCGGAATGTGCTGTGGAGGCTGCGCTGGAACTGGCGCACGTGTCGAATGAATGGGTGCTCGCTGAAGACACGGTTTCTGTTTTCGAGCGTCTCCTGGCGTTACACGATTCGCAACTCGCGAGCGCACCGCTGCACAAGGTCATTCACGCGGAACAACGTCTCCGGCAGTTTCTTGCGGGAACCGCGAGTTCGCCAGTTCCCGACACTGATCAGGCGGGGAAGTCGTAGGGGACCGTGTCGGCCCCGTTGTGCCGAACATCCACATGCACTGCGCGGAGGTGTGGCGATCACACTGTGTCGAAAAGGTTGAGCTGGCGCGGATCGACGATTGCCTGGGCTTGGGTGGTTTGCGTGGCAATTGGCGTCGGTGCGTTCGACGTTGTTTCGATCCGGAAGAACTCAGGACTAACGCCGGCATTTTTCGCAGCGAGCAGCCAGTCCGGCATGTCGCCGAGTCCGTTCCACTGGTGTCCTCGTGCATCGCGATATAGCGGCGGGTGAGCCTCGTCATGCGCAATCGAAGCGGCCAATGTATCCGTCGTGATACCAAATTCTTCCATACGACGCCGGATCCAGATAATCAGGCGATCCCTGGCTTCACCGTCGGCGATTTTTCCTCTCATAACATTGGATGTCAGACGTGAAGACGCGAAGTATAGCGGTATCCGCGGAATGGTGAACTACGGTTCGGTTGCCTGAAGCGGTCGAACCTTTGGCGCTTGCGCCACATCTTCTCGGGTTCCTTTGTGCGGCCGGAGAGCGGCACACGTTCGAATAACCTGGCTACGGGGCCGGAATAAACAGTTGGTTGATCAGGTCGCTGACTATCTCGAAAGTGCGCAGGACGGTTGGATGAAGGAGGCTCGATCCATGAGCGTAAGCGTTCCGGATTTTCGGCAGGCTGTCGATAAAGACACTAATCCAGTCATAGTCCAAGTCCTCGGGGGAAGGTTTTACGGACGAGTAATCGATCTCCGCAGTTAAGGAAGATCTGCAGAAGTCGTTTTCGGCGCGATCTTCTTTCGCATCAGTCGCAGCCTGACCGCGGATGGTGCTTTGGGGTGAAGAGCGCCTGGTATTACCGCCTGTCCAAGGCTACGGCGGCGAAACCTGTGGCCACACCGATCTGATTTCAAGATTTCCGTAAGGCTCTGCGCGCCATCCATAAGTTGCTCAAGGCAAACAACGTGGTGATCTGGGCGGTATTTTTCATCAAACCACGATAGCGGGTCTTCGCATAACCGAACTGCCTCTTGATGACGCGAAACGGGTGCTCGACCTTGGCTCGAATTCCAGCCTTCAGCCGTTCGATCTCATCGTATATCGCATCCAGAGGATCACTTCGATCCAGCATTCGTCGCTTGCCCGGTCTCATCGCTACATGCCAACGCGCTGCGTGAGCCTCACAATGCTTTTCGATCCCCTGATACCCGGCGTCGGCGTAGACATCCGTTTCCTCGCCATGCAGCAACGCCTGGGCAACGGTGATGTCGTGCACATTGGCCGCCGTTCCAATGACGGTATGAACGAGCCCGGAGTCTGCGTCCACGCCGATATGGGATTTCATTCCAAAGTACCAGTTGCCGGCTTTCTGTGTCGAGTGCATTTCTGGATCACGGGTGCCGGAACCGTTCTTTGTGGAACTGGGCGCGGCAATCAAAGTGGCGTCCACTGCCGATCCAGCCTTTAGCGTCAAGCCTCTCTCCGTCAGGATCTCATTGACCAGTGCGAGCATTTTCGCCGCCAGACCATGCGTTTCAAGCAGATGCCGAAACCGCAGAATCTGCTTTCATCCGGCAAACGCGCCATGCCGTCGTCAAGGCTTGCGAACTGGCGATACAGCGGCACGTCGTACAGCGCTTCTTCCATTGCAGGGTCGGACAGAGAAAACCACTGCTGAATAAAATGAATCCGCAGCATCGTCACGATCGGGAACGGCGGTCGACCCGTTTTACCCTTGGGATAGTGCGGCTCAATCAGCGCAATCAGCCTTGGCCACGGCACAACACGGTCCATCTCATTCAGGAACTCCCGCTTGCGCGTTCGCTTTGTCGTCAAATCCAGACCAAGACCGAGTTGCGTCATTGACTCTCTCCAGAACATCCCTGCTACCCAGGATAGTTCACCTGCCTGTCAACGCCAGGACTTTTGCAGACCCTCCTTAACGTTCCGGAACGTTGCATCTGGTCAACCATCTGGAGTTCAGCTCGGCTCCTCGCGCGCTGGAGCGCCCACTCTATCCGCTTCGTGAAGCGGGCATTTGATATCAGTCTGTGAGCCAACGCCTCATTAAGCCAACCGCTTAGCCCGTTTGGCCGGCGTTTTCCCTTCGAGGGAAATTGTGTGACTTCTCCTTCAAGCCGTTCTCGCAACGCGAATTCCAGTGAAGCTAGCGCCTGCTGCTCAGCCACAGCGTGAAATCGATAGACAAACCAAGCGTATGCATAGAGATTTTTCGCGGTTTCAAAATGTACTCTTACAGCCTCGGGTACCTCGGTGCGAAGGGTAAAGCGCGCAACATCCTCAAGTTGGTCGAGAGCCGTTGTAGGTCGAGCATTACCCACGACGCTGTCGAACCGGATGAACCCCAAATTTCTGGGGTCCGGCTCACACAAGGTGTCAATCGTCCGCAACGATTCGCTCGGGTGGATGGTACGAGGGCTTTGGTCCATCAAATCTTTCTCACAGGTGGTGTGGGCGTCGCCGGGCACCGGTGCTTCGGGCCGCAATAATAGCGGATCAGTATGCTCGGGACTTCGTTAATCAGAAATGCTAGCGGGCGCGGAAGAAGTTGCATGGGTCGGTCGCTGAACTTCATTGCCGAATTCGGACCTTTCGAACATGGCCCTTCGCGGCCGAGCCTAGATTTGCATAGCGATCGCCGCACGGGCACTCTCGAAAAGCCGTATCAGGTTCTGTTCGTTACTGATCGCCTTCCAAATGAAATGGCGACCTGTTCATCGCTGTATCGAAAGAAAATCGTCTCGCCAGCCGGTATCCCGGAGCTCCAACCGGCAAAACCCGGCAGTGTGCGCTGCCACGCGCAGAATTCTGGTAAATTTGCCAAACTTCCACTGGACCAAAAATCTATTCTCGGCTAAAGAAGACCATTCGAACCGGCTGAGTTTTCAAAGAGACCAGAGTTAAAAGGTATCAAAGAAGAGAGCGTCGGGAAACCGGCGGACAGGGGGC
Source organism: Paraburkholderia sabiae (assembly GCF_030412785.1). Lineage (NCBI taxonomy): Bacteria > Pseudomonadati > Pseudomonadota > Betaproteobacteria > Burkholderiales > Burkholderiaceae > Paraburkholderia > Paraburkholderia sabiae. The sequence continues at coordinate 287,270 of NZ_CP125297.1, forward strand.
ACACAGATGGCTAACGTGGCAAGCGACGAGACGGCGACCGACGTATCAGATCGGACAGCCTTGATCCGGCTGTTCAACGACACTCGCAAGCGATTGGTCGAGACCGGCACCCGAAACCGTCTGGTGCACGTCAACCGTGCGAACACACGTGGGAACGTCGTGAACATCGTCAACGAGCGATCGGACGACGTCCATGCAATCCTTTCGAGTCGAAAGGTTATGCGCTTTCTGGCTATCGGCCATGATCGCGACGATTCCAGCGACGCGATACATTTAGCCGACGCCGGCTCGCAAGAGTTCGAGGCCGATCGCTACACGGATGCGCAGCTCGAGACCCGCATGGGTCCCGATGCCCTGCAGAAAAGACTTCTCAAGATCGCTCATGAAGCGCAGACGGCGGAGGAGGAGTCGGGCGTAAACATTCTCTATCTGGCGCTCGGCTTCCTCACCTGGTTTGAGGACAAATCTTCGGCCGTAGCGCGCGCAGCACCGCTGGTGCTTTTGCCGGTTGAACTCGTTCGCAACCAGCGCACTTCAACCTTTGATGTCCGGATTCGGGACGAAGACGTCCTTACGAACCTGCCGCTGCAGCAACGGTTGAAGGACGATTTCGGCATCGCGTTGCCCGACATCGAGGTAGAGGAAGGTTGGAAGCCCTCAACCTATTTTGAGCAGGTCGCGGAGGTAGTGAATGGCCGCGCCCGTTGGGAGGTCGAGAGCGATGCCATGCAGCTCGGTTTCTTTTCGTTCTCGAAACTGCTCATGTATCGCGACCTCGCTATCGATGCGTGGCCCGACGGGGCGATTGCGGAGCACGCGCTCACGCGCGGACTGCTGTTCGAAGGCTTCGAGTCTGAAGTTCCGCTCTTTGGTCCCGAGGTCAGGCTCGACGACGTGCTGCCACCCGAAAAATTGTTCCACGTCGTCGATGCTGACGCATCGCAGGCACGTGTCATCGAGGAAGTGAGGTCAGGTCGTAACCTTGTCGTTCAGGGCCCTCCTGGAACGGGCAAGTCGCAAACGATTACCAACATTATTGCGGCGGCAGCCAAGGAGGGAAAGCGCGTCCTCTTCATAGCCGAGAAGATGGCGGCTCTCTCCGTTGTGCATGATCGTCTCGTGAAGGTCGGTCTTCGGGATATCTGCCTGGAGCTTCACTCGCGAAGCGCGAACAGGAAAGCGGTGCTTGCGGAACTCGCCCGCACTATCGGAGCTGCCGCTGCCGTCCCCGTTCAAGCCGGTGCACCGGTCGCTCTCACTGAGGCACGCGACAAATTAAACCTGCTTGCAGAGGCTCTGCACAGTCCGATTGGAAGCACGGGGGAGACAGCCTTCTCGGTGTTGAGCGTGCAGGTTCATTACATCGGCTCGGGCGCGCCAGCTCCTACCATCTCTGCCGACGACCTTGTGCAGATGACGCGGGAGCAGGAGCGACAACTGCTCGAGACCGTTGCCCGCTATGGCGAAGTGCTCAGGGAGGAGGGCGACGCAAACAGGCATCCATTCGCTGGAACCCAAAACCTTGATCTCCAGCCACTCGACCTCACCCGACTGGCCAGGCTTATCGAGACCGCGCATGCCGCGGTGCTACTGCTAGAAGATGCAGTGAGAACTTCTGCGGGCGCATTGAGCGTTACTGTGCCAGTGACTATCTCGTCGGCAGGAACCATCGCAGACGTTCTTGACCGCCTGGAAGGTCTGCCGGCAGGATCTGCCAACACCGCGCGCGCGTTCCTTTCAGCGTCCGATTTACCGCGACTCAAGAAAGCGATCGAGGCCGGAGTTGCGTGGCGGTCAGAGCAAGACGCCGCCGATGAGACATTCGTTGAGGCGGCATTCGCTGCGAAGACGGCCACGTTGCGCGGACCATTGGTGGCTGGCACGCGCTCCTTCTTCGCGCGATTGGGCGGTGGCTACCGCGCCGCGTCCCGTGACCTGGCGGGCATGCTGCGCGGCCCACTTCCAAAGACAGCCGACAAACGCGTCGAACTGGTGGATCGACTCGATAGAGTCCAATCCCGCAAGGCGCGCTGGGAGGATGACAAAGACTATTGCCTTCGCGTTATGGGAGACGCTTGGCACGGAGAGCGGACTGACATGGGCGCCTTGCTCACAATCGCGGGGTGGTGTGAGCGAGCAGGCGATGCCGCACTAAACTGCTCGCCAGATACGCTGTTGGCGCTCGCCCAGCAGCCGGATGTGGTTGCGAAGATGCGACGCGCGCTTCGTGATGCCGCGCCGAAGGTCGTCCGAGACCTGGATGAGGTCGTTCGTGTTTTGAAGCTGGATCCCAATGTGTTCGGCGAATCGAGCATGGAGAAAGTCGAGCTCGGCGAGATGGCGGCTCGCCTCGACGCGATGGCGTCGTCTACCGACCGCTATTCGGCATGGACTAATCTGACACGCCTGCACCAGCGGCTGGCGTCGACGGGTTTGACGGACCTTGCGCAACGAATGCGAACAGGTGAATTCGATCCTGCGGCGGCGGCTGTGGAACTCCGGTTCGCGCGCGCCGAGCGCCTTTGGCGCGTCGCGTTGGATTCGTCCCCCGTGCTACCCGATATGGGGCTGGAAAAGCGTCATGAACTTGTCGAGACGTTCGCATTGCTCGAACGCAAGCGCTTGTCGGAGAATGTGACCACCATCCTGTCCGGACACCTGCAGCAGGTCCCGCAGGGAGCCATGGGCGAAATGAAGGTGATCCGCGGCGAGATTGGCAAGAAGCGAGGGCACATCGCTGTTCGCAAGCTGTTTTCGACGGCCGGCACGGCCGTGCAGCGGATCAAGCCCGTCCTGCTCATGAGCCCGATCTCGGTGGCCCAGTACCTCCCGCCTGGAGCACTGACCTTCGATCTGCTTGTGATCGACGAGGCGTCGCAGGTGCGTCCAGAGGATGCGCTGGGTGCGATCGCGCGTGCCAGACAGATTGTAGTGGTCGGTGACCAGAAGCAATTGCCACCGTCTTCCTTCTTTGACCGCCTTCTCGACGACGAGGCCGACGACGACGCCGATGAAGAAGCAGAGGCGGACCTGCTGGGTGGTGCGGCCAAGGTCGGCTCGATGGAAAGCATCCTTAGCCTTTGCGAGGCGCGGGGCATTGGTTCGCGCATGCTTCAGTGGCACTACCGGTCGCGAGATCCTTCGCTGATCCGGATGTCGAACCGCGAATTTTACGATGACGGCCTCATCTTGCCACCGTCACCACTGCAGAATGACCCAGCGTTCGGCCTATGCTTCACTCGCGTCGATGGTGTTTACGACAAGGGCGGTAAGCGCGATAACCGGAAAGAGGGCGAAGCGATCGTGGGTCGCGTGGCGCAGCACGCACGTATGCACCCAGAGCTTTCGCTTGGCATCGTCACGTTCTCTTCGACACAGAAAAATCTGATCACAGAGCTTTTGGAACTCGCACGCCGCAGCGATGCAGCTCTCGACGCATTTCTTCGCGAAGGGCAAGCCGAGGACGTGTTTGTCAAAAACATCGAAAACGTGCAGGGGGATGAGCGCGACGTAATCCTGGTCAGCGTCTGCTATGGTCCCGCCACACCCGGCGGCAGACTTGCCAGCATGACCTTCGGGCCGGTGAACATGGAAGGTGGCGAGCGTCGTCTCAACGTGCTCTTTACACGCGCACGCGTGCGCTGCGAGGTGTTTGCGTCGTTCGATCCAGGCGATATCGATCCCAGCCGGGTAAGTCGCGAGGGCGCCCGCATCCTGAAGCGTTTCCTGGAGTTCGCGAAAAACGGCAATATGGACGACTCCAGGCCTACTGGTGAAATGGCCGACACGCCGTTCGAGGAGGATGTCGCTAACGTCATTCGCAGCTTCGGCTATCTGGCGGACCCGCAGGTCGGATCGGCGGGCTTCCGGATCGACATGGGGGTTCGGCATCCGGAGCGCCCCGGCACGTACGTTCTGGCAGTCGAATGTGACGGCGCGACCTATCACAGCGCACTGTGGGCGCGAGAGCGTGATCACCTGAGGCAGGACGTCCTCGAGCATCTCGGCTGGCGCTTCCATCGCATCTGGAGCACCGACTGGTTTTACAACCGACGGGCGGAGACAGAGCGGCTAAGAGTTGCTCTTGCCTCTGCGCGCGAGGCCGCAGAAGCTGGCGTTCGTATCGAAGGCGCCAACCGGCCTCGGCCGGTTTCGATCCCGGTCGTCGAAGCGGCGACTACTTCTTTCGAGGTCCCTGATGCTGTCACGAGGCAGATGCCCGCTTACCAGCGCGCACATTTTCCTGTGAGCACCCGGCAGGAACCCCACGAGGTCCCCACGTCAATACTGGCCGATCTGGCCAAGCGAATCGTGGCAGCCGAGGGGCCCATCAATGTTGAGGAGGCTGCACGGCGCCTCGCGGCGTGCTTCGGGAAGGAGAAGGCTGGCTCGCGCATTCTGACCGCGACGCGCGCCGCGTTGCTTCAGGCACAGTCGGGCGACCGTGATCTCCTCTGCGACGAAGAATTCTGGTTCATACGCGAGCACCTGGACGCGGTGCCGGTCAGGGACCGGTCCGCCGAGAGCGGAGCGACACTGAAGTCTACGAACATTTCGATGCTCGAGATCAAGGCTGCGCTGAAAATTGCCCGAGATGACAATGCAGGCGGCACCGACGCAGATCTGGTTCGCACGGCAGCAAGACTGCTCGGCTTCCGTCGTGTCGGTCCTGACTTGCAGGCTCGTCTTGCGGCCGGGCTATCGGCAATCCATTGAGCACCGACGGACAATATATTTCAAGAGCAAGGGTGGACAAGCCCGGTCAAAGGCGGCGCGCCAGAATGGCTGACGTAGACGCGCGCCGATCGATCACCGACCGAAGAGAATCAGATGTACTTTGGTCGAATGTGTCTGGGTAGACGCTCGAATGTGACGAAGGCTACCGCCTTTTGACGAGACATTGCTGCCCGGAAGTGTACGTTTGCAAGCGATCGCGTCGCCCAGCACGGCGCCATACTGTCAGTACACGAGACCAGATCCCACGTCCTCGATGCAGCCGTATATTGGAACCAAACGTGGAATGCTTAAGTCCGGGATCAAAGATACGCACGAAAAGGGGGAATCAATATGGCACGACGCCGATATCAACGAAAGAGCCATTTGGCTGCTGCAATCAATAATTCGAGTCCCGGGTGGCAGATATTCTGGGCGGTAGTTGTTGTTGTAGCGTTTTTGTTTGCGATGGTGATGGCTTTTTCACGCTGAGCGAGAAAGCCGTTGACGTCGTGACCAGTATGAGTATTGCTGCCATGCTGTTTGATTATAGCCGACGTTCGTCGTTAAGAAACGGTACATCGGTTGCGTGGCAGTTTGCTGCCGTTCCCGAACCGGCGTCGGAGAATGGCACTTCTCACTCTCGACGAACTGGTCTTCGCCCCCGGTACGGACCTTAAGATCTGTCGAAAGCGGCCGTATACGTGACATACACCTGCGTTTCTATACCCGCCTTGGAATGAGACGCTTCATTCGTCGCGTGTCCAGCGACTGCTTTGTAGCGTCATTGCTCAGCGCTTATAAGCGGCAAGGATCGCCGTTCGACTTCACGGTCGTGATCGTCAATAATCGCCCATCCTGAAGCCACAAACGTGGACAATGGCGATACATTGATTCCAGCCGGTCGAAAACCTGATTGCAACGCGGGTGGCGAAAAGGCCGGGCTCGGAATACGAAAGTGAATTCTGATAAAAGCGGGGGAACCTAGGCATGCACGAAATCATTTGCCCGCACTGCGGGAAAGCGTTCAAGATTGACGAGGCGGGGTACGCGGACATCCTAAAACAGGTGCGCGATAGCGAGTTCGAGCAGCAATTGCACGAGCGACTTGAGCTGGCCGAGCAGGACAAGCGAAATGCCGTTGAGCTTGCCACGACCAAAGTTGCTAGCGAGTTGAAGGAGGCTTCCGTAGCGAAGGACTCCGAGATCAAAGAACTGAAGGCCAAGATCGATGCGGCGGAAGTCGTGCGGAAGCTGGCCATTACCGAGGCGCTCAACGCTGTGGAGAAAGAGCGTGACGTGCTTGCGAACGAACTTGAGCAGGCAAGGCGTGAAACGGAATCTGCTGCGAAGCTGGCCGAGGCGAACCTTTTGAACGAGCTGCAGAAGGCTGCCGCGGCGAAGGACGCTGCGATTCAGGAGCTGACATCCAAGCTCGGCGCAATAGAGGTTGCGCAGAAGCTTGCAATTTCGGAGGCTGTTGGCAAAGTCGAGAAAGAGCGGGATGAATTGAGGAATGGCCTCGAACGAGCCGCGCTTGAAAAGCAGCTTGCCGAGAAGTCGCTTAAGGACAAATACGAGACACAGATCAAAGATCGCGATGATGCAATCGAGCGTCTCCGTGACATGAAGGCTCGCCTGTCGACCAAGATGGTTGGCGAAACTCTCGAGCAGCATTGCGAGACAGAGTTCAACCGCATTCGAGCGACAGCATTTCCGAGAGCCTATTTCGAGAAGGATAACGATGCGCGAACCGGCAGCAAGGGCGACTACATTTTTCGTGACACGGACGAAGCGGGCACTGAGATCGTTTCCATCATGTTCGAAATGAAGAACGAAAATGATCGAACGGCGACGAAGAACAGAAACGAGGAATTTCTGAAGGAGCTCGACAAAGATCGTACCGAGAAGGGGTGCGAATATGCGGTGCTGGTTTCTCTACTGGAACCCGACAACGATCTCTACAACACTGGGATCGTTGACGTCTTCCACCGCTTTCCGAAGATGTACGTCGTCCGGCCGCAGTTCTTCATTCCGATCATCACGCTGCTGCGAAATGCTGCGATGAACTCTCTCACGTATAAGTCGGAGCTGGCGCTCGTCAAGGCGCAGAACATTGACATCACGAAGTTTGAAGGTGAGCTTGAGACTTTTAAGGCGGCATTCGCGCGAAATTATGACCTCGCCTCCGGACACTTCCAAAAAGCCATCGCGGAGATCGATAAGTCAATCGACCATCTGCAGAAGACGAAAGACGCCCTCCTGGGCACCGATCGAAACCTTCGTCTTGCGAACGACAAGGCGCAGGATGTGACGATCAAGAAGCTAACTCGGGGCAACTCGACAATGGCGGCAAAGTTTGCCGAACTTAAGAACCAAAATCCTTCCGATGCCGGTTAAGTCAGGATTGAAGAAAAATATTTACGGGATATACCATGACTGACAGAAGCGCCGTAGACACTATTCGGGGATATTTCTACCAGTTCGATCTGTCAATCCTCAGCATCTTGCAACTGGCGTCACCAGACGATTCCGTCGAGATCGAATGCACCGAAGACATCGACATCCGGACCGCAACGGACGTTACGGCCACGCAATGCAAGTATTACGCGAAGACGGAATACAACCACTCCGTGATCAAAGATGCGGTAAAGCACATGGTGTCCCATTTCAAAGAAAGCTTGGCGGGAACAAAACCAAAGATCTCTTACTCTATTAAAGGCCACTACGCCTCGGGTCAGGAAAAACTGGATGGAGGCATCGACGTCGATTTCCTGAAAAAACATTTCCTCACGTACTCGGAGGGGAAAGGCACTACCAAGGTTACGCGCTACCACTATTCGGAGCTTGGCCTTTCCGATGCGGATCTCGAGGAATTCCTGAAACGCTTCACCATCGACGTTAGGGCGAAAGAGTTTGACGAACAATACCGCGAGGTACTCGAAGCCGTCCGAGCTATCTTCGGAGGCACGTCGTTCTCGGCCGAATACTTCTACTACAACAACGCACTAGCCGTTATCCGCGAGCTCTCGATCAAACCGGTGCCGGAGGACCGGAGAATCACGAAGAAGGAGTTCCTAACAAGAATCAACACCTCCACGATCCTGTTCAATGAGTGGTTCATAGAGAAGAAGGGCAAGAAGGCACATCTTGCGGCGCTCCGCAAGGAATACTTCACGGAGCTCAACGTATCCCCGCATGAGCGCTTCTTCCTAGTCGAGGCGGACGCTGCTGGCTCGTACGTTCGGAGCGACCTCAAGGACCTCTTCTTCGAGCTTTCCAGGAAGTGGGCGAAGCTGTCCGCGCGAGAGCCCTCCCCCTTCTGCCCGTACATCTACGTCCACGGCGTACCAGACGACGAGCTGCTCGCGCTGAAGAGAGAGCTGAGCGTGGAAGGGTTCAAGCTCATTGACGGCCACGACTTCCAAGGCGCGGACTTCAGCTATCACTCAATCACGCAGAAAGCCACGCATGGCAATGGGGTAAAGATCAAGGTCCTGAACACCCTTCCTAACGTTGAGCAAACCGTGGATGCCGTTACCAAGACCCGACGCATCTACCAGTTCCACCTGGGCAGCGGCTACTTCGACTACGAAAAGCCGGCAGTTCGGCACGTCAAGATTCAGGTAGAGCGGCTTTCGGACGTCAAATCCATCATCTAACCGTAGGCACATGAACATGGCAAACGCGCAGGAAGAAGAGCAAATCAACGCCCAGGTAATCGCAGTCTTCCCCGACAAGGTACGCATCGTTGTGGACGACCTCGAAGACTTCAAGGTAGCGGAAGAATCGCTGAAAGTCGGCTCTTACGTGAAGATCGCTGACAACGAGAACGCGATCCTCATAGCCATTATCGAGAACTTCCAGATCGCCGTCAGTTCGGACGGGAAACGGGACCACATCATCGAAGCCTTCCCGCTTGGCATCCTGAGGGACGGCAAATTCGAGCGCGGCGGCGATTCGCTCGCGATCCCGCCGAAGGAAGTCCAGCCCGCGACCATCGCTGATATCAAGAAGATTTACGACGACTCAGTGCCTGAAGCGGAGAGGTTCCGCTTTGCGACGCTGGCGTCGAACAAGAACGTCCCCGTTCCCGTCAACGGAAACAAGTTCTTCAACAAGCACATCGCCGTGGTCGGCTCCACGGGGTCAGGCAAGTCGCATACCCTCGCTACCGTCATCCAGAACGCGGTAAAAGAAAAGAACGGCGACTTCTCGCTCAACAACTCGCACGTGATCGTCTTCGACATCCACTCGGAGTACAAGTCAGCCTTCCCTTCGGCAAACCACATCGACATCTCAAACCTGATCTTGCCGTACTGGATGCTGAACAGTGAAGAGCTGGAAGAGTTCTTCCTCGACACTGAAGCTAATGACCACAACCAGAGAAACATTTTCAAGGAAGCGATCATCAGGGACCGCCGCGAAAAGTTCAGTGGTTCCGAGGCCGAAAAACAAAAGATCCACCTCGACACGCCTATCCTATTCGACATCAAAGAAGTGCTTGCGTACGCAAACGCAAAGAACGAAGAGATGGTCGATACTGGAGAAGTCTACGCGGCTAGCAACAAGGAAAAGGCCGGTCAGCCAAAATACACACAGGGCAGCCTTTACGGGAAGCTGACCAATTTCGTGAATCGGCTCGAAAACAAGGTCAACGACAGTCGGCTTGATTTCTTCCTCGGCGAGAAATCAAAGAGCATCACGTTTGAAGAAACGCTCCAAAAACTGCTCGGGTACCCTTCGAAAGGAAATTCGAACGTGACCGTCATTGACCTCAGCGGAGTTCCATTCGAGGTGCTGAGCATAACGGTCTCACTCATCTCGCGCCTCGTTTTCGAGTACGGGTATGTCTACAAGCGTATGCGCTGTGCCAAGGACCCTAACGAGAAGGTTAACAACGACGTGCCAATCCTGCTTGTCTACGAAGAGGCACACAAGTATGTCCCGAACAGCGAGCTATCCAAGTACCGCTCATCCAAAGTCTCCATTGAGCGGATCGCGAAGGAGGGACGGAAGTACGGCGTTACCTTGTTGCTTGCCAGCCAGCGCCCCTCCGAGATATCCGAAACGATCTTCTCTCAATGTAGCAACTTTATTGCGATGCGCCTTACCAATCCAGCGGACCAAGGGTACGTGAAGAAGCTGCTTCCGGACTCGCTCGGCTCGCTGATCGACAAGATGACGTCGTTCCGGCAAGGTGAAGCGCTGCTGGTCGGTGAATCCATAATCCTTCCGTCGATCGTCCAGATCGACCAGTGCGCTGACGCCCCATCTTCCAACGATATCCCGTACTGGCAGCTCTGGAAGGAGGAGTGGAAGGACATGGACTTCGCGGCCATCAGGGCGGAGTGGTACAAGTAACCCCCCGCACGGTGTGCGTAGGGGCACCAAGAGATTGATGGGCAAACAGTCCGAGTTGGGTTCCGCTATCAATGGTCGGTTTCATGGCGAGGGGCCTTTTTCGAAGAACCGATGACGAAGAGGAGTCCGAGGTTGCCCTTTGTGAGGCGCATCAGGAGCGCCGCCTCGGAACACGTTGAGTACGCAAGTATCTCGCTTTCACTTGAAAATTCGTTGATATCCGGAAACACGGCTTCCTGCGGACCTTACGAGTTGCATTGCTCCATGCACATGCGTTAGGTTTGCACATATCCCGCCGTGGGCGGGAGCCACAAGGAGAGGGTTTTATATGAACAAGCAGGAACTCATCGACGCAGTCGCCGCCAGCACGGGCGAAAGCAAGTCCAGCACGGGCGAGGCCCTTGATGCCATCCTCGAGGTTGTGACTGCTGCGGTGACGCGTGGCGAGACGGTGCAACTGATAGGCTTCGGTTCGTTCTCAACGGGCGCCCGGGCTGAGCGTACGGGCCGCAATCCTTCGACGGGCGAGACGCTCACGATACCTGCCGCTAAAACCGTCAAGTTCACCGCCGGGAAAGGATTCAAGGACGCTGTCAACGCGGCGTAAGGTGCCGGCCTGACTGGCCATTTCGGCTGCATGTCGTACACGCCCGCCATCAGTCAGATGGCGGGCTTTTTTCGGTCGGCGCGAAGTGCCGACTCATCCGGCTTCCGCCGCCTTAGCGATCAGGGTCGTGCAAAATCGTCTGGCGTCAGTTGGAGCTTCGCAGCGGGATGAGCGAGCAGCTTGCGTTCGGCGATCGCACGGATGCGCCCGTATCCATCGCGGAACGTTTTCAGCACCTGAGCTTCGCTGGCCCGGGGATCAAGCCAGAAGTAAGCTTGCAGCGTCGTGAGCGTGATCACGCACTGCACCCTGCTATTCGCGTGGGCGAGAGCGAACGCGACGCCGCGGCGATCGGCGAGTACTCGAGGTTCGAGATCGAGGGTTTCCATAGCACACGCGCGTTGAATGAATATCCGTAGCAGACGATGCCCCCTGAATCCGCCTGTTGAACACGATCGGCGCCCGTTCGAGAGGGACTTTTGGCGCGATCAATCAAGATCCCTGTTTGCCCCTTGGGTAGCGTTGCCGTGCGCCGATGATGCGCACGATTTCTATCAAACCCACCTGTTTTCTGATCCGATAGACGAGCACATAGTTGGACGTGAGTACCATTTCACGGGTACCACGAATACGTCCGGGCTTGTACAACTCAGGACGCGCGGGCAACGCGTCGGTCTGTCGTTCTATCCGGTCATCCAGCTCAAGTGCGGCGGTGGGGTTGTCCTGCGCGATATAGTCGAAAAGCCTGTTGCGATCCTCGCGTGCCTTCGGGCGCCACTCGACGATCAAGATTTAGCCCCGGCTCGGGCGATCTTCCTGCGCAGCGCCGCCTTCTTTTCAACCATCTCCTGCTGCACCTGTGCGTGCGGCACGTTTGGGCGAGGGTCGTCGAGCGACTCCTGCACCTGCTCACGAAACCACCTGTCATACGCGCGTGCGGCGTGTGCCTCCTTGAGCGCGGCAGACCGATCGGGTCGGGTGACGCGCTCGGCTGCCTGTGGATCGTAGCCGGCCGCGTCCACGTCGAAGTGGCTGATGCCCATATCGCGCAGGAAGCTCACCAGCGTTTCCAGCTTGCGAAACACACGGACGTCGCCGCGCTTGGCCGCGAGAAAACGCTCAGTCCGGCCATAGTGTGCCGAGATCGTCCAGCCGTTGCCGTGGCCAACGACATGCGCCGCACGTACAGCGCCTGCTTCCACGAGCTGGGAGAGGGTTTTCTGGTCGATGGTTTCGGTTGCCATGTCAGTCTTCCTTGATGAGCTCGGGACGCTAGGCACGCACGACGGCCTCGAACTGCGGGCCGTAGCCGAGCGTATCGGGGTAGCTGTTCGCGCGTGTGGCAAGCCGGAACACGACGCACAGATCCTCGGCAATCGCCTCGTCCACGGACCACCCCGTTGTAAGATCGTACGCGCCGCACGCGCTGGCATTCCACCATGCCAGCAGGAAATCCGCCACGCGCCGGCTCTGGTGGGTGTCGCCGCGCGCGTGCTCAAGCAGGCGCTCGAGGGCCGCGCGCTCGGTAGCCGTCATCTGATCGGGCCGCATCGTTTTCGCTCCGTAAAGGCCAGCTCGCGCTGGGGATCCTGCGTCTGATTCTATAATTGTACAGCACCCATTTTATTGTAAACTGGGTGCTGCGTAATTCTCGCAATCGATCCGTTCGCTTCCCTCATTTTCTGACATCGAAAGCCTCGCCGATCTGCCGCGCGCGCTTCACTTCGTCGCTGTGCAGATAAATGGACGTCGTGGAAACGGAGGCGTGCCGCAGGTTGTCGCGCACCGTGGTGAGCTCGGCGCCGTGCGCAAGCGCGAAGGTAGCGTGGGTGTGGCGAATCCAGTGTGGGCTCGCGCGTCGCAGCTTCTGTGCGAGCGGCGGGTGATCGGTCTCGATCGCATTGGCGGCAAGCAGCAGGAAGCGCTCGAGGACGCTCCACAGCCGCACACTGCTGATGGCCGCGTCACTGTCCGTTTCCAGGCTGCCGATGATCGGCGTGTCCGGCCGCCAGCGCGCAGGAGTAGTCGGCAGCTGGCGCCCGGCCAGATAGCGGGCCAGTGCCTCCCACGCCAGCGGCGGCAGCGCCACCCGCGCGATCTTGCCGCCTTTGCCGGTGACGCGCAGCCAGTGTTCGCCGCGTGCATCCGTCTCAACGTGGCCGAGCGTCGCGCCGACGAGTTCACCCGCGCGCAGGCCCGTCGCAAAGCCGAAATCGAGCAGAAAGCGTAGCCGCTGCGCGGCGGGTACCGTCCAGCCGTCAGACCACTCAAGCCCGTCGGCCATCGTCCGCACCAGCGCCCATTCGCCGTCGGTAAAGGCGCGCGATGCATCGAGCACGGACGCCGTCTTGCCACCGCGCACCCTGATGCCCGCAAAGGGGTTAGCCAGCACGTAGCGCTGTTCGATGAGCCAGCGGAACAGGGCGCCAAGAATCGACAGCGCGTGCGCAACCGAGCGCGCCGACAGGCTGCCGTTAAACGGCCGCCAGTCGGGCGACGTGCGCGGTCGCACCCGGCCGATCCAGCGGCTGCGCGGCGACGGGTGCCGCAAGAAGGTCCGGTACGCGATCGCATCCTCGGTCGTCAGCGACGACAGCGCACGGCCGCGTTCGACGATCGCCCACAGGATCAGCCGCTCTGCTTCCTTGCGATACGTTCGCTGCGTGGCGGGCGACTCGTGCAGCGATAGCCACGTCTGTACGGCTTGGTAGTCGTTGGACGCGTTGAGCGTGCAGGTCGCGGGCGGCGCGCGGAACGTGCCAGCGGAGCCGTCGACCTCGTGGGGCAGTTTGAGGGTTTCCCGCGGCACGATGTCGCCACGCTGGCTGGCGACAACCAGCGCGCGGGCTCTTTCCGTGAGGGCGGGCCAGGCGGCGAAGAAGGCCTCGATGGTCCGGGCGCTGGCCGCGCCGAGCCCCGGCACGGCTTTCCACCACTGGCGCCGGCGCGGGATGCGCACGGTCAGATCGGCGAGCGTCGTGATGCCGTGTGCGTGCAGCACGCGCACCGCGCGGGGAGTGAACCACTGTGCGATGTCGTCGGCGATCTGCGGTTCGGGCGGGCGCGCCGTGCGCAGCACGTTGACCGCGTGCGCCATGGTCTTCGCATGCTGTTCGCGCTCCTGCGCGGGATGCGAGAGAAGGGCGGCCAGATCGTCCCGGTGGACCGCACACGCGACATCGAGCAGCTTGCGGCGAATACGGCCGAGCACCCCGCGCGCCGACCTTCCGTTTCCGAGCGCCGAAGGCAGATAGCGCTCTACGGCCTGCCGGACCGGCACGCCGGCGTACCACGCGCGCAGCACCGCGAGTTCATCCGCGTCCGGAAAGCCAGCGGGCTCCCCGGGAAGAGGGGTCATATCGTGGACAGGGCGATTTTCCATCAGTGCAGTTTAGATGAAAAACCGGCACCTAAAGATAAGAATAGTTATCTTAATAGCTGCGTTTGCGACTCGATTTTTCGATCATTCCGGTTCGCTTCCTGCCCGGAGTGCCAACTTTGGTGAGGTCGCGACGGTCCCGTCATTTCTGTGGAGTTAAGCAAAAGACGTCGCAAACGACAGCTATTGCTTAACAAAACGCGCCTGCTTCGAGGGATAACCCTGGTATGCAGCGGTGATTTGTACGTCGACCGAGCGGTGCACGTGCCTGGAGCGTTGCGCCAGGGCGGCGCATTCGGAATCAGAGTTCAGCTGCCGCAACGGCAAGTTGGGCTCACCCGGCTAGGTAAGACGGTGGCGATCAGTTGTACGAAGGGACGCGTCGAGGGTGTATGCGATACTGCTTGCGGACACTCTGATGCTGTTCATCGAATAGCCGCTCGCACTGCCATCCGTTCCGAAGCGAGTGCAGGAACGAAATCACTGCTTTTCATCATTCCCGTGGTGATTCGACATGCTTTCCCAATTCACTACGTCGTCGGTGGCCGAGCGGTTGCGGTCGCTCAACGCGCCCGACATCCGCTCGAAAACGGATGGCTGGATCGATACAAAGTCGCCAGCGAGGGAGGCAGCAGTTTCGAGTACATGCCGGGCCATCTGCACGACCTGAGCACCAGCGGCTGCCGGATTCACGAGAAAGCCGTAGGTGACTTTCAGGGGCATGGACAGTCGCCGTGCGACCACCCCACGTTCGCGGTAAGCCGAGGCAAGAACAGGGTCCGAAATCGACACTCCGATCCCACGTGCTACGAGCTCGCACGCGGTCGCACCTGAGCCGGTCTCCATAATCGGCCTAAAGGGCTTGCCAAGTCGCACTGCGGCCATATCGATCTGGGAGCGTAGCAACGTCGTCTGTCTGAGCGCGATAAACGGTTGCGCCGCAAGATCAGTGATGTCGATGACTTCGTTGTCGCAGAGCGGGTGTCCCTCCGGAAGCGTGGCAACTAGCTCTACTTCCGCGAAGCTGAACTGCTCGAGGTCTGTTTGCGTAAACGGCAGGGCGACGATGGCGATGTCTACGTTGCTGCGAGAGACCCAGAGCCCAACCTCTCTAACACAGAGATCAATTGCAAAATGCGTACCCTCAGCGCGGTGCATGCGCTCAACCGATGAGGGAACGAGATGGGCGAGTAAAAAAGGTTCGGCGGCGACGACAAGCGGACGACCTCTTTTTTCCTTAATATCCTCCGCGAAGCCGGAGAGGCGGTCGAAGTTTGCTAGTAGGGGTTCGATGTGCGAGTAGAATCGAAGCCCGTCGGCAGTCGGAATCAAGCGCCGGCCTTCACGAGTGAAGAGCTGAAAGCCCAACGAAGACTCCAAACCCGAAATCATTCGACTAACTTGAGGTTGGGTACGAAATACGAGCGCTGTTGCTCCCGTCGCTGTTCCCGTCTGCATGATGGCGCGGAACGCCCTCAACCATTCGAGTCTGATCTCCATCATTTCCATCCACTCAAACACTGTTAGGTCTTTCGGCCGAACTGGGCAGCGCGTGCGAACGTGCCGTTGAAGCGATCAACGCGACAGTGCAACGAAAATCGTTGTCTGCTGATCGACCTGTGTGCGCTAGACCGGATGTACATAGCATACAAGCTAAGTTCGCGCAACGGATCGATTTGTCGATAGGAGGATCGTGGGAGGGAGGGCGTTACTGCCGGAGAGCCTGTTAGTCGGCCCACCGAGGCAGCAAACGTTGTGAAACACGCTAGGGACCGACGCACTTCAAACGCCTAACCGGCAGCGATCGGCCAGAAGCGAGCGCGGCGGGTGAAGATCGACCAGCGTCTAGTAAAGACGCCGGTGTAAATTTGTTGGGCCGATTACAAAGACGCTTACGCCCGTCTGGTTACCGGGCGTATCTCATAGAGACCAACATCGAACGATTTTCAGCAGCTTTCGAGTGCCGCCATCATCCGGTCGATGTCGCTTTCGTCGTTGTAGAAGCTCGGGGAAATACGAAGGGCACCCGCTCGAACAGCTAGGTCCACTCCCGCAGAGTTCATCGACTTTGCCACTTTCTCAACGTCAAGACTTTCTTTCGTGAAGGAAAGCAATCCAGAGGTTTCACCCGGATGGCTGCGCGGGCTGATGATGCGCCACCCTCGAGACTGCAATCGCTCGGCAGCGTAGCTTACGACAGAAGCAATTTTCTCTTGAGCGGCGATCGGTGTAACGGCAAGATGCATGCGAACGGCCGCGTCAAGCCCCCAGATCCCCGGAAAATTCACCAACGCCTCCTCGAATCGTGCAGCGCCCGGGCGATAGTCGAGGATGTAGTCCATGTGGGCTTCCCCGCGATCAACCGTATGGTATCCAACGCTAGGCGGGTCGAGCAGGTCGATCGACTTCTCGTTGCAATAGAAGATACCTGTGCCAATCGGGGCGAGAAACCATTTGTGGCCGCCGAATGACAGGAAATCAACGTGTATCTCTGCTAGGTTCAAGGCCTGATTGCCAACCCACTGGATGGCGTCAAGATTCAGAAGCACCTTCTTCTTGGAGCAGAGCTCCGACACAGCAGCGAGGTCCTGCTTGAACCCATTCGAAAATTGTACTGCGCTGAGCGACAAGAGGCGGGTACGACTGTCCATCAACGCAGCGATGTCATCAAGCTCAATCCGACCGTTTCTTGCTTTGATCCAGCGGATCTCGACGCCGAGCTTCGCCAGCTTCATCCAGCAGTAAACGTTCGAGGGATACTCGATGTCAGGCAAGAGCACATTATCGCCTTTGCGCCAATCCAAGCCGTTGGCGACGGTCACTAGGCCCTCCGTGGTGTTCTTAACGAAAGCGATCTCGCTAGCTTTAGCGCCGATCATTGCTCCCACGCGCCCTTTGATGGCTGTCTCCGCATAGTCGCACCACAGCGGATAGCGGTTTCGTCCGTTGTCTCGAACATCACTCATAAAATGATCCATCGCCGACATTACAAGCGTTGAGGCCGGGGCGATGGAAGCGTTATTCAGGTAAGCGCGGCTGCGGGTGATCGGAAACACCTCTCTTACGTTTTCGAGCGACAGGTCAAGCGGCGAATCGTCGCGGAACGGCGTAAGTGGCAGGCTGAGTTCCTGCTTTTCGGCTACGAGCATCTTCATCTCCTTTGATCGTGGCCGAGTGTAGGCGCGTCATAATTTCTTTCCCAAATTCGTTTTCGTGGCTGCCTTATGCATCGCCCGCATGAGACTCAGCGCGAAGAGTAGGGAAGACCCCTATCTGGGTGGTTTTTCGCGGCGAATCGGTGCCGCCGTGCCGGACGCACACGCCCGTCCGACGGGGCGTTGCTCCGAATCGCCTCGCGATCATGCATCGGGCGCATAAGCGGGCAATATTGACGTATTTGCGTTTGATGATCCTGGCGATCATTCTCGACATATCAATCTGAAGCTGTGAACCTCGATCGCTGCATTGGCGGGTCGACAACTAGATGGGGATGAGACATGTTGGAAGAATCGAGCCGGTCGGTGCGCCCCGCAACCGACGAAGGTGTAGGCACTACGAGCGCATCGCGCTCAGGAACGAAGGGGTCGTGGCGAGCTGACGTCCTTCCGAAGCATTGGTGGGCCCTTGCTGCTGTAGTGTTAGGGAACGTGCTCGATGCATTTGACGTCATGGTCTACGCTTTCGCGTTGTCAACCATCCTTCACGAATGGAACTTGACGACGCTTCAGGCAGGGTTCCTTGCAACCGTGTCACTTTTGGCGTGTTCGATTGGCGGTGTCGTGTCTGGACCAGTCGCCGACAAGATCGGTCGCAAGCGGTCCATCGTCCTCTGTATCACGGTCTTCACAATATTCGCAGGATTGAGCGCGTTCACCCAAAACCTTAATCAGCTTGCAGTAACGCGCGCCGTACTCGGACTCGGTTGGGGTGGGATGTGGACGGTTTCCGTGCTTCTTATTTCAGAATCGTGGCCAGTTAAGCACCGGGCAAAGGCGCTATCAGTAATGCAGGCTGGGTGGTCGCTCGGCTACATTGGCGCCGCGGCCGCCTCTGCACTGGTTCTTCCTGTTTTCGGTTGGCGGACGCTGTTCTTTCTAGGCGTGATCCCTGGTCTGCTCATTTTCTGGATCATCCGACACGTTGATGAGAGTCCGCTGTACCTCAGAGCTCGCGCGGAGAACCGCATGAAAGCGGACTACATGCAAATCTTCAGAGGCAGGATGCGTCGCCCGACGCTGATGATGTGTTTGATTAGCACCTTGACTATGTGCGGCTACTGGGGCCTTTTCACATGGCTTCCCGGCTATCTCAGCCTTCCGCTCGCGAAAGGCGGCGCAGGTCTGAGCATCGCAAAATCGTCCGGATTCTTGATCCCGGCCATGATCGCTGCGTGGTTCGGTAACGCAATCTTCGGCGTCTTGGCCGACAGGTTTGGCCGCCGCCCGATCTTCGCTGTGTACGTGATCGTCTCTTGCGTCATGATCTATTTGCTTTCTTCGGTACGAGACGAGACTTCGCTACTGGTGCTCTCGCCGTTCGTCGGGTTCTTCGCGGCTGGTGCCTTCGCCGGCTTCGGCCCAATGCTCTCTGAAGTGTTTCCTACGAGTTGCAGAGGCTTTGGCGTTGGCTTTTGCTACAACTTCGGCCGTGGAATTAGCTCTTTTGCTCCGGCAGTCATCGGTTTGCTTAGCGAGTGGTATGGCATCGGTGGCGCCCTCTCCATTACAGCAGGTTTCTACCTACTAGCTGCCGGCGCCGTTTTTCTTGTGCCCGAGACGGCTGGCAAGGAACTCGAATAGCGTTCTCAGCAAGTGATGGCATCAACCGTCTGAATCAACAAGTTCGTTGCGCAGTGACCACCCCAGTCTTAGCTGCGCGCCCCTCACTGCGACGTCCTGTTCGGCTTCGAAGAGAACGGGACTTTAAGAAGAGGTTACACCGCCCATGACGTCTGATCCCCGTATGGAAGGCCCACGAGTGGGCCTGATTCTTCCGTCCCTGAACACGACCACTGAGCCTGACTTCATTCGACATGCGCCGAGCGACGTAGGCGTCTTCGCTACGCGGGTGTTCATGAAGGTCTCAACTCCCGAGGACCTGCGAGCGATGAACGCGCAGGTGGATGATGCGTGTCGCTTGATCGCATCCATCGTCCCGGACGTTGTGGTGTACGCATGCACCAGCGGGACGTTTCTGGACGGGAACAGCGCACTTGCGAATATCACATCGAGAATTGAGTCGCTTACTGATTCACGGGCCGTTACAACGTCGGCAGCCTTGCTGGACGCCTTGGCGACGTTGTCTGTGTCGAAGGTCGCCATAGCGGCACCCTATCCCGCAGATGTAACGAAGGCGGAGTGCCGGTTTTTTGAAAGTAACGGCTACAAGGTTGTGTCAAGTCACGCTTTGCTGCGTTCGGGCAACGAAATTCGCAAGATCACGGCTGGGGAAATCGAGCGCTTGGTCGTAGAGGCCGACTCGCCCGATGCTGAGGCCATTGTCGTCAGTTGCACAGATCTGCGCGCTTTCGAACTGGTCCAACACCTGGAAGAGGTCGTCAAAAAGCCGGTGCTCACAAGCAATCAGGCGACCCTTTGGGCGGTGCTCAAGCTATTGAACCGCCAAGTACAGGGCCCCGCGGGGGCGTTGTTCCGAAGCAGATCGCGGTAGCACGTAACGAGACGCAAGCGGCGAATCTCGATTCCAGCCTGCATCAGATGGATCGTAACGGTCAACGACTTCATCGAAGTGCTCGATGCATCTGGCGCATATAGCTCGCTTTCTTTCGCATTTACCCGCTGCAATCGCGTTCGACATAATTTATTAACGGATTGGCAATCAAAGGCACCAAATGTATACGCAAGACCACGTCGAGCAACGCGATTTCCGTCTATCGGCGGATATCGGAGGCACGTTCACTGACATTGTTCTCGAAGGACACGGCGAGCGGTGGTCCACTAAGACGTTGACACGCTACGACGCTCCAGAGCAGGCGATCATCACCGGTGTGCAGCACGTTCTCCGCACTGCCGGCGTGTCAACCGCGGAGGTGTCGCTGTTTGTACATGGGATGACGCTCGCGACCAACGCTGTACTCGAACGTCGCGGGGCGTTGACGGCATTCCTCACAACCAAGGGCTTTCGCGATGTGCTCGAGATCGGTTATGAAACGCGATATGCGCCTACCGACCTGATGCTCATCAAGCAAACTCCACTTGTTCCCCGGGAAAGGCGCTTCGTGGTTGAAGAGCGCGTGTCGGCGACCGGCGACGTACTTTTGCCACTTGATGAAGCAGCGTTTGACGCGCTAGCAGAGCAGTTGACAAAAGCACGTGTTGAAAGCGTGGCAATCGGTTTCATCCACGCATACGCTAATGGCGCACATGAGGAGCGTGCCCGCGATCTGCTCCTTGAAAGGCTCCCACACCTCTCTATCAGCGTGTCAAGTGAAGTCTGCCCCGAGATTCGGGAATATGAGCGCTTCTCTACAGTCGTTGCGAACGCCTACGTTCAGCCTATCGTTGAGCAGTATCTGAACAA